>JAFOND010000085.1 GCA_017418645.1 Lachnospiraceae bacterium | reverse complement strand
TCAACCGTTCCCCCGCCCGAATCCGCCGTAAGGAACCTCATTATTATGGGATCGCCCCATGTTAAAATGACAAAAAAACCGAGCGCGATAAGAAACAGGGCCGCAAACACCTGCATCCGAAAGGTATAGCGGACGCCCTCGTGATCCCCTTTGCCGTAAAACTGCGCGGTAAAGATACCGACTCCGGAAAACGCGCCGAATACGCAGAGATTGAATACGAACATAAGCTGGTTTATGATGGCGACGCCGGAGATCGCATCCGTTCCGAGCTGACCCACCATCACGTTATCCAGCATGTTAACAAAGTTCGTGATCCCGTTCTGTATCATTATCGGGATTGCTACCGCAAGCGCCTTACTGTAAAATTTTCTGTCTCCGAACCAATCTTTAAACATTATTCTCCGCCCAGCGTTACTATATTCTTCCTGGCAAGGGATGCCGCAAGTCTTATATCGTTAAGCGCCTTTATGGCGTCCACCGAAAACTCATATTTTTTCTCGCAGAACTGGCAGCGTACCTCAATGGGTTTTCCCTCGTTTATCATATCTTCAAGATCTTCCTTGGGAAGCGAAATAAGTGACTTTTCTATTCTGTCCCTGCTGCAATTGCATTCAAAGGATACATCGCATTTTTCCGTTACGGAAACATCCATGCCTTTAAGGACCTCATTAAGGATTCCTTCCGGAGTTTTGCCTTCCTTCAGCATATCCGTAACGCTCTTAATGTTTTTTATGTTTTCTTCGAGCTGTGATATCGTCTCTTCTTTTGCATCCGGAAGAAGCTGTACGATAAAACCTCCGGAGCAGTTTACTGAACAGTCCTTGTCCACAAGAACTCCGAGTCCCACCGCAGAGGGGGTCTGCTCGCTCTTGGCAAAATAATATGTAAGATCTTCCGCGATCTCTCCCGTCTGAAGTTCAACGGTTCCGACATACGGTTCCTTTGCGCCGGTGTCCATCATGACACGAAGAAAGCCCATTCCGAGAGCGCCGCCAACGTCAAGCTTTCCGTTTTCCTTTAACGGAATATCCACATCCGATACGTTCGGGAATCCCTTAACATGTCCCGCATTATCTGCGGTGACGGTTATCCCCTGCATCGGACCTTCGCCCCGGACCTGAAGAGTAAGAAGATCGCTTGAATCCTTCATCATCATGCCCATCATCGCCGCGCCTGAAAGCATTCTCCCCAATGCAGCGGTTACCACCGGCGATGTATTATGCGCGCTTCTTGCGAACTCCGCGGTATCTTTTGTTGTTATTGCAAATGCGCGAAGCTGCTCTCCCGCAGCCGTCGCGCGTATCATATAATCGTTCATTTTTCTTTCTCCTTTTTTCCTCTCCGGATTCGGCTCAAATAGCAATGATTTTTACCTTTTTCCTCAAAAATCATTGCTTCTACGCCTTTTTCCCCTCCGGATTCGGCTCAAATAGCAATGATTTTTACCTTTTTCTCAAAAAATCATTGCTCTTACTTATTAAACGCGTAAATCTTATTATACAAAAATCTGCCGGTTTTGTATACATTCTTAAGTATCCATGCCGCAAAAAACGAAACCGCCACCGATGCGGCAAGCAAAACAACATATCCCCTCGTCGACACCGGGTTTTTAATGAGCTGTAAACGGACAACCACCTGGTGCTGAACAAAAAAGACCGGATACGAAAGAGCACCGAGAAAACCGGATACTTTTGCCACTGCTTTTTGCCCGGTAAGAATGTTTCCGATGCGATAGAGGATTATAAATAGTGTTATCCCGGAAACCTCCGTGGATATAACTTCATCCACCGGAATATAGACTAACCAAAACAGCAGAAATAACACGCCCGATACGGCCAGTGTTATGTTACTGTCCAAAACTTTTTTGTATTTGAAAAGAAGTATTCCGACTGCAAACGGAAAAATGCATGTAAACGGAAGACGGATCTTTTCCATCTGAACCTTTCCGTCCAAAAGCTGCAAAAGGAAGAGAATGGTTATTACCGACATCGTTATCGCCGGATGCTTTTCCATAAGCTTTACAAGCAGCGGATAAAGAAGATAAACAATGATGATCGCGCCGAGAAACCATTCACCGATGGTGTAATAGTTCGGTATGAGATACAGAAGATAGCCGTCCATACCGATAACGGAAAGGAACATTGTCCATGGAGACGGACCGTAAAACAGCTTCTTCGCCTGTATAACGTTTAAGAAAAAGAAAAACAGAAACGCAATATAGAACAGAGGAAATATAGACTTCATGCGTTTAACGTAAAACTTCTTTATATCTTTTACTTCATGATCATTAAGGTAAAGCATTCCGCCGGAAAGCAAAAAGAAGCCCATAACAATGATGTGCCCCCAGAACGCATTTTTTGTTCGATAGAGAATCGGCGCCGCGTATGCGCTGTGACATGCAAAATGATAGCACACGATGCCTGTCGCAAACATAGCGCGGACGAATTCTATTCCGACAATCTTTTCTTTTTTGCTTATTGTTCCATCGCTCATATTTCGGCTGATTCCACCAATCATAACGTATTATCTCAATATCCCGTCCATTATACAAAAACTGCTACACAAAGTATAGTGGGCAGGCCTCCATATCTTGTAGTTGAAATCGAACATATTTTCTGCTAACATATGTTCCAAACATAGGTTCTGTATTGAGCCGGTCGGGCGTCGCCGGATGTGCAGCGAGCGATAGCCCGAACACTTAGCAAGTTAGTATTTTGCCGGCGAGCCTCGGGAAGTTGTTTGAGCGAAGCGAGTTCTTCCCGAGACGAGCATGAATCGGCAAAATGCTTACGAGCTTAGTGAGAGAGGCGTGCGAGTCGTACATCCTGTGACGACCGGCCGGCAGAAAGGAGCATTATATGTGCAAGAAATTAAGAATTGCAGTTTCAACACGAGCACTCTTTGACCTTGAAGAAGAAAACAGGATCTTCGAGGAAAAGGGGGCGGAAAAATATATAGAATACCAGATGGCGCACGAAAAAGAGGTTTTAAAAAAGGGGCCGGCGTTTTCCATAATTGAAGCCCTACTGAATTTAAATAACAAAAGCAATGACGAGGAAAAGCCCGTCGAAGTCCTTATAATGTCCCGAAACAGCGCGGAAGTTTCTCTTCGGATCTTTAATTCCATAGAGGCTTACGGCCTGGATATAACCCGCGCAACCTTTACGACGGGGCGTTCCATCGTTCCGTATCTTACGGCCTTCGGCGCGGATCTTTATCTTTCCGCGGATGAAAACGACGTAAAAAACGCAATAAAACAGAACATCGCCGCGGGACTGATAATGACAAACGGGGACTACATGACGGATCCCATAAAGGAGATCCGTATCGCCTTCGATGGCGATGCCGTTATCTTCTCGGACGAAGCTGAGAGAGTATTTCAGACTGCCGGAGTTGAGGGCTTTAACGAAAGCGAAAAAAGCTTAAAGGATCTTCCTCTAAACGTGGGCCCTTTTAAAGGATTTCTTTCCGCTGTTGCGGCTCTGCAAAAAGAATATTCAAAGGAAGACATTCCCATAAGGACCGCACTCGTAACGGCAAGAAGCGCGCCGGCTCATGAACGTGTAATAAAAACTCTCCGGTCCTGGGGAATCAGGATGGATGAATCCTTCTTTCTCGGAG
>JAFOND010000084.1 GCA_017418645.1 Lachnospiraceae bacterium | reverse complement strand
GTATGGAGAACGCGGGCATTGCAAAAGAAATGGCTGAAGGCTTCAAGATTAACCTTACGGAACGTGAGAAAGCCGAGAAGAACAGGGTTATATTCAAAGAATCCTCCTCAAAGTGGCTTGTAAAGGCAACGGAGCTTGACGAAAAATACCACATACTTCCGAAACAGATCACGGAAGCGCATATTAAAGAGGTGGACGATATTGTTGCCGAAAGCACAAAGCTCAAAGAGAGCGAGGAATACAAGGCTCTTATCAGATACGGAATAAAGGATGTCGGTATCATTTTAAATGCCAGTGAAAAGCAACTTAAGGCTACGGGCAATGCCATGAAGGACCGCTACCTTCGCGCAAAACTTCTGGAGATAAAGACAGAAGCCGGAAACATCGGATTCTTCTCTTCGAAGAAAAAGAAGACTGCCCAGGCGTTAAAGGCCATCGCCGCTCTAAGAGAGAGCACATACTACAGGGATCTCGAAGACGGCGGAGACAACAGTCTCGCCCTCCAGCTGGAGAACCAGATCATCAGACCGTATGAGGAAGAGTTGAGAAGTAATAAGTAAAACCCGGTATCAGGGGGACGACGAAACAGGGGGACGGTTCTTGTGATTGTTACGATCACAAGAACCGTCCCCCTGTTTCGCATTTAATTTTTAAAAAATAGTTGACAAATAAAATCCACCGTGGTATATTTACCCCATCAGACGTAGTACGACAGACGAAACAACGACACACAAAGCAACGACACACAAAGCAACGTCAGACGTAGAAAGGACGGTGGAGACATTGAGTGCAGCAAATATAAGCTCGGACGTAATCCGGGGCTACACGGACACGATGATCCTGTTTCTCCTCTCGGACGCCCCGTCATACGGATATGAAATATCAAAAAAGATTAGGGCGCTGACGGAAGAGAAATACATCATCAAAGAAACAACACTATACTCCGCATTCTCCAGAATGGAAAAGAACAACCTGATAACATCCTACAGCGAGACGGCGGAAAACGGAAAGAAAAGAACCTACTACAGTATTACGGAAAACGGAAAAAACTTTTACCGTGATAAATGCGACGAATGGGACCTTACAAAAGAAGTGGTCGAGCATTTTATCAAAAGGGAGGAATAAAAATGGAGACAATTAAAAATTATCTGGAATCGATGTTTGCGAACCTGCCGAACACCCCGGAAGTTCTCCGCGCAAAGCAGGAATTATTACAGATGATGGAAGATAAATATGCGGAACTTATCGAGGAAGGAAAGACGGAAAACGATGCAGTCGGAACCGTAATCTCCGAGTTCGGAAACCTCGACGAATTAAAAGAAACATTAAAACTTGATCCGGTGATCGAAGAATACGAAGCTCCGGAAACAAGAAAGGTAAGTCTTGAGGATGCTAAAGCATATATAAATGCGGAAGCAAAGAACAGCCTTCTTATCGGATTCGGCGTAATGCTCTGCATCATGAGCGTTATCCCCACCATCATCGCATCTGCCTTTGATGAAAGGTTCGTGATCGCGGAAACCATCGGAGTATCACTGATGTTCGTAATGATAGCTTTTGCGGTAGGTATCTTCATCATCAGCGGAAACGAGATGAAGCTCTGGAAGTTCTTAAAGAAAGAGCCCTGCTCCATAGATTATGCAACAGGCGACTATGTATACTCCGAAAGACTTAACAACAATACTTCACGTGTACTTCAGCTTACCATCGGTATCATCCTTTGCATAATAAGCGTTGTTCCGACAATCGTAATCGAAGGAGTCGCTTCCGTAATGAAGCATGTGGGACTCATTTCCTCAAGCGGAGTCCTTGGACCGACACTCCTCTTCGTATTCGTTGGCCTAGGCGTTCTTCTTATCATAAGCTCCGGCGGCAAGGAAAAAGCATATCACGTTCTTCTTTCCTTAAACGACAGAGAGACTGTTGCGGGAAATTATGAAAGCGTTCGCGGCGATGTAAGATATGAGAACGAAACACTTGATAAATTCATGGCGATCTATTGGAAAGCGATCCTTTGCATCTACCTTATCTGGAGTTTCACAACATTCCAGTGGGGCGCAACATGGCTGATCTGGCCCATAGCAGGAATTGTTAAGGGAATAATCGAGAAGAATTACGGAAAAAGAGAACGGAGGTAAATAAAAATGGAAGAAAAGAAAAACGATCTGGCAAAGATAGTGCTTCTGGTACTGACGATCTGCGCGGTCATCGCGGTTGTATTCGGAACTCTGTTTCATATAATAGGCTGGGGCTTTAAGCTCGGAAAGAACCTGGGATCCGAAACAGGGCTCGGCGATATTATAGAGAAAGGGGAAACCCTGGACTCATTTAAAAACATAAACGTAGATGCGGATCTTATTAACCTTACGATAGAGACGGGCGACGGATATTCCTATAAATACCGGGGCCCGGAGAAGCTCCTCCCCCGGATTTCAGTAGACGGAGACAAGCTTCTTATAAAACAGAGGGACAAGAAGATCAAGAACCTTAAGGATGCAAAGGTTAATGAAGATCTGAAGCTTATCCTTACCGTTCCGGAAGGCGCAAAGTTCAAGACCGGCGATGTAACGGTGGACCTTGGAAACCTGGATATGAAGGATATCTCCTTCGATAAGCTTTCCATCGTTGCAGACCTTGGAAATGTTGAAGGAAATAACATAAGGGCAGACAAGCTTAACATTAATGCAGACCTCGGAAATGTTGAGATACATGATCTTACCTTCACGGACCTTGAGGTTGATGCGGATCTCGGAAATGTGGAGATCGAAAGCGCGGAAGACGTTTCCGGATATGAGATCAGCGTAGAGACGGACATGGGTTCCGTTACGGTCTTCGGAGAAGATGTAAAGCATGAATATCAAAGAGACGGCTCCGGCGGCAGCATCGATATCGATGCCGACATGGGAAATGTAGAAATTCGTTAACCCCCTGTTTCGCCTTGTTTTTTCCCTTAAAATAGCGTATAATATATCGGATTTGTTTAAAGAAGGAAAGTAGTAAGAAACGGAGGAACCCGATATGGCAGACTGGAAAAATCTTGATACGCTGGCTTCATATAAGAAGCTTTGTGAGGTAAAAAAGACTGATCTTAAGGCAGAAATAAACGGAGAAAACGGCGCGAAGCGCGTTCGCGAGTATTCCGTTCCAATGGCGGCGGGGCTTAAATATAATTATGCGGCAAAGGCAGTGGACGATGATGTTTTATCCGCATTGTCGGACCTTGCAAAAGAGGCGCAGCTTAAGGAAAAATTTGAGGAACTCTATAACGGTGCGGTAATAAACACGGGCGAGAAGCGTATGGTGCTTCATCATCTTACCCGCGGACAGCTGGGAAAGGATGTTATCGCCGACGACGTAAACAAAAGAGACTTCTATCTTAACGAAGTAAAGAGAATAGAAGAATTCGCAAACGACGTTCATTCCGGAAAGATCGTAAACGGCGCGGGTGAGAAGTTCACGACGGTTGTCCAGATCGGTATCGGCGGCTCGGACCTTGGTCCCAGGGCCATGTATCTTGCCCTTGAAAACTGGGCAAAGAAGAACGGCTGCTTCAAGATGGAAGCAAAATTCATAAGCAATGTTGATCCGGACGATGCTTCCGCGGTTCTTGACAGCATCGACCTTGCGCATTCCATCTTCATCCTTGTGTCAAAATCCGGTACAACCCTTGAAACTCTTACAAACCAGAGCTTTGTAATACATGCATTAAAGAAAGCGGGATTAAAATCCTCTAACCATATGATCGCTGTAACGTCCAAAACATCTCCCCTTGCGGAAAGCGCGGAATATATGCGTGCCTTCTTCATGGACGATTATATCGGCGGACGTTATTCATCCACATCCGGCGTCGGCGGCGCGGTTCTTTCGCTGGCATTCGGTCCGGAAGTGTTCAAGCGTTTCCTTGATGGCGCAGGCGAAGCGGACAAGACGGCAGCCATCGACGATCCCTTAAAGAATCCTGCAATGCTCGATGCGCTCATCGGCGTATACGAAAGAAATGTTCTCGGATACGGCAGCACAGCTGTTCTTCCGTATTCACAGGCACTTTCAAGATTCCCGGCGCACCTTCAGCAACTTGATATGGAATCCAACGGAAAGAGCGTAAACCGCGATAACGAGCCGGTTTCATACGTTACGGGCCCCGTCATCTTCGGCGAGCCGGGAACAAACGGACAGCATTCCTTCTACCAGCTCCTTCATCAGGGGACGGATATCATCCCGCTCCAGTTCATCGGATTTAAAGAGAGCCAGCTTAAGAATGATGTTGTTATCGAGGATTCCAAGAGCCAGAAGAAGCTCTGCGCAAACGTGGCGGCACAGATCGTTGCCTTTGCGGGCGGAAAAGATAACGAAAATAAGAACAAGAACTTTGAAGGAAACAGACCGTCAAGCATAATCATCGGCGATGAACTTAATCCCGAGTCCCTTGGCGCGCTGCTTTCGCACTATGAAAATAAGGTTATGTTCCAGGGCTTCCTTTGGAATGTGAACAGTTTTGACCAGGAAGGCGTACAGCTCGGAAATGTGCTGGCAAAGCGCGTGCTTGCCCATGATACGGAAGGCGCCCTCACAGAATACGCGAAGTTATTTGAAATCTAGGTAAGGAAAATGCCGGAAAAAGAAACAGAAAAGAAACAAAAAAGAAGCAATAACAGAAACAATAAACGCAAAAAGGAGCTGCAACGGTTTATCATAGCCGTTGCGGTACTTTTTATTATAGTGATCCTCGGAACGGTTGTCCTTGTGAAAAAGTATGCCCCGACAAAAGAGACAATGCCTCTTTCGGAGCTTTATGTCACGCAAGCGCCGGACGATGCCGTCGTCATTTTAAACGGCGACTACAGGGAACTTTCGGAAGAAGAAGCATATATTCCCAACGGTCTCATAAAAAGCGGCGCCGCATATCTTTACCTCGACTTTCTGAAGGATAATCTCGACGATACATATTTTTACGACAACGAGGAAAACATCTTAAGATATGTTACGGACAAGGACGTTATAACCGCAACCCTGGGAAACGCCGAATATACAATAAATAAGGATGCCGCGTCCATTAACAGCCCCGTTGTTATAAACGAATACGGGGAACCTTTCATCGCGCTGGATTTTATAATCCAATACACGGATATTAATTATGAAATCGAGTCCGATCCCAACAGGATATTGATAGAAAAGGCCGGCTGGGAGAAAAACATAAGCACCTTAAGGGGCGATGTTGCCATAAGAAGATACGGCGGAGTTAAGAGCAAAATATTAAAACAGGGATTAAAAAACGACAAAGTCGCCGTGTTAGAGAACTATGGCAAGTGGAGCAAGATCATCACGGAAGACGGCGTTATCGGCTGCGTTCCCAATAAAAGGCTTGCGGGATCAAAGAGCGAAGAGGTTCCGTCGCATATAGTTGAAAGAGAATACAACCATATTCTTTCCGATAAAACCGTTGTTCTTGCATGGCAGCAGATGGAAACCGCAAAGGGTAATTCTTCCATAGACAGCATTCTAGCGAAGGATACCGGGATAACGGTAATGTCCCCCACGTGGTTTGCACTTTCGGATAATTCG
>JAFOND010000083.1 GCA_017418645.1 Lachnospiraceae bacterium | reverse complement strand
TGTTCGCAAAGAGACGGAGTGAAAGCGAAACAGGCACCGCAAGTTCCGATATGATATTGATCGGGAGCCAGATCGGAAGCCATGGCGGGAGCGGGCTGCACATGTCCGTCCATATCGCTTTCGGACTGTTATGTCTTATCTTATTTATGTGTATAAGGAAAAATGTTATTACCGCAAGGGCGAAGGTCGTGCCGTAATCCGCTGTGGGCGGGCGGAGACCCAAAAGGCCCGAGATATTCGAAAACAGAATAAAGAGTCCGATTGTTTCGATATAGTTCGCAAACGGTCTCCAGTGTGATTTCATGCTGCTCTGTACCATGCCGTCCAGCGCTTCCACCGCAAGCTCCAGTACGTTCTGAAAGCCGTCCGGAACTTCCGTTGCGGCTTTTAACTTCCGGTTCGCGATAAACGCGAACACGATAAGCGTCAGCATTACTATTAAAATACATACATGTGAGGTTGTGATCCAGAAGGTCTGTCCGAAGAGCTCGTAGGAAAACAGTCCGTGGATCATGATGTCGATATCGCCCGACTGTGCTAAAAGAATTCCGCTTTGCAAATGATGTCACCCCTTTCGCTTTTCTATCTGTTTAGTAATAAAAGGCTGTGCGTATGCCGAGAGTTTTAATCCCAGTATCCCGACAAATGTTAATATCGGATTCCCGATCTTTAACATTGTTTCCGCAAATACCACGGCGCAGACCACGATGTATCTTACCACCGATTTTGCGGATATCCGTCTTGTATGGCCGTCTGTTGCGCCCGTATCCACCGCCGTTCTTATAACGATGCCGATATGGACTGCCATGTATATCGCAAGCGCTATCCCGATCCAGAGCCCGGATGTGTATCTTATCTTGTCTTTTACGAACCACATGCCGGCTATCTGTACGATGGCCCCATATGCGATTATCGTTATCACAAGCTGCGGGAGCGCGTCGTTTATGCGTTTTAATGCTTTTATCATTTTCTTTTCAGGTATTTTTTTACCAGCCGGTATACCCCGTTCATTCCGGCTGCGGCGCCGATGACAAATCCTATCACCGCCGCGTATTTTCCGGCTCCTCCGCCGGTGAGCTGCCCGATCTTATAGCCTATGTATGTGCAGACCCCGATCGGTACTATCATGCTGATGCTTATCTGAAAGATCAGAGCCAGCATCTCCGCAACTTCGCCTCTCTGCGATTTTTTGTCTTTTTTCTGCAAATTTTTCAGCCTTTACCTTTTACAGGCTTTGTTGCCTTCTAACGTCTGCAGCCTTGTCGCCTGTTACAGTTCTATCTCTATCTTTCTTCCGGAATGTTCATATTTCCTGAACTTTATGCCGGATGCGGAAAGCATTCTTTTTGATGCTATTACCGAAGGCGTGTTCTCATACTTGTCCGAGTCGTATATAACTTCCGTTATCCCGGACTGGATTATGGCCTTCGCGCACTCGTTGCACGGGAAGAGGGAAACATAAAGCTTTGAGCCCTCAAGTGAGCCGCCGCGATAGTTAAGGATCGCGTTAAGCTCGCTGTGCGTCGTGTAAAAATATTTGTTATCCAGCGGGTCACCGTCGCGGTTCCAAGGGAATTCGTCGTCCGAGCAGCCCCGCGGGAATCCGTTGTAGCCCATGGACAATATTTTGTTATCCTGTGAGACGATGCAGGCTCCGACCTGTGTATTCGGGTCCTTTGAGCGCATTCCGGACAATATTGCGATACCCATGAAGTATTCGTCCCAGTTTATATAGTCTTCTCTCTTAAAACTCATTGTAATATAATTCCTCTGTTTATTTGTCGCGGGTCCTGCCGGCTACGGTACTCTCGCGTCGGAGGACGACGCTCGAGCACGGCTCCGCCGTCACCCGCTCGGGGCAATGTATCGAATACTCTACACTCTATCGTCACCCGCTCGCAAGCCCTACGCAACGGTTTCGTTACCGTTCGGATATAGCTTGTCAACAAGCTTACGGATCGTGACCTGCAGCGACTCGAAGCAGAGTCCGTATACCGCGAGGGTTCCTCCGATCGGGTCCATAACGGGAAGCTCGTCCCCAACATATTCCGATATTATGAAGGTATTTTCCTCGTTGCAGTTTTTAAGGTTCCTTAAGATCCGCTGGCGTTCCTTCTCCGATACCGTAAAGACTATGGCGCCTTCGGCGATATCACTCTCGTCTATCTCTTCGGAGATATATCCGTTCGGATCGAGTCCGTGGGATATCATCACGGCTTCCGCCTTTTGGTTTATCGGTTCCGGGAAGGATACAAGCGTCCCTCTCGATACTACTTCCGGTCTTCCGTTCTCTTCCGTTATGCCGCGGGCGTCAAGCTCCGCTTTCATTATCATTTCCATCATCGGAGCCCGCGTTATGCCGTTTCCGACGGCGAATATGATCTTTTTTATGTTATTCTCCATCTCAGAACTCGGATCGGTAAATATCCGATATTTTCCCTTTTCTCATCCTCATAGAATATCCTGTACATTATCGCCTATTTAGTGCTTTTTTGCAAGGAATTTTTGTTGAATATACATTGTTTGCCGGTCGGGTCATACTTGCTGTTTGCGGTTTTGTCACCTGCTACGTGGAAAAACCGGTTTTTACGTACAAAAGAAACTATATGCCTTATTTTAACTAAAAAACAGGTAGAAAAAAGAAGCCATATGCTTTAAAATACCAAAAGTTATGAATACTTTATATATCGATGTAAATGAATATCTAATAAATGACAGGCTTTCGCGGGACGAAGTAAGCAGCGCGCTTTCCGGCGATAAGTTGCCGAACGATGAAGCAGGTACAAGCAGCGCGCTCCGCCATGCACTGGCGCCGGCGGTTTCCGCCCTGAGAAACGGCGGGCTCTGCGCGTTTCCCACGGAAACGGTTTACGGCCTGGGCGGGGACGCCAAAGATCCCGAGGCTTCGAAGAAGATATATGCGGCGAAGGGCCGGCCTTCCGACAACCCGCTGATCGTGCACATTTATGACTTCTCGCAGATGGAAGAGATAGCAGAAGATCTTCCGGAAGCGGCGAAGAAGCTTTCCGATGCCTTCTGGCCGGGGCCCCTTACGATGGTTGTTAGGAAAAACGGCGTTATCCCGCACGAAACCACGGGCGGGCTTGATACCGTTGCGGTCCGGATGCCTTCGCACCCGATTGCTGCGGCGCTTTTAAAGGAAAGCAACGTGATGATCGCGGCGCCTTCCGCCAATCTTTCCGGACGGCCGTCTCCCACGGAAGCGGCCCATGTTAAGGAAGATATGGACGGGCGCATCGACTGCATTATAGACGGAGGTCCGGTACAGATCGGGCTGGAGTCCACAATTGTTGATCTTACCGGGGATGTCCCGATGATCTTACGCCCCGGATATGTAACTAAAGAAGACCTCGAGAGAGTGTTGGGGTGCGATGTTTTAACGGATCCCGGGCTCAAGACCGGAGAACGGCCGAAGGCTCCGGGAATGAAATACAGGCACTATGCGCCGAAGGGGGAACTCCTGGTATTTGAGGCGAATCATGCGAACCGCGGGGAAAGGCTTTCTGTATCCCCGCGGATTGCAGAAGAAATAGAAAAAAGAAAAGCGGAGGCGGAAGCCTCCGGTTTAAAGGTTAAAGTTATAAAGTTTTCGGAATACGAATCCGAAGAGGCCATTGCGGCGGATCTTTACAGGCTGCTAAGGGAGTGCGACGATGAAGGCGCAGACCTGATTTTGGCCGAAAAACCCAAGACCGACAGGCTTACGGATGCCATCATGAACCGGCTGTTGAAGGCGGCAGGGGTGAAGGAGTGCATTCGAGTTTAAGAAACCACGGGGACGGTTGCTTTTTTATTTAGTATATCTCTTCACCAGGTTCCAGACGGAGTCCGTTTCGAAGCCCAGTTTCCAGAAGGCTGCGCCGCCCAGCTTGTTTGTTGGTATTAAGTTCAACTTCTCCTCCAGCGACTTCTCATCTTCTATCCAGGCCTTCGTTACACTCTTATCCTCATTCAGAAATTCGGCATAATTAAGCCCCAGATCATCTTTCCAGTTTCTGATAGCGTTATGCTCAACAAGATAATCGTCGATCTTGTTCATGCC
>JAFOND010000082.1 GCA_017418645.1 Lachnospiraceae bacterium | reverse complement strand
ATGGCGATAAATGCGGTTTCTTCACTCTTCGGCGGGGATGATGAACAGGAAGAAGAGATTGAAAAGAGTGATATCTCCGGACAGTATGCATCCGAGGCGGAGAAGCTTAAACAGCGCTTAAGTCAGGATGCTTCCGAAACAAACAAGAAAAAACTCCGTCTGTCGCAGGCAAAAACTCTTGCCATCGCCATGAGTGAAAAGATTGAAGCGATAGACATGCAGATAGATGCAAAGACTGCAAAGATGCAGTCTTCCGTTCGTGCCCTTCGTGAAAAAGAGCGTTCCATGGGAACACTCCGCTGGTCACCGATCTTTAACATCAAACTCCCGGAAAAACCAAACGAAGCTGAAGCCTTTGAGTTCCAGTTCAAGCCGACCCAGATGCAGAACGAGATCACTGCTTTAAAGCATAAGATCACGGATATCGAGCTTGACACAAACGAAAAGGTTTCAAACACATATATAAAGATAATCGCCGCCAATGCAGAAGTTGAGCGGCTTACCGAGCGTCATAAGAAACTGGAAAAGACGGTTGCGAGACTGGAAATTAAGGTAAAGGACGGTTCAGCGGCCCTTGATGTTCTCGAATCCGAAGGAACATATATGGAAGAGGATGAGGAAGGAAATGAAGTCGAGATCTCTCCCCGTGTCTTAAAGGCAAGATACCGCGCAGCACAGGACAAACTCGAAAAGGCAGAAAAAGCTCTGGATAACTGCACGGTTGAACTTACAAATGCCATGACAACCTTTGAGGAGTCAAAGAAGAAACTCTCCGATATTATCGGTTTCGACTGTACAAGAAATTTTAACTTTGAGGATGCGTTCATCACGGCAAATTTAAACCGTGATAACATTGAATATCTTTATAACTACGCTCTCGATGACGACCCGACGGTATACGAAGCCCAGATGGCAAACGACGAGGCGCTCCTTGCACTTCGTCTTAACTATGAGCTTATGAAAAAGCAGTATGCCGACAACATCGGAATCATAGAACCGTATGTTCAGCAGGCTCTTGACGGCGTAAAGATCCCGAAAAAAGCATTTAAAAACGACTATGACACATTCCTTAAAAAGATCGATGAAAAATGGCAAGGATCCTATAAGATCTGGTTTATAAAGATTCCGAAGGAATGGTTGAAGGGCGAGATCGACGGTATCAGATTCGTAGAGGACGATCCCTATGTCCTTTATTCCGCAGCCCTTGATTATGAGTCCGCGCGTAAGGAACTGGATAACGCGCAGCTTGAACTTTATAACAATGTATATGAAGCATATTCAAACTATGCTTCCGCAAGGAAGGCATATCTTGAAGCGAATAAGGCATATATCAAGGCGGAAAAAATTCTCGGTGTTGACGAGATCAACTATCTTATGGGAGAACTTACGGAAGACGAATACGAAGCGGAAGTTGACGAATTCAATTCCTTAAAGGATGATGCGGCAAGCGCGCTTTCCGAATTCTCACAGAACCTTTATTCCTTCGACCGCACAACCTGCGGCGGACTTTCAAAGTTCTTCGAAGGAACGGCTCAGCAGTCATCGGAAGCCATAATGCTTACACCGATAATCCGTACGGGATGTATCTATACCCTTCGTCCCATAATCGATTCGGAAGAGTTCCTTCTTTCCGTGGATGTACCGGATGATTTCTATGCCACCGCCGGAGTAAACATCACTCATTTCCAGCTTGTCTGCGACGGAAACATAATCGGACCCACAAGCAAAGATTCAAATGGAAATACGGTTTACGAAAAGACTCCGGTAGGAAAGACACTCCGTCACCTTATGCTTTCAACAAAGGACCTTGGGGAATGTGCAATCCGCGTCTTCGAAGGTGAGACTTTCATTGATGAAGTCCGCATCGAACCCACGGTATTTTCCGGTCCTCTTAACATAAAGGTGGGTTATGAAGACGGTCTTAACATGCATACGCTCGGTACATACGACGCAAGCGATGAT
>JAFOND010000011.1 GCA_017418645.1 Lachnospiraceae bacterium | reverse complement strand
TCCGAAAGATCGCTTTCGGAAAAGCCCGCATAAGTTATATACAGGATCCGCTTGTCAATACTATCCGTGTGTTTAAAGTTGTCGTGGATATACTTCTTTCGTACAACTTCCTTAAGACCGAAATGGATGCGGCTCACCCGAATCCGGCCATCCTTCATCTTTATTACCGGACGGAGCATAAATGCGGACGTCAGGCGCGCCGCAACGTCGCTCATCTGTCCCATGCTTGCAAGAGTTTCAAGACCACCCACAAGGAAACTTGAATTTATCATCTTCTTGGTGTGTTCCAATACGGCCGTTATCTCGTCAACATTCTTTCCTTCGGAGGCAAGCAGGTTGGCTTCAAAAACCATGATTCCCTGTCCTCCGGACATATGCTGAGTATCAAAAACGGTAACATTCTCAAAAGACCTTGCCGCTTCCGATGCGGAATGGAAGCTTGAACTTGCAACGTTTCCGGAGACGCAAAGATGCAGGATCCTGTTTGCTTTTGTAAGCTGCTCCGCAAAGAAGCTTTCATAATCCGCGGGGCTCGGGGAAGCGGTTCTTATCTCTTTCCCGTCACGGATGTATGAGAGAACTCCGTTGGCTTCTATTTCAAGGTTATCCTTGAACACGCCGTAAGGTGTTCTGACGTCGTAGTGGATAACGGCGATATTATACTTTTCGATAAGTTCCGGAGGTATGTCCGCAACGCTTTCCGTAGTGATAACTATCGAAGCTTTTCTGCTTGTGTTCTCGCGGCCTTCCGACACCCTCAGTGCAGTTTCGGCACTGCTTCCCGTAAAATGAACAAGCTTCTCCGGCAGGAGTTTTGCGGTCATCTCTTCAAGATTGCTTCCGCTAACAGGTTTTG
The DNA here is from genome assembly GCA_017418645.1 of Lachnospiraceae bacterium. Classification (GTDB taxonomy): domain Bacteria; phylum Bacillota; class Clostridia; order Lachnospirales; family Lachnospiraceae; genus FD2005. The sequence continues at coordinate 4,613 of JAFOND010000011.1, read as the reverse complement.
TAAGATATCCGTCAAAACCTTCCATCTGATATCTCTGCACATTTTCGGAACCGGCGTTTGCGGTAAGCGCAACAATCTTCGCCTCACGGCAGAGTCCGCCGACCTGCGCCTTGATCTTATGCATACATTCAATACCGTCCATGCCCGGCATCATATGATCCATAAAGATTATGTGATATGCATTTTTAAGAGTCTTATCAAGGGCTTCGTCTCCGCTCTTTGCAGTATGGATCTCCATCTTTGTATCACGGAGAAGTTTTTCCGCAACCATAAGGTTCGGCTCGTTGTCGTCAACGATGAGTGCCTTTGCCTTTGGAGCCTCAAAGCTTCTGTAATATTTCATTCTTTCCCCGCCATGGTAAAGGCTTTCGATATCCACTTCTCCGATCTGTGCCTTATCGGAAATGCCCTGCGGGATCTCTATAACGAATGTCGAACCCTTTGTATAAACGGAGTTAACGTTTATCTTTCCGCCCATAAGTTCCACAAGCTCTTTAACGATTGAAAGGCCGAGGCCGGTACCTTCGATATGCTTGTTCTTTTCGGTATCGACGCGCTTAAACGCGGAGAAAAGGTACGGCATACTCTCTTTCTTAATTCCGATTCCGGTATCGGATATCGTAAACGAAAGGCGGACCTCACTCTGTTTTTCCTCGCTGTATTCGCATTGAACGGAAAGGGATACGGAACCTTCGTCCGTGTATTTTATGGCATTGTTAAGCACGTTTACCAGGATCTGCTTAACACGCATCTCGTCTCCGTAAAGTCCCGACGGAAGATCCGGAGAAATGCTGACATCAAACTTCAGAAGCTTTTCCTGAGCACGAAGGGCATTCATGTTTACGACTTCCGAAAGCAGATTCTTTAAACTGTATGCGGTGGGGGTAAGATCCATCTGTCCCGCCTGGATCTTTGACATATCAAGGATATCGTTTATTGTCGAAAGAAGCATCTTGCCGGCGGATCGGATGTTCACCGCGTCCTCCGCAACTTCGTCCGAAACGTCTTCCCGAAGGATCATTTCGTTTAGGCCGATGATGGTATTAACCGGGGTTCTTATCTCGTGGCTCATGGAAGAGAAGAAATGATTCTGGGCGGCATTAAGCATCTCGATCTCTTTCTTCTGCTCTTCGGAATGCTTTGTCTCCCTGCGGTACATCAGCGTCTGGAAATCAAGAAGGATGGTCATTACAAGTGTTACAAGCGCAAGCGTAACAAGCGAATCAAGAAACTCGGATTCCCTTGTATGAGAGATAACGTATTCGGGGTGAATATACTCCGTATACCAGAGCGCAGATGCCGTTGCTCCAAGACATACAAAAGCAAAAATACGGAATTTGCCGCTTAGGATTACGGCGATGTAAAGCGCAGCCAGCGCAAACCAGATCGGGGTTCCGCCGCGGATTCCCCCGCCCGTGAAATACGTGATGGGAAGAAAGATCACGATAAGCAGCATTGCAATGAGTTTAGCTGCCTGTTTCGGTTTTTTCAACCTGAAAGCTGCATAAAGGATCATGGAAAAGGCAACAAAACCGAAAAGCGTAAAGGTTATGCCTTCCTTGCTCTCTCCCGTTATCATGCCGCCGATCGCGGCAAGTAAAAGGCCGAAAAGAGCAACAACGGAGAGCAGGGCAAAAAGACGGTCCTGTATATCATATTTTGTATTTGAAAGATAGCTTCTTAAACCATCTATCCATCTTTTTATCATTCTCAGACTCCTCTTTGGCAACGGTCGTCATCGGTCCGCGTTCTTAAGCACCCCGCTGATAATGTTTATATATTTATGATACTCTTCCATAAGTTCATCATGACGCTGTTTTATAAGTTCCGTGTCCTTATTCTTTCCGGCTTCCTCTATGATACGGGCATGTTCGGAAAGATCGTTTACGCCGATAAGTTTTGCTGTACTCTTCAGTCCGTGAACGAGGGTTGTATAGTCCTCCAGTTCCTCACGTACCGCGCAATATTCTATATCTTCTATCTTGCCCCGTCCTTCCTTAACAAAACGTGAAAGAAGGTCACGGTAAAAATCTTTGTCATTCTGACAGTTCGAAAGAGCGGAAGTCACATCAACACCCGCATCTTTGAGGGCATCAACGAAAGTGTAGGAGGACTCCGCCTCGAATTTTTTCTCAACAGGTTGCAAAGCGGCCTTAGGCTCCTCCTTCAGTATTGCACGCATGGGCTTAACTTCGATGAGACGTCCTTTCCTCGGATGATTAAAAAACGAGTTTTCGTCCTCTTCCTTCGGTTCCTCATATTCTATTTTTTCCTCCGGAAGAACTTTCTTCATGGCGCGTTCAAGTTCCGAAAGATCTATGGGTTTCGGTATGAATCCGTCAAAGCCTTCCTTCAGGAACATCTCTTTTGCGGTGCTTGAAGCGTTAGCCGTAAGAGCGATCACAGGAAGCTCTTTTCTTCTCTTTATGCTGTCATGCTTGAGATGCTTCATGGCTTCAACGCCGTCCATCTTTGGCATCATATGATCCATAAATACCACATCGAAATCGTTTGTCGCGCAAAGATCGATGGATTCACGGCCGGAAGCAGCCGTGGTTACGATACATCCGTAACGCTCGAGTATCCTGGACGCAACTTCAAGATTCATGCCTTCGTCGTCAACAACAAGTGCACGTACTCCGGGGAATTTGATGTTTCCTTCCGCCTCATCCTCTTCGGTTTCACGACTTACCATGTTTGCCATGGCTAAAGTTGAAAGCGGTTTTCTTAAGATATATGCGCGCGAGCCCTTTCGGAGTGCAAAACCGCGGTCCGCAACAACGATAACGACAGTCTTTCTCGCAACCTCTTCAATGAATACGGAGTTTGCATAATACTCGTTGGCGCCGATAAAGAGATGTGTCAGGGAAACTTTTTTCAGTATCGTCCTGAGTTCACCCACATCATCGGTTGTATAAAGTTTTGAGTGGATGCTGCTCGCGAAATTTTCCAAAATGGTGTTATAAAAATCTCTTACGTTCGCATTTTTAATCCTTGCATAGTTAATGAAAGAACCGATGCAGATGTTCTCTCTTACCGGCATCTTTATGCACGGCGAATCGTCAACAACTGCCTGCGGAACGGAAATCCGCATCGTTGTGCCTTCGCCCTTTCTGCTTTCTATGGATGCAAAACCGTTAAGGGAATCAACAAAGCCTGCAACAATGGCAAGCCCGAGGCCGAGTCCGCGAGTGGATCTTGTCCTGCCGGAATCCGATTGATAGAACCTGTCGAAAGCGTGCTCCATCTCTGTCTTTGTCATGCCGACACCCGTGTCCGTAACTTCTATGCAGAGATTCGCGCCGTAATTTTGCTTAACGGAATGAATGCGGACATAAATACCGCCTTCGTTTGTATATTTCAGAGCGTTATAGATAAGGTGTCTTAAGATCTTGCTTATCTTCTTTGCGTCGGAGTTCATTATGTATGGCACGGCCGCATCAACATCAACGATTATGTCCACGCCGTCCTTTTTCACGCTGTCCCCGGCCTCATACAGTGATGTGATGATATCGTTTACAACAGAGGCGATCATATAATCGTCGTCCGTAACGGAAACGGAATCCTTGTCTATCTCCGAATAGTCCATGATGTCATCGATCTGGTCCGCAACCTGCTTGCCGGCATATAAAACGGAAGACATTGCATTCTTTAAACCCTCGTCATTTTCGTTCTGAAGGCAGATATCCGTCATACCGAGGATAACGTTTACGGGAGTTCTTATTTCATGGGAAAGGTTTGTAAGGAAGTCTCCGGCGCTTCTGTTTTCGTCTTCGAGACGGTGGAGATTTGCCGCATACTGTTTTTCTATACGTTCAAGAACCGAGGAAAGGCGTGTCGTTACAAAGCCTGCGATCCCCACAAGGAGGAAATGAAGAATTGTTCTTACTATCGCAGCCGAGGTTACCTCGAATCCGTTTTCCCTGAACGTGTCATAGAAATTATAGATCATGCCGCCGAAACCGGTAATAAGACAGGCGGTGTAAAGCGGCTTTTCACGGGACATTACAAGAATGACAAGAATAACGACGATAACCGGAGTCGTATCATATGTGGTATTGATGTTCGCGCAATAATAAAACATCTCCACCATAAGGATTATGCCGAAAATGTATATACGCGGCCTGTCATCCGGTGTACGCGTAATATGCATATAAAGCACGCCCGCTATGAAAATCGCGATTATCGGAATGGTCCATTTTTGCCATCCAAGAGTGATATTAAGCGCGATCAGAACCAGCGAAAATACAAGTATAGTCGCAAGAAGTGAAATATGAGAGAGGTTTAAAAGTTCACGCCCCTGTTTTATTTCTTTATTTGTGTTATTCATTTATAACGCCCTTCGGGCTACACCTCATCAGTCGGCTTCGCCTCAAGGGGAAGCCTTTGTAATTTCCCGTGCCACGTGCACGCCGCTGGCGGAGGCATGCGAAAGTGAATGTGTTATTCCGGATCCGTCGCCGATGATATAAAGCCCGTCGTACTTTGTCATGAGACGCTCATCAACGGAGACTTCCATATTGTAAAACTTAACTTCCACGCCGTATAAAAGCGTGTCATCATTTGCGGTTCCCGGCGCGATCTTATCCAGTGCATATATCATATCGATGATG
>JAFOND010000081.1 GCA_017418645.1 Lachnospiraceae bacterium | reverse complement strand
GGCTTCCCTGTTTTCGGCTTCCTGTAAAAGGTAAAGCTGATACATGAATTCGTTCGTGTTTTCATAATTCTTGTTCATCTCCGTAAAGAGAGACTGTTCCATGAATTCATGATAATAGGGCGTTTCTTTTGCATATTCCCACCAGAACTTTTCGATGTCGGTCCGAAGGCTTTCGCCGGACCAGGGCTTGGGGCCGGTGTAGTGGATTATGCATGTTCCCTTTTCTTTTACTTTTTCATAGGTATATCCGCTGTTATGATAAAGTCTCGCGAAAAGATTGTATTTTTCGTGGGGAAGGAAACCGATCCGACCGTTAAAAAGATAGTTTATGGTATCCTGATCGAAAGCGGTTAAAAGCCGTCTGTTCTTTTCTATAAAACCCGTGATGTCCGTGATCTTAAACTCGTTTCTTATTCCCTCAAGGTTCATAAGAAGAACACCGGAGTTTGCGTAATGAAAATCCGGATCGTTCAAGAGATCTCCGAAGAGTTCGCATTGCTTTTCCGAAAGATTTCCGTCGGAGTTGTCCGGCGCGGCATAAAACAGAAGATTGTTAAACGGCAGGTTATATAATTCCGAAAGATCATTGTTTATTATGATGTCCGTATCAAGATAAAGGATCCGCTCCTCGTCCGGCAAAAGATAGGGAAGAGCCAGTCTGAAATATATTTCCGAAGGCCATTTGTCGCTTACGGGAAGAGATGACGGGATCATATTTTCCGGAACGTTTAAAAGATAGAGATTTTTTCCGAATTTCTGTGCAAGGTTGTGATACGGAAGGAAATCTCCTTCTTCTAAGCCCCGATACAGCACATATACGGAAACATCGCTTTCTTTATGATTCATAAAAAGCGATGTAAGCATTACATATCCGACGTTTATAAAGTTTTTATCGAGAGAAATTGCAATATTCATATCAATATTTTAATTTAAAGGGGTAAAAAGTCAACACAAAGTATGTTAAAATAGATTCCGTTATATTGATCTTATGAGAGTATCAAAATGGATAATAATAAAGTAACAATCTATATGGCTGCGCACGAGAAGTTCGATGTGCCTGGACAGGAAGGCTATGTTCCGATACAGGTGGGCGCGGCGCTTCATGACGATCTCGGATATCTTCGGGACGATGCCGGGGATAATATTTCCCACCGGAATCCAAACTTCGTTGAGCTTTCCGCTTTCTATTATATGTGGAAGAACGATGAAGACAGCGCCTATATGGGGCTTGTTCATTACAGACGTTTCTTCCTTATGGAAGGAAACATTATTCTGGATGCAAACCGGGTGCCCGCAATGCTTTCCGACTGCGATATCATCCTTCCTGAAATCCTCGAACTTGAGAGCGGAACCGTGGAAAGCCAATATATCGACCAGCATCATAAGGAAGATATGGAAGAAACAAGAAAGGCGATTAAAAAGATCGCGCCGGAATATCTTCCCGCCTTCGAAGAAGTTATGAGCGGCAACAAAACCTATTGCTGCAACATGCTTATTGCAAAGTCGTCTCTTGTTAAGGAATATGCATCCTGGCTCTTTTCGATACTTTTTGAAGTGGAGAAAAATCTTGATGTTTCATCATACGACGATTACGGAAAGCGGGCTCTCGGCTTCCTTGGAGAGAGGCTTTTAACGGTCTATGTTTATCATCATAAGTTAAAAGTTAAAGAGCTTAAGATCGGCGCTTCCCAGGAGAAAGCAGAGACAAAGGAATATATAGATAAAACCCGGGAAATGATAGAGTCGGGACGGTATGAAGAAGGTTATCGATTTATGCTTGATGTGATCGAAAAACGTCCGGACACTTTTCTTCCGAATTCCGACATCCACAGTTTTCTTACCTATCAATGGTACATATTAAACATCCGCCACGAAGAAGAGCAGAGCGGCTCCATAAGCGATATCTGGGACAAGGGTTATGATACCATAAAGCTTATCGATTCCATGAAGATGATACAGGATGATGTTTCATCCGGTGCCGAACCGGAGTTTTCCGTATCCATGGGCGTATCGCACATCATGGTCCACATTCTCTGCGGAATGCTGCATGACAGCGTGGAAACGGAGATTGCCGTGCTGGCGAAATTTGCGGAATGTTATATGAAAGCCGGCAACAATGCAAGGGCAATATCCTTTGCAAACCTTGCCATGGCCCTCGGAAAGAACGCGGGGGTGTAACATAAAAACATGTTTAACGATGAAATTCTTTTTGAAACGAAAGACAAACGCATTGTCGTAAAAGAAACCCGTTTTCAGGGAGAGCCCGTTCGTATACTCCTTGTTAACGAGGTGGGAGAAAGCGCGGTCTTTTATGATGAGGGGCGAAAGAGCGAGCTTGTTTTTGACTATCTTAAGGAGTTCGCGAAGGTCTTTGAAGTAAGACCGGATCTTAAAAATACGCTTCTTCTCGGAGGCGCCGGGTTTACGTTTCCCAGGCATATAACCGAGCGTTATAAGGATGTTCATATGGATGTGTGCGAGATAGATCCTCTTATGATAGATCTTGCGAAGAAGTTCTTTTTTCTTGAGAACTATGATCCCGCAACACACGGCGAGATAATTGTGGATGACGCATTGAAATACATAAAGCGGTGCAAGAAGAAATATGATGCCGTTTTTCATGATGCCTATACCGAGAATATAATAGAAGAGGATCTTTTGTCCGAAAGCGGGATCCGCGCGGTAAAAAAAGTCATGTCGAAAAAGGGAGTTTATGTTATCAATATGATCTCCGCTTTTACGGGAAAGGATTCGCTCCGCGGAATAATGGCAAGAGCCATGTTAAGGGAACACTTTAAAAACGTAAGCTGGTATCCGGCAAACGAAAGCATTGCACAGAATAAACCCCAGAACAGCATTCTGGTCGCAAGCGACGGGGAGATCGGGCCGATACGCGGGCCGGAGTTTGTAACAAAATGAAGATCTTATATCACACATGGAATGAATGGATGAAGAGGGATGTGACGGAAACCCTTGAAAGTATGGGGCATGAAGTCACGGTTAACGAACTGTCGCC
>JAFOND010000010.1 GCA_017418645.1 Lachnospiraceae bacterium | reverse complement strand
GAAAGCCGTGAACTTGAAAGCTCGCTTGCAAAGAAAAGAGAAGAGGCCGAAAATATTGCTCAGGGCGTAAATACACAGGTAGATCGTATCGTTCGTCGTCTCGAAGAAGGACAGGACGATATCTCCGAAGATATAAGCCACAGCATCAGCCTTGCATCAAGTGAGATCAAGAACAGCATTGCCGGCCTTTCCGGTGGCATCGATCAGAAATTCGAAGCGTTCTCAATGGAAATGAGAAGCAGCATGGACGGAATGCGTGCAGGCATCGGAAACGAACTTGCGGGTGTGTCCGGTGTTAAGGACGATCTTCAGCTTACGATAAATGATATCAAGGGCACGATCGAAACAACCCTTCAGGAACAGAACGAGGAAGTTAAGACAACTCTTTCCGGTTTCAACGAAGGCATGGATTCTATGAAGAACGAGCTTTCGGAGAAGGTTCATTCCGAAAACGTTAAGGTATACAGAAATATTCAGGATCTTTTAAAGGAACTTGACCAGAGCGAGGAGCAGCGTATCCTTCTTGAAACGCATGTAGGCAAACTTAAGAATCAGAATATGTTCCTTACATTCCTTGCGGCGGTTAATCTTGGTGTGGGTATCATTTTAATACTTCTCACTCTTGGTATTCTTTAATGGTATGGATTATCGGTCATAAGAATCCGGATACGGATTCGATATGCGCGGCCATCGCGTATGCGGAACTTAAGAACAAAACCGAGGATGATGAATTCATCCCGAGAAAGGCGGGTGAGCTTAACAGCGAAACCCGCTATGTTTTAGAGCGGTTCGGCGTTCCGGAACCAAAGACCGTAAAGCAGGTGGGAACCCAGATAAAGGACCTTGATTTTCATAAGACGGAAGGCGTGAGCGGACACATCTCTTTAAAGAAGGCATGGGCGCTCATGAAATCCGAAGACTCCGTTACACTTCCGGTTGTGGATGATAACGGAAAACTTGAGGGTGTTATCGTAAACGGTGACATCGCATATTCTTATATCGATATCTTGGACAACACGATCCTCGGTCGTGCGAGAACCCAATATAAAAACATAATAGAAACTTTAAACGGAAAACTCCTTACCGGAAACGAACATGGATATTTTGTTAAGGGTAAGGTTGTTGTTGCGTCCGGAAACCGTCAGGCAATCCGCGACGAGATAGAAGACGACGATCTTGTTATCCTCGGAAACGTTTTTGAGAGAATGGAGATTGCCCTGGGTCAGAACCCCTCCTGTATGATAGTAACAGGTGTTAAGGATCTTCCGCAGGAGATTATCGACGGCGCGAAAGCCATCGACTGCGTGCTTATTACGACGGAATACGACAGTTTTACAACAGCCCGTCTTATCCATCAGAGTATGCCCATAAAGTATTTCATGACAAAGGAAAACATTGTTTCCTTTGATCTTGATGATTATCTTGATGATGTAAAATCCAGAATGTCAAAAGTCCGTCATCGTGACTTTCCGATACTCGACGACCAGAGACATTATGTCGGACTTTTCTCAAGACGTCTTCTTATCAATCCAAGAAAGAAGAAAGTAATCCTTGTTGATCATAACGAAAAGTCTCAGGCCGTTGACGGCATAGATCAGGCGGAGATTTTGGAGATCGTTGACCATCACAGATTGGGATCTCTTGAAACCATACAGCCCATTATGTTCAGAAATCAGCCTCTCGGATGCTGTTCAACGATCATATATCTTATGTATAAGGAGAAGGGTGTTCCTGTTGAACCGAAGATCGCGGGACTTCTTTTATCCGCAATCCTTTCGGATACCCTGATGTTCCGTTCGCCCACATGCACCCCGAAGGATGAAGAGGTTGCAAAGGAACTTGCGGAAATTGCGGGTGTCGACTATGAAGAACTTGCTATATCCATGTTTGAAGCCGGTTCTAACTTCAACGGAAAGACCACGGAAGAGATCGTTTATACGGACTTTAAGACCTTTAATTCCGAAGGCAGATCCTTCGGAGTTTCGCAGGTTTCCGCCATATCGGTCAATCAGCTTAGATCCATCCTTCCGGACATCAAGGCATATCTTCCCACGATGCAAAGGGAAAAGGGAGTGGATATGGTCTTCGTTATGCTTACCAGCATCTTAGAGCAGGGATCGGAAGTTCTCTTTAACGGAAACGAAGCGGAGAGAGT
>JAFOND010000080.1 GCA_017418645.1 Lachnospiraceae bacterium | reverse complement strand
TGCCTTCTTCTTTGTTTCCTTGGTTTCCTTAGTTTCCTTTACTTCTTTTTCCGTCTTCTTTGCTATTGTTTTCTTTGACTTTGTTTCAGCCATTGTACAAACCTCTCTTCATTTCATCAATGAATTTCTTCTCTTCCACGATCCTTTTCAGCCCTTCCATATCCCGCGGGTCCATATTCTTTCTTTCTCTTTCCATGGCGTTTTGCCTTACCCTTATGATACTTTCTTTAAGAGCTCTTTGAAAAGCTTCTTCGTCGGGGAATTCCCCAACCGTGGTGTTGAAGATTCTTGCGACTTCCCTGTGTTCCTCCTCTTCCGTAAAGCTTTGCATGATCTTTGCCGGTTCGGGTTTTCCTGTTTCATCAAGCTGCGCATACAATAAAGTTGCTATCTCAGCCCATATACCCTCCGGATAATGTTCAGGCAAAACATACTTTTTAATCATCGGATACAGTTCCGGTCGCTCGGAAAGCCATGTAATGAGAAGTCTTTCCGATATGTTTTCATTTACATTAGCTTTTCTTTTTGGTATTTCCGTCCTTTCTTCTTTTATGATTCCGCCTTTTTGCGCCCGTCTCGCAACAAGCTTCTTTAAAGGCTCTATTCCGAAATGATACCGTTCTTCAACGGCATTGATATAATTATCTCTTTCAATCTCTTCCGAAAACTCAAGGAGCATATCCGCAATCTCGTCCTGAAACTGCTTTCTTTCGTCAGGATCCTTTAAATCGTGCTTTTCTTCCGCACTCCTGACCCTGAACATGAATCCGTTTTCGGCATTCTTTATCCGTTCTTCAAAAGCTTCCGCACCCAGCGCCTTTATAAATTCGTCCGGATCCTTATGGGGCTGCATGTTTATTACCTTGCAGCTTATTCCCGCATTCTTAAGGATGGGGATTGCCCTTAAAGCGGCCTTTCTTCCTGCGCCGTCGCTGTCATAGCAAAGAAGAACTTTTTTGGTATATCTCTTTATTATTCCCGCATGCCCTTCCGTGAGCGCTGTTCCCAGAGATGCGCATGCATTGTCAAATCCCGCCTGATGCAGGGAAATAACATCCATATATCCTTCGCAGAGGATGAGTTCCTCGCGCTTGGTCTTTTTTGCAAGATAGAGGCCGAACAGTGTCCGGCTCTTATTAAAGATCATGGTTTCCGGAGAGTTTAAATACTTTGGTTCACCCTCTCCCATAACCCTTCCGCCGAAGGCTATAACCTTTCCGTTCTGGTCCATGATGGGAAACATCGCCCTGTTCCAGAACTTGTCTCTTCCGCCGTTTTTCTCGTCTATGGTGCAAAGACCGCTTTCGGAAAGGAATTCATCCGAATAGCCTTTGCCCTTGAAATATTTGTAAAGATCGTCACTGTAATGGTCAGAATATCCTAGGCCGAAGTTCTTTATTGTCTCGTCAGAAAGTTGCCTGCCTTTAAAATATTCATAGGCTCTTTTTCCGTGATCCGAGCGGAGCATCTTGTAAAAATACGTTGCCGCTTCCTTGTTTATCTCGAAAAGCTTTGTTCTTTTATCCGCCCTTCTTTTTTCTTCAGCCGTCATCTCCCTCTTCGGAAGTTCGATTCCAGCACGGTTTGCAAGCTGTTCAACAGCTTCCGGGAATGAAATGTTGTCATACTTCTGAAGAAAAGAAAACACATTTCCGCCTTCACCGCATCCGAAACAGTAAAACATCTGCTTCGACGGCGTAACGGAGAACGAAGGCGTTTTTTCGTTATGAAACGGGCAGAGACCGAAATATGTGCCGCCTTTTTTCTTTAGACCCACATACTGCGAGATCACATCATATATATCATTTTTATCCCTGATCTCATCTATCAGTTCGTCGGAATAAAACGCCATCTTAAATCCTTATAATCCGTCTGTCTGCCAAGCTCTCGGCTGGAAATATTCGTTAAATTTGGTGACCGCATACTGGTCTGTCATACCCGAGATGTAATCCGCTATTACACGGTCTTCCTTTTCCCCGTTTTTAACCATACGAAGGAATTTTTCGGGAATATCCTCCATGTGCTCCGTATAGTATTCAAAGAGCTGTTTTAACATCCTCTTTGCCTTAACTTCCTCTCCTTTTGCCGTTGGATTCTTATATACGTTCGTAAAGAGGAAATTTCTGAGGTCCGTCATCGCCTGAAATGTCTCGTCGGACATTTTTATATCCGGAGAGTCCATGGAGTTTATGATTACATCATGTATAAGATGATCCAGCCTCTCTCTTGTACTGTGTCCGAGAACATTTCTTATCTCTTTCGGTATGTCCTCCTCTGAAAGAAGATTCGCTCGTATCGCATCATCGATATCCGCGTTTACATATGCTATCTTATCGGAAAGACGGACAATTTTCCCCTCGGGAGTCGCAGGCATTGTATCCATCTGGTGATTTCTCATGCCGTCCCGGACTTCCCATGTAAGGTTAAGTCCTTCGCCGTCTTTTTCGAGTTTTTCAACTATTCTGACGCTCTGTTCGCTATGGATAAAGCCGTCCGATACGCATTCGTTAAGCACCGCTTCTCCGGCATGTCCGAAAGGTGTATGCCCAAGATCATGCCCGAGAGCGATCGCCTCAACAAGATCTTCGTTCAGGCGAAGTGCCTTTCCTATCGTCCTTGCGTTCTGAGACACCTCAAGGGTATGTGACATTCTTGTCCTGTAATGATCCCCCATGGGTGAAAGAAAAACCTGTGTTTTATTCTTTAACCTTCGGAAGGATTTGCAATGCAGTATCCTGTCGCGGTCACGCTGAAACATGGGCCGGATATCACATTCCGGCTCCGGGATGTCCCGACCTTTTGAGTTTTCGTTCAGCGTGGCATACGGGCTTAATGTTTCCCGCTCCATCGCCTCAATTTTTTCACGTATCAACATAATCTGTTTTCTCAGCCCGCGTATAAAAGGTTTTCTATCAACTGATCCTCATCCGTACCGTTTATGGTGTGAGGGAAAACAGTCTCGTCATAATAAACCCTGAGGATGATATTGTCTTCGGTAAGGAAGTCCACATAAACCGTGTTTTCTCCCTCAAGCTCGGTTTCTCCCGTCCTGTAGATAAACAGCTTTTCGCCTTTCTCTACCTTAAAGTTCTTTTCAAGGGTGTTTCCATAATTATCAATGCTTGTTCCTTCAAAATCCCGGATAACATTGATCTCTATCGGATTTCCGTAAAGATAACCGATAGATATAAACTCATCGTTCTGTGCCTCGAGTTTTCCGTCTTCCGTAAGTTTAAATACATTCTGCGCATGAAGCGTTGCAGTTCTGTCAAATCTCTCCGTAAGAAGCATTGCAGAAGGATCCACCGGAGTAAGACTTCCGTATATGAATTCCTCTTCTTCGTTTTCAGGATCTCTCTGTATCCAGGGCATTTCATACCATACGGTATCAACAAGCTTCGGTTTGTTCTTTCCGTCAAGTTTTATTATATTGGTAAAAGTATAATCGTTCATCGTTGCATGAGACAGAAGAAGGAACGTGTTCTTTCCTTCCGTCTTAACAAGACGGCAATCCGTGCCGAATACTTCATACTCATCCTTGATAAGATACTGTTCGCCGTCTACCACAACATAAATGTCCACATGATATTCGTCTATTGTGTCCGGATCATACGCTGCGGGATCCCCGTCATAATGAACCGTGGTATTAACGCTTATCGCTTCCGTATCCCCGTCATTGTCGACATCCGCGAATGTGGAATTAAATCGGGGAATTTCCATAATGTATCCGCCCTCTTTTTCCGGAAGAATATCCTCGCTGAAAAGATCCGCGTACTTCGAGTACGGAAGCGTTACAAACTGATTTCCGGCCGCATAAGAGCCCAGCCCGTATGAGCCGAAATAGAAGGTCACGCCTTCGTTATCGATGGTAAATGCGGGGCTGTAGCCGTTCTCGAAATATATTTTCATGTTTTCTTCGTAATCCGCTCCGATACCATCCAGAAGAAGGTCCGGAAAATCATTTTTGATTGTTTCGGCAAGGGCTTTCTGCAATTTATCCGAGTCTTTTACGATATCGGAATACTGAATCTCTTTTCCCGTTTTGGGATCAAAATTCATTCCGCCGTACATCGTCGATCCGTGGGCACCGCCCAGGTATGAATAATGTTCGTTCAGATACGAGAAAACTTTGCTGTCCGCTCTTCTTATGAATACATGGGTTTCATCTTTTTCCGCAAGATAATTCTCCGCAAGCTCGGCATGGGAACGTCTTGCATCCAAAAGATTTTCTTCGAATTCCTCGTCCTTTGTCTTTTCTTCCCCTTCCGAAAGTTCCTTAAGAGCTTTAGCCAGTTCCGGATACGTCTCTTGGCTTTCTTCACTGATCTGTACTGTCTGTATGCAACCGTCTATAAGAAGATCGCTGGTTTCTTCATCCGTTTCGAAATAGGACTTACTGTAAACAATGGGCTGAATGAACCCATCGGACAATTCCTCATCCTCCGCCTCAGCCGTTTCTTCCGATTCGGGAGTTTCCGTTTTAGCTGTTGTTTCCTGTTTAGTACTGTTATCCGTGTTTACCGGCGCAGGTTTTTTGCAGCCAACGACAGGAAGTGTAACCGCTGCGATCAAAAGTAATGCTAAAAGTCTTTTTTTCATGTTGCCCCTCCTTTTTTAGTGAAGATTTCTCGTCGCTTCACGACCTCGAAATGACAAATGGCTTTGCTATATCGGAATAAATAGAGTCCGGAAAAACCGGACTCTTTAGTTTTTATATTCTATGCCTTGGAAACATCCGGTACGTTTCCGACACCGACCCCCACTTTCTCCTGTTTGTCACGCTCCTTTAACATCTTCTTGTTCTCGTACATTGCATCGTCGGCACGCTGGAATACATCATCAAAGCTGATATCCTTTTCTTTTTCGTATGTAGCCGCGCCTGCCGCGATCTGATAACGGCACTGGAAGAATTCGAAGTCATCCTCGCTCTTCTTTGCCGTAACGGTCTGAAGAAGCGTTATCAGCATTTCGGGATCGGTTGTCTCGTTAATAATGGAGCAGAATTCATCTCCGCCGATTCGATAAAGCGGGAATCCGACAAAGGTCTTTCTCAAACATTCGGTAACATGTGTAAGAAGAATATCTCCTTTTTCATGTCCCAGGGTATCGTTTATTATCTTTAAGTTGTTTACGTCCATAACGATTATGGAGAACGAAGCGCGTCCCATCTGCACCTCGGACTCGATAACGTCCCGGGTAATGCCGTATGCTGCTTTATTGTTAAGACCGGTAAGACTGTCCGTATATGCCAGTGAATGGAAATGATCAAAGTACTTTTTGATCGAGTTTGCCATAAGTTCAAAGGTCTGTCCAAGTCGTCCGATCTCGTCGTTTTCTTTATAGTTGATAGTTACGTCAACATTGCCGTCCGCAAGCTGTTCCGATGCGGTGATAAGTTCGTTCAAAGGCTTTAAGAATCTGTTGATAAGGAAGGTCGTTATTAAGATGGAGATGATAAGCAGCGATGCTCCGATCAATGCGCCAAGCCAGATAACCCGTTGTTGCATCGCATAGATCGCTGTTTGCGGAACGATAACGGTAACGATCATTCCGTTTGCCATGGTTTCCGCATACAGTTCTTCTATTCCGCGTTCATCCCTGTATTCCACAACCGATCCCGTATCAAGGGATTTCTTCATTGCTTCGTTTCCGATTTTCTCCTGTTCCAAAGAAGAAGTTTCATCCACCTTGCCGTTCTTATATGCGGAATGATAGATAAGTTCTCCCGAAGGTCCGAAAAGGAGGATCGCTCCGCCTTCATAGCCTTCAATATCCTGCATGGATTCCGCCATATCCGTCACGTTGATATCCATTCCGATAACGCCTATGAAAACGTTTTCAGCGTAAAGCGGAACAACATAGGATATAACTTCCATTCCGTAGTTCTTGTTCTTGTAAGGTCCGATCCAAACCGGTCCTTTATTGTTCTTGGGCTCGAAATACCAGCCTACATGTTCAAGATCCGAGCTTTCAAAGTTCGTTACCTCAACAGGAAGACCTTCCATGAGCTGACCGGACTCCGCATCACGAACATAGAGGAAGTTCGTGCTCGAACCCGTAATTTCTATGGACAACTGGCAGTAAACCGTGGATGCGTTCTTTGTAAGTTCCATCTCCGCTTTTGCAAGCTGACGGACCTTTTCAAGATATTCGCTACGATAATCGGAATCAACGAAAAGTCTGTTAAGATCGGACCCGAGGCCGAAGTCTGAATCCTGCGCAAAGGCTGCCATCGTGTCAACCGCCTGCTCGATCTCGTTGATGGAATTATTCATGTTGGCGGCATTTTCCTTATCCAAAAGCTGCATCACTTGTGTCGCAGATCTTTCGGATATTACATGGATTCCGACAATTGCAACGAGCATAATTGCGATCGTTGATATAATGATGGCTAAACTCGTAAGGATTATGATACTTGACCTCAGACTTCTGTTTTTCATGAACCTATCCCCTAAACAGATTTATATTGCTTCTATTTCCTTTATCATAAACTCGTTTCCCTGAACAAGAAACGTGTTCCCCGACCCGCAGAACGGGCAGGTTTTTCCATGTTTTACGGTCTCATAAGTCTGTTTGCAGTCTTCGCAGAACGTTACGGCATCGATCTTTTCGATCTTCATTTCGCAGTCCTGCATTATCTCATGTTTTTTCTTTGCCCAGTTCCAACAATCGGTGAGGTACCACGGCAGAACCGCGGATACCTCTCCGAGCTGTAAAGTCACTGTTTTAATCTCTTTCACGTCATTTTCCTTTGCAACTTCTTCCAGCTGGTCAATAACGTGAAATACAACGCTTAATTCGTGCATAATACTTTAAATCTTTCGTCTTATTTTCCCGCTCCGAAAATTCTCTTGAATCCGTTGGGAAGAACATATTTAAGTTTGTCTTCGGATCTTCTCATAACGGAGCATTCGGGCCTGTCTCTGTGAAGATGTATGGCATCGAATTCGCAGCGTGTCGTACAGAGTCCGCAGCCTACACAGCGGTTTTCATCAACGATGGATGCACCGCAGGAAAGGCAGCGAGCCGTTTCTTTCTTAACCTGTTCTTCCGTAAATACAAGTTTGGAATCACGGAAGGATTTTTTATCGATGCTCTCGTTTCTTCCCGGAACGTTTCTTCCGCTTGTATCATATCCGTCCGGAAGCTTAAAGTCGTTCTTGTCAAGCTCAACATAGTGATGCGGATTACGTCCGATGGTAAGTGAGCTGTGAGGCTGAACAAAGCGATGCATGGATATTGCCGCTTCCTTACCTGCAGCAATGGCATCGATAACGAACTTCGGTCCCGTGTAAACATCGCCGCCCACAAAGATATCCGGCTCTGCCGTCTGATATGTAACCGGATCCGCAACGGCTCCGTTTCCTCTTCCGAGTTCAACCTTTGAATCCTTAAGAAGATCTCCCCAAACAATGGACTGACCTACCGCAAGAACGATGTGCTTGCATTCGATGGTCGTAGTCTGGTTCTCATCATACTTCGGATTGAATCTGCCGTCTGCATCCTTAACCTGTGTACACTTCTTGAATACGATTCCCTTAACCTTGCCGTTCTCGTCCTTAAGGATTTCCTTCGGGCCCCAGCCGCCGCCAAAGATTACGCCGTCTTCTTCAGCTTCTTCAATCTCATCCTTTGCTGCCGGTCTTTCATCGCCGTCCTCAAGTGAATACTGATAAACCTTGGGAGCGCCGACACGTACCGCATCTCTTGAGCAGTCGATGGCAACGTTACCGCCGCCGACAACAACAACGTCTCCTTCGATGGGGAACTTCTCGTTTGCGTTTACTTCGCGGAGGAAGTCAACAGCGGTATAGATATTAGCCGCATCTTCTCCCGGAACGCCTACGGATCTTCCGCCCTGGCAGCCGATTGCAATATAGAACGCCTTGTAGCCTTCCTTACGGAGAGCATCAAGAGTAATGTCTTTTCCGACTTCAACGCCGCACTTGAATTCAACACCCATTTCTTTCATGATATCGATTTCCGCAGCGATGACGTCTTTTTCAAGCTTGTATGAAGGAATACCGTATACAAGCATTCCGCCCGGCTTTTCGTTCTTTTCGAATACCGTGGGACGATATCCTTTTTCCGCAAGGTAGAATGCGCATGAAAGTCCTGCGGGACCTGCGCCGATGATGGCAACCTTCTCTTCGAATTCTCCCTGAACCTTCGGAATAACCTTCTTCGGGATATAACGTGTATCCGCCTTAAGATCGCGCATTGCAATAAACTTCTTAACTTCGTCGATGGCGATTGCCTGATCAACGGAGCCTCTTGTACATGCATCCTCGCAGCGACGGTTACAGATATGTCCGCAGACTGCGGGAAGCGGATTGTTTTTCTTTATAAGCGCGAGGGCTTCCGTATACTTGCCCTGAGCTGCAAGCTTTAAGTATCCCTGGATGGCGATGTGTGCCGGACAAGCCGTCTTACACGGAGCGGTACCGGATTCATGTGATTCGATACGGTTTGTATCGCGGTAATCCCAGTTCCAGTCCTCTTCCGTCCACTTTCTCTTCTCTGTGGGAAGAACCTGCTTCGGATACTTAACCTCGGAACCGTCCTTCTTGCAAAGCTTCTGTCCCAGGGTAAGAGCACCTGCCGGGCAGACCTCAACGCAACGTCCGCAGGCAACGCACTTTTCTTTTTCAACGTGTGCAACATATGCGCTGCGGCTCATGTTCGGTGTATTGAAAAGCTGTGATGTACGAAGAGCGTAGCAAACATTTACGTTACAGTTACAGATCGCGAAGATCTTTTCCTCACCGTCGATATTTGTTATCTGATGAACGAAGCCGTTTTCCTCGCCCTTCTTAAAGATTTCGTATGCTTCTTCCTTTGTGATGTATCGTCCGCCCTTATGGGTTTCAACAACATAATCGGCCATATCGCCGATGGCAACGCACCAGTCATGATAGTCGTCCGCGCAACCTTCGTCATATGTCATTCTTGAGCGACGGCATGAACACGGAGATGCCGCATACTTGCCTTCATATTTATCCATCCAGTGTGAGATGTGCTCGATGGGGATGGAGTCATTGTTCATATCAACTTCTTTTTCAACGGCAATGACATGCATACCGATTCCGGCGCCTCCCGGAGGAACCATCTTCGTAACTTTTTCAAGCGGAAGACGTGTCATATGCTCGAAGAACATACCAAGTTCCGGATGCTCGTCAATAAGATCCAGATTCATGTTCGAGAACTCACCGGATCCCGGTACGAACATGGGAAGAACCCATCTCTTTTCATGATTCGGATTCGGCCACTTCGGATCAAGATCTTCATGGTTCCACTCAACAAGACCCGTATATGAAATCTTTTCCAGTTTCTTTGTAAGTTCTTCATCCGAAAGACCTGAACTTGCCTTAAGTTCCGCAAATGTTCTGGGATGACGGATTTCTTTGAAGTTGTCGACAACCCACTTTGCAAGGTCGTCATCATCGCCAACAAGGATGCGTACTGCCCAGTATTCCGGATCATCCTTTGTCACCTTGTGAAGTCCGAGTTTAATTGGAATACGGTCTGTGATGGTTTTACCCAGTAACGCGATGTTTTCTTTCATCGGTCCGCTGACGTCAACATAGTCCGGACGAAGCGGATAGTTTGGATTTGTTCCTGCCATTTAGTTTACCCCTCTTTCTCTTTTAGAGAATTCTAAAAATGTTTTCTTATATCATAAACGCCTGTTTATATCCTGTTTTACCCTCTCCAGGCGTCTATTTCTTTTTTAAGCCAAGCGGCCCACTCATCGATACCCTTTCCCTCTTTTGCGGATATCTCTATTATTTCCGCTTTCGGATTTCTCATGTGCACATATTCTTTACACTTTTCCATATCGAAATCGAAATACGGCATAACATCGATCTTATTAACGAGAACGACGTCACAGACTTCGAACATAAGCGGATACTTAAGCGGTTTGTCATGTCCTTCCGGAACAGAAAGGATTGCTGCGTTTTTTACCGCGCCCGTATCGAATTCCGCCGGGCATACAAGGTTTCCCACATTCTCAAGGATTGCAAATTCCACATCGTTTTCGATAAGGGCATCCAGTCCCTGGCGTGTCATTCCCGCATCAAGGTGGCACATGCCGCCGGTGTGAAGCTGGATTGCTTTTGCTCCCGTCTCCGCTATTGCTTTTGCATCCACGTCCGAATCTATATCGGCTTCCATAACGCCGATCTTATATTCATCCTTTAATGCTGCTATTGTTCTTTTAAGTGTGGTGGTCTTTCCGGATCCCGGAGAAGACATAAGGTTTAAAAGAAAGATTTTCTTTTCCTTCAGTTCGTCACGAAGTTTTTCAGCTTCGCGATCATTGTTTTCGAATACACTTTTTTTGATCTCGAGTACTCTTACTTCTCTTTCGTTGCTCATTTGGGCATAATATTCCTTTCATACATAGTCATACGAAGTTATTATACGAAAAAAGCCATTAAATAACAAGTAAATAAATAAGAAATAATGGAAATAAAAAAGGAAACTGTCGAAGTTCGACAATTCCCTTAAAAATCGGAATGACAGGACTTGAACCTGCGACCTCTTGACCCCCAGTCAAGCGCTCTACCAAACTGAGCCACATCCCGACAGCGAATGATATTGTACAGTATTTCGCAATAAAAAGCAAGTGTTTTTATCAGCCCTTTAAACCTCTGGTCTGTCTGTCCATATCTTCCACAACGATATCATAGATTTCGCCCTTTGTACGGCAGTACTTGAGTACATCCCAGGGCTCGTTCGTATGAAAGTGAAGTTTTATAACTTCGTCTCCGGGTACGCAGAGAAGTTCATCGCCTTTGAAATTATCGGCGATGTAGTCGTGCACCTCATCGCAGATATCTTCCACATCGTCTTCGTCGATGCCGGTCTGGTCCAAAAGAAGCTGCGTGTCATATCTGAATTCTATTGTTTGTTCCAT
>JAFOND010000079.1 GCA_017418645.1 Lachnospiraceae bacterium | reverse complement strand
CTGTATGAGCAGGGAAACACCTATAGTTGTTCTTACCGCAAACGCCATAGCCGGCGCGAAAGAACATTATATGGAAGAAGGATTTGACGGGTTCCTGTCAAAACCGATAGTATATGAAAAACTGGAGAAAACAATAACGAAACTTCTTCCGGACGAAATGATAGAGCGTGTAAAAGAAACTAACGCGCAGGAAGCAAAGAAGGGGTCGGAAACGGATGTGTCGGATTATCCGGTAATTTTCGGTTTGGATTGGAAAATTGCAATAGAACGGTTAAAATACAAAGATACGGTTGATGCTCTTTTGGGTGAATTCCATAATACAATTGAACTTCAGGCAGATAAACTACAGGCTTTAAAGGAAGACCTGCCGGGCTCATTCCCCGATTACAGGATAATGGTACACGGAATGAAGGGAGCATCCGGATCCGTCGGAATAATAACTCTTTCGGGAATGGCTGCCGTTCTCGAAAAGGCTGCATCGAACGAAGATATCGATACCATAAACAGCATGCATGATGTTTTTATCAGGGAATGGAAAAACTATAAGGTTCTGCTTAAAGAATATCTGGGCGCGGAAGAAATCAAAAACGAAGAAAAGGAAGAGACGGATAAGGAAGTAATAATAACGCTTCTTTCCATGATCGGCACCGCAATGGAAAAGATGGATATCGACAATGCGGATGATGCCATAGAGAAACTGTCCGCATACAGGTTGCCGGATGATGCGACTGAAGAATTTGATATCCTTAAAGCTGCGGTATCGCAGCTCGACCAGGAACTTGCGGAAGACGTGTTACAAAGGATTAAAGAGAAAATAAAATAGAAAAGGCGGAAGAAATAATGAGAAAAGTATTACTGTTCGGAAAACTGAATAGCATTGTTAAGGAAGTGGACAGTGTTCTGTCCGAACACTTCAGTGTTCAGATATGCGATCTTAAGTCCGATGCGGCGGCGGGAATGATGAAGGTCGTTGAACCGGATCTTGTAGTCATTATCCTTGTGGGAGCCGTAGACTTTGAAAGAGGAGTATTCGGGGTTCTGTCGACGGACTATACAAGAATACCCGTTATCACAATCGGAACGGAGCAGGAGAGGGACGAATTCTTAAAATACTTCCGGGGAAAACAGTTTGAACACCTTATAAGACCCGTCGAAAATAAGACGATCCTTGAAACCGCATGCAGAAGACTTAATCTTAAAATAAAATATGTGGGGGACAAGGTATTTATATCGGATCCGTACCGAAAAAAGAATGTAATGATCGTTGACGATAACCCTGTTGCGATAAGAAGCGTCAGGGAAATGATAAAAGACGAATATGATGTTACCGTTGCGACATCCGGTATGAAAGCAATGACATCGATAGGGCGTCAGCGTCCGGATCTTATTCTTCTGGACTATGAAATGCCGGTATGTGACGGAAAACAAACCCTTGAGATGATAAGAGCAGACAAAGATCTTAAGGACATACCGGTTATCTTCCTTACGGGAATAAGCGACAGAGGCCATATAAAAGCGGTTCTGGATCTTAAGCCCCAGGGGTATATGCTGAAACCGCCTTCAAAAGACGATCTTCTCGAAAAGATAAAACAAGTGCTTCAGTAAGGGAAAATGGTTGATGAATAATATAATCATTACATCCGAAATCATAACCGCGGTGTTTATGCTGATGATCCTTGCTTCGCTTCATCAGCAGCATCTGAACAATAACCGGAGAACCCATTATTTTATGTGCCTCGTATTATCGGAAATGGTGGGACTCTTTGTTGATGCGTT
>JAFOND010000078.1 GCA_017418645.1 Lachnospiraceae bacterium | reverse complement strand
CTGGTTCAGGGAATCTTCCAAAACAAAATCGGAAGAGATACTTATCAATCTGAACAAGTTTAACGAAACAGAACTGGCCGAACATGGTGTTACCCTCGATAAATGGGAAATGAACGACTCGGAGGATCATCTCTGGTATCAGCTTAACGAACTTGACGCCGTTTTGATAAGAAACAGTATTCTTCAGATGGCGGTCGTAATATTCTTATTGTTCGTTCTTTTTCGTTTGCTTTCCATACTCCATGAAAGGGAGAGGAAAACGGAGAGAGAAAAGATAAAGGCAACGGAAAGCAGTAAAGCTAAAACCATGTTTCTTTCGAATATGAGTCATGACATAAGAACCCCGATGAATGCCATTGTGGGATACACCGAACTTGCAAAAGAACTTCCGGAGACGCCTGAAAATGTAAAAGAGTACCTCAATAAGATAGATAACTCGGGCAAGCATCTTTTAAACCTTATAAACGATATACTTGATATGAGCAGGATAGAATCCGGAAAAATTGAGATTTATCCGGAAAACATGAAACTGCTGGAAGAAATATCCGGTATAAAGGATACTTTTGACGGACAGATGAAAGAAAAGAATCTTGTTTTTAAGGTGGATATGGATGCCGTTAAAGATTCTCATATTTTAGCGGATGCAAATGCCATTAACAGGATCCTTAACAATATGATAAGCAACGCATATAAGTTCACTCCCGAAGGCGGAGAGATATCTCTTACCGTAAAGGAAACGGGAAAAGACAAAGATATCGGTCATTACGAGATCCATGTAAAGGATACGGGGATGGGAATGACTCCCGAGTTTGCGGACAGGGTTTTTGATGCTTACGAAAGAGACAGGCGTGTTACGAAGATCCAGGGTACCGGTCTGGGTACGGCAATAACAAAGAGTCTTGTAACACTTATGGGAGGAACCATAGAAGTTGTATCCGAGGTTAACAAGGGTACGGAATTCATAATAAAAACGGATTTTAAGATCGTTTCCGCGCCGGTTAACGAGGAAAATGCCGATTCCACGAACAGTGAAAGGTTAAAAGGCCTTAAGGTTCTTCTTGCGGAGGATATGGCGATAAACCGCGAGATCGCAAAAATGATGCTTGAAGGAGCGGGACTTATCGTTGACTGTGCGGAGAACGGAAAAGAAGCTTTAAATATGATATCCATATCGGATCCCGGAGAATACACTGCAGTGATAATGGACGTTAATATGCCGGTTATGAACGGATATGAAGCGGCAAGATCGATCAGAAATCTTCCCAACAAAGATCTTAACAGCATACCGATCATCGCCATGACGGCAAATGCATTTGCAGAGGATGTCCGTGAAGCGTACGATGCGGGAATGAATGCCCATATCGCCAAGCCCATAGACAAGCATTTGTTATATACAACTTTATCGGAGGTTATATCTTTAAGATGAATATAGATACCGAACAGAAAAGAAAGAGAAGAAAGCGGGTTCAGAGTATAAAAAGGATGATAATAGCGCTTCTTGCTGTATGGATGATAGTGATGCTTTCATTATCCGTTTTTCTTCTTGTAAGAGTAAATAACCTTCAAAAACAGATTAACACGGCAAACGAAAGAATAGAAAAGGTGTCGGGACTTCAGGATGATCTTTCCGGAAAGATCGATACTCTTGAAGAAGCAATGGAAGAATCCGCCGTATCGGATGCCGTGGAAGAAACGGAAACCGAAAAGCATAATGTCTACCTTACTTTCGATATAACGGATCCCGAAGATGAGGATACGATAAAGCAAACGGAAGACCTTCTCTCATTATTGGATAAAAACGATCTCAAGGCGACTTTCTTCGTCAAAGGAACTGAGGACGAAGAGTCGCTTTCTTTGTATAAAAAGATAGCAATGAAAGGGCATACTCTCGGCATAACATCTTATTCCGGCGGATATGAAATTTATACTTCTTCGGATTCCTTTACCGCCGATCTTTCCAGAATGAACAAACTATACTCGGAGGTGACGGGAAGTAAGCCGAAATACTATCGTTTTCCCGGGGGAAGCAAGAATAAAGTTGCAAACGAAAATATGGAAAAGTTGCAAGAAATTCTTGAGGAAAACGGATTAACTTTTGTGGATTATAATATTTATGGTAACGATATTGAAAACACACTCGAAAGTGTGGTAAAATACAAAACGTCGGTCATAAGGATAGATATTGACCGGGAAGAGGAAAACCTTGTATCTGAAGTGTCGGATATAATTACGGGTTTAAAAGAAAAGAAAGATACGGATATCCTGCCGATAACGGAGGATACGTATTAAAAAACGGAGGTAAACAAATGGGATTTTTTAAGGATTTCAAGG
>JAFOND010000077.1 GCA_017418645.1 Lachnospiraceae bacterium | reverse complement strand
GTAGCTTCCGGTTCGGACGTCATGTTTTCCGGGCTCATTATACGAAGCGGAGAAACGGTATCGCGCTGGATATCCTTTGTCTCCGGATTAACCTGCCATCCCTGAACAAGGTAACCGGTTGTTGTCATTGCAAGGTTTCCGTTGCCGTCAACATAGAAGGAACCTGCTCTTGTAAAGAGTGTCTGTCCAGCATTTTTAACTACGAAAAAGTTGGTGGAATTTGAATCCGTAAGTTTGATATCGAACGCATTTCCCGTGCTTTCCGCTGCACCACCGGATGTGATGGAGATCTTTGTGGACCCCATGTTAACGCCGAGACCGATCTGCTTAGCGTTAACACCACCCTTGTTTTCGTTCGCCTGGGTTGCTCCGGATGTTGTCTGATACATGATGTCATTAAAAGTAACTGACGTGCTCTTGAAGCCGACAGTATTAACGTTAGCGATATTGTTACCGATAACGTCCATCCTTGTCTGGTGTGTACGAAGACCCGATACACCAGAGTAAAGTGATCTCATCATAATAGGTTGACCTCCGTTTGCGATAACCGCTGCAGCATCTGTCAGTCAGCTGCGAAAGCCTCCGTAAGGTCCGGCTTTTATGCGATTACTGCGCCATCAATGTTTGTAAATACGTTTCCGTCCATGGTATCAATGGAATCCATGGCTGTGATAACCGTCTGGCTAGGTACATTTACTATAAATGCCAAGCTGTCTACGATTACAAGCGAGTCATTGATTCCTTTCATTCCCGCTTTCTGAACTCCCGCCGAAAGGCGCTCGTTCTGTTCGTCGGATAAAGAGATTTCTCTTTCGCCAAGTCTCTTTGCCGCATGTTTTGAGAATGTAAGTTCCGTGGACTGTGCACCCGCGTAATTTGGGAACTTGTTTCTTAAAATGTCGGAAAAAGATGTAACCTGATCGGAAAGAGTCGATACCGGGCGGCTGTTGTTCGGCAGATATTCTCTTTTAATCTGTTCGATCGGCTTGTATTGTACTGCTACAGCGCTCATATCTCTTCCTCCTTTCGCCGGACAATCCGTTATCCGGTTGTTTCCTCGGAATCTGCCGTATCGTTTGCATTTTCTTCCGAAGTCTCGGTTTGTGCTGCTTCATCTACGGTTTCTTCCGTATTTTCGCTTTCTGTCTCCTCGGCCGCACCCGAAGCGTCATCAGCGCTTACAGTATCTTTATCGGCAGGATTAAGTAAAGAGTTTAGTCTGTTTACCAATTTTGTTATTTTATCGACATCGCTCTGATCGACAAACTGCATTGTGTAGTTATCGAAGGCATTGTAAAGCCCCAGAGCCTTCTCTATCTCGTCCTTATCGCTGATCGTAAGTCCGTATTCATCCGGAAGTTTCTTTACGATCTCGGAAAACGCGCTTGCATTTTCATTTGCCTCATAGTATTTTGCATTAATGACTTCTTTTACGTCGCTTGCCTTGTAAAGCTGGTCATCGATGGAAACCATGGTTTCCCCGTCTTTTACCGTGGTATAATCAACAAGTCCGGCAAATTCTTCTCCGTCCTCGTTTATGATCTTTACATACTGGCCCACAAGAGACTGTGATCCCATATTCTGTATGGTGGCATTCATCTCCTGAAGTGATGAAACCTGGGTAAAGGTTGCGAGTTCGGATACATATTCCGTATTGCTCGTGGGTTCAAGGGGATCCTGGTATTGCATTTCGGCAACCAGAAGGCTCAAGAACATATTCTCATCCGCCATACTCTGAGACTTATTTTTCTTGCTGTTGTTTATGGATGAGTTATTAACTTCTTTTCCCGTATTCTTTGTGATCTGCGATACATCACCGACTATTCCCATTTTGTTCCTCCTTTCTTTATGCTGTGAGATTCATGGTATTTCCCGCTTCGTGCATCATACGAAGCTTAAGTTCTTCTTCTTCCGTAAGGTCATCGAGAAGGCCTTCCCCGTCATTAAGGTTAAGATTTCTTTCACCGGAAGTGTTTCTTCTCTTAGCCTCTTCCTCCGCTTCGTGGCGGGATTCGTCCTGCATCTGGCCTTCTTCGAGATTCTTCTCGAATTCATGCGTGCCCACGGAAACTTCAACGGACTGGATCTTTATGCCCTGTCCGGAAAGCTGTTCCTTAAGAACTTCCGCCTGCATCTCCAGTGCTGCGCGGACATTCTCGTTTTCGGCAACAAGCCTTGCGGAAACCTCTCCGTTTTTATGGGATACTTCCATGTAAAGCTTTCCGAGGTGTTCCGGATTAAGCACCATCTCCATGGACTGTACTTCCCTGGTTATCGTTGTCCTTGCATGTTCAACGATCTGTGTGATAACCTCGTTTGTGTTGACGTTTACGTATCTTTCCCGAACCGGCGGTTCGGGCGCCTCTGCCTGAAGAGGCTGCTGTATGTTAATGTCCTTATTAACATTTGTTTCCCCGGCATTTATGGGTTCCTGATTAAGTTCAAACAACGGATTTCTGTTTTCGTTTGCCGGATTCTTAAACTGTCCCTGTGATCCGCTATCGTTGCTTTCGGCTTCGGCTCCGTCGTTTTCGGCCGATTCTTTGTTTACAACAACCGTTATACCGTCCGAAACCTTTTCCGTTCCTTCTGTCTTATTGTCATTAACCCTTACGTTTTCCGGATTTGCTTCATTAACATCCGTACCGTTTTCTTTTACGGTATTTACGATGTTCTTATCATCCGTGATAACTGTATCTTCCTTCACGGGGCGGATATCCTTATCCTCGATTTTCACATCCCTGTCCGTGATTTCCGTTTCAGGTAAAGGAACTGCCTTTCCGTTATCTTCCGTGAAAACTTTTTCGTTCTGTCCGTCAAGATTTACGACAATCTCCGGATCTATGGTTTCAGTTTCCGTGACTTCCGTCATCTCCGCAAATATTTCACGGACAGCATCAAGCGGAAGGTTCAGTTCTTCCGACAGTTCTTCGGAAACCGCTCCCACTTCGCCAAGCACCGTATTCACGTTTTCATCCATGATAAGATTGACGGAATCGTCTTCTCCCAGAAGCTCCGTAACAAGAGGCATTAACCCCTTGGGCTCCGTAAGATCCGTGACAACCAGAGAAAGGGTCTCCATTGCGCTTTCTATATCTTCATCCGTGATATCAAAAGCGTCTTTTAAGACCTTCTTTACCTTCTTTTCGAACTCCTCAACCGCCTCTTTGAATTCTTCTTCGGACGGAATGTCGTTCTTTTCTTCTTTTTGTTCTTTTACGGGGTTCTTTTTTGTTTCGTAGCGGATGTCTTTGTTATCGTCGTTCGAAACGGCTTTGGAATCCGCTTTTACATTTTTTTCGCCAACAAACTGGGTATCGTTTGCATTCGGCTTCTTAACGCTCTCCGAAAGCATTGCGCCAAAATCCTTTTCCGGTTTTTCGGCCGGATTTATTGCCTTATTCGGCTGTATCAACTGCTGCGGAGCGCTTTTAACATTTAAAAGGTTCGCACTTGTCATGTCATTTTTCCTTTCGGTTTTATTTGGCATGATTCCGTTCATAGCTTTTCCGGACAACCTCCGTGTTAATCCGGATCCATGATCTTGGTCACCAGTGCGGCAGTGTCCTGATCCATGGCACCGAGTATCTTTCCTCTGTCTCCCGCTTCCATGTTCTTAAGTATTTTTGCAACAAGGTTAAGGTTGTCCGTCATTGTGTTGAAGATGGCCGCCGCTTCCTTGGGCTTCATGGAAGAATATGCCTTTACATAATCCTTTATTTCTTCTTCCGTTTCCGTCTTCTGTACTACCTGCTTGTATATCCTTGCCGCATTATCGGGCTCGATACTCTCATAGTATGTCTTATATTCATTAATATCGGGTGCATTATCCGAAAAAACAACCTCTTCGTAAAATTTTTCTTTTGTTGCTTCAAAAGATGCCTCGTTTGCTTTGTATGTGGCAAGTTCCTGAGCCTGAAGTTCCAGTTCGGCAATATATGCGGCATTCTGATCCTGCGCGCCCTGTAAAGCCGCAATCTGACCCTCAAGTTCCTTTATCCTTGCCACGGCATCATCCGTGGTTTCGAACTTGTATGCCTCGTCCTCTTCCGCATATTCTTCCGTTTCCGGGAGAATCTTATTTAACACGGGGACATCTTTTAATACGGGATATGCAACGGTGGAGCCGAATCCTCCCACATCCATTTTTATAAGGAGCGCAAAGATTGCAAGCCATACCGCGATTATCATTATGGCAACAAGAAATACAAGGAGCTTGCTTCCTATGGATTCGTCTTCCTCTTCATAGCCCGCTTCTTCCTGCTTTTGCCTCTTGGCTTCTTTCTTTTCTTCTTTTTCCCGTTTTTTGCGTTCTTTTTTTTCTTGTTTCGATTCTTCTTTAACTTCTTCGTCCGCCATTTTATTCTTCCTCTTCGCCGGCTTTCTCCAATGCCTTCGCGCCGTAAGTATAACTTACGAGCTGGTCTATCTGTTTCATTTCTTCCGCGTTCTGTTCCTGCAGGAATTCCTCAAACGCCCTGTCTTTTAATGCTTCGTGGGTTTTTCTTTCCTTCTGGGCATTGTTCAGACGTTCCCTTGCAAGTTCAAGATTCTTCTGTGCCCGGCGCACCTGTTTCATCTGTTCGAGCACAAACCCCTTTATGGATTCAACGGCCCTCTTTGCCTCGTTTATCTTAACGACGTCGATCCTGCCGTCCATTATCTCTTTAAGATGAGCCTCATACTCCGCCTGACGTTTCATCAATACGCGAAGTTTCTCTTCTTCTTCGTTAAGATGGTTCATGGCTGCGGAAAAGGCTATCTTTTCCTGGGTTTCGAGTTTTTCTTTTATATCAAGGATGTTTTGCATCCTGTATACAAACTTTGCCATTTATTTATCCTTCGGGCATTCCGTCTGCCGGCGGGATCTTATCCTGCGGCATCATATCTTCCGGTACTGCCGCCTCCTCCCTGTTTGTCGGAGGAAACATCTCTTCCATCATGGAAACTATCTCTTCAAACGTATATTTATCATAAACATCCTGCTTGATAAAGTTTATTACATCATCATACTTTGATATGGCAAAATCAATATTCTTGTTAGAACCCTTTTTATATGCCCCGATATTTATAAGATCCTCGGACTCCTGATATGTTGCCATAACATTTTTAAGCTGTCCCGCCGAATTCTTGTGATACTTGTCCGCCACGGCGGACATTACTCTTGATATGGATTGAAGGACATCTATTGCGGGATACTGGTTTTTTTGGGCCAGTTTTCTGTTAAGCATTATATGTCCGTCCAAAATAGATCTTGCCGTATCCGTTATGGGTTCATTCATGTCATCGCCGTCCACGAGTACGGTATATAGCCCCGTGATCGATCCTTTGGCGCCGTTTCCCGCGCGTTCAAGAAGTCTGGGCATCTCCGCATATATTGAGGGCGGATATCCTCTTGTAACCGGCGGTTCCCCCGAAGCAAGACCAATTTCCCTCTGTGCCATGCAGAAACGCGTTAAGGAGTCCATCATAAGAAGAACATCTTTACCCTGATTCCTGAAATACTCCGCTATGGCCGTTGCCGTTAATGCGGCCTTTTTTCTTATAAGTGCAGGTTTATCACTGGTTGCGATAACAACAACGGAGCGTGCCATTCCCTCCGCTTTAAGATCGTTTTCAACGAATTCACGGACTTCTCGTCCACGCTCTCCTATAAGCGCGATAACATTAACTTCCGCTTTGGTATTTCTCGCGAACATACCCATTATCGTACTTTTGCCGACACCGGAGCCTGCAAATATGCCGATACGCTGTCCCTTGCCTACGGTTATAAGCCCGTCCACGGCTTTTACCCCCAGTGGAAGGACATCCTTTATTATAACCCTGTCCATGGGATCCGGCGGATCATTATCCACGGGATATTCGGCATCATAATGTAAAGAATCGGGATCGTCGATATCCGTCGGGACACCTATTCCGTCCGTGGTGTGACCCAGAAGACAGTCTCCGACTTTTATGGTAAGGGGTCGGCCGGTATTTTCCACAACGCATCCCACACCGACGCCATCCGCTTTTTCATAGGGCATTAAAATAAGGACCTTGTCACGGAAGCCCACAACCTCCGCCATGATCCTTCTTCCGTCTTCGGCCTGTATCTCGCACAAGTCGTTTAGTTTAGCAACGGGACCCAAAGATTCTATCGTAAGTCCCACAACCTTAAGCACTTTTCCGAGCCTGTCAAACATCGGCTCCTGGGCAAGCGAAAGGTATTTTGCCGCATCAATGTCCATTTTTTCCTCTACATCGTAAGAGATCTTATCTTTTTTGTAAGGTTCTTAAGTTCCGTATCAATACTGCAATCGAATATGCCGCCGTCTGTTTCTATAAGACACTCTCCTTCTTTAAGAAGTGCATCCGGAATTAGATCCAGAGTCACATCCGAGCCCACCCTTGATTGGAGATCTTCTTTCTTTTCTTTTATCACTTCTATCGCATCCTCGTTAGCCCTGATAAGAAGCTGTTTGCTTCCTTCGGCATGGGATAGGGCATTTTCAACCAGGTGTAAGACTATATTCTTGTCATCCGAGAAATTTACGGAAAAAACTTTTTCGTAGAGCTGTGCGATAATATCCACAAGCTCTTTTTCCATATTGCTCTGTTTCTCTTCGAATTCCGCAACAAGAGTCCTTTCCATTTCGGAAAGATTCTCACGCTGCTGCGCAAGTTCCTCGTTTGCCTGTCTTATTCCTTCTTCAAAGCCTTCCTGTCTTCCGGCCTCCATTGCCTGTTCACGGATACCGTCCGCCTGGGCGTTGGCATCGTTTATGATAGCCTCCGCAGTGGATTGCGCATCGGCAATTATTGCCTCCGCTTCTTCCTGGACTTCTTCCGGAAGCATTGCCTGGGATTCGGAATCTTTTGCATAGTCTTCAAATCCTTCGGTAAGCTCTTCCTCTCCGGGTTCGTCATACACCTCGACTTCCTGCATCAGGGGATTTCCGTCATCATCAAGAACTTCATTACCTTCTTCGTCGTAAACGGGTTGCATTTCATAACGGACATGTATGCGCCGTTCTTCCTCAAGTCTTATTCTTTCGTATTCTTCTTCGACTTCCTTCATGCGCTCTTCAATGAGCTCGTTGGAATCTATATGAAATTCTTCCTCGTCTTCATCCTCAATCGGTGCGACGTTAAAGCTATATATTATATTCTTACTAGACAACGAGGTCGTCACCTCCGCCTCTTGAAATTACGATCTCGCCTGCATCCTCAAGTTTTCTTATAACACCGACTATCTGCTGCTGAGCTTCTTCAACGTCTTTC
>JAFOND010000076.1 GCA_017418645.1 Lachnospiraceae bacterium | reverse complement strand
GCGCAGACGCATACGCCGATTGCCATGGAGAGGGGCTTCTTTTTGTTTCTCGTAAGGTAGATCGCAAGGATTGTAAGGACACCGCCGCCATAGTAGTCGGTGTTCAGAACGAAGCCCAGCGCTGTGCCGACCGCTGCTATTCCTATAGTTGCCAAGATAGTAAGGGCCTTCGTTCGGGTGTCCATATTAATTCGCGGGTCCTGCCGGCAGTCAATTCCTTGCTGCGGCCCGTTAGTCCTCGCTGCGGAACTTGACTCGCCGTCACCCGCTCTTATTCCTTCCTGCCCGACCGTCTGACAATTCTCTAAGCGAGCGTCCCCCCGCGAGCGTGAGAATTCGTCAGAGGTAGGGAGGGCAGCGTTATTACCGGATATCCGCTTGCACACTTCATCGATTGCCCATATGGTAAGGAGTCCGAGAAAGAGGGTGAAGAATACATTATTATAGGACATATCAAAAAATGATTTTTGGAAAGCCATATCGAAGGGAACTTCCGAAATAAACGCAAAGGCAAGCAGTCTGATCGCGTACTTTGGTCTGGAGCGCGTATATTTAAAACCTTCCACAATAAAAAAACAGTATATCGGGAACGCCAGTCTTCCGATACAGCGTAATGTCCTGTAAATAATATACCAGTTTCCGTCCCAGAGCATATTCGCATCTATATACCTTTCAACGACCGTTGCGCCGAAATGATCGATAAGCATGGAGCATACAGCGATCATCTTAAGGACGAATACGGTCAGTCCGGTTAGCTTTTCTGTTGTTGCTTCTTCCATCTTAAATTTACCTCGTCTGTAAGTAAGATTCCTCGTCGCGACAGAATGTCGCTCCGTCGGAATGGCATCGGACATTCAAAAGCCCCGACAATCTGTCGGGGCTCTATGCTTAATTATCGAAACCCGTATCAAAGGTTTATAAGTTCTTTGTACCACTGGAGTGATGCAAGATAGCTCTTATATACATCGTTCATCGGAAGGTCCTGAAGAAGCATTATCCTGGAAACTTCCTGCCATGATGCGTTTTCATATTCCTCTATGAATGCCATAACCTCCGCATACGGTCCTTTCTCCCTAAGAAGAGCATCCTGGATCTGTTTTGAAACCTTAACGGAATCAAGAGCTTCATCAAGCGGCTTGTCCAAAATTACATCCAGCACGGAGAAAAGTCCCATAAGGAAAAGTTCCGAAGACTGTCCTGCCATCTGGAATACCGGTGCAAGATTCTCCGCAAAACGTGCGCGCACCATACTCATTCTTGTGATCTCGCTGGGCTTGTCCGCACAGAGTTCCTTCGTTACAGCCGTGTTTATCCAACGCTTTAATTCTTTCTGTCCGAGCATTGCCGCTGCGTGTCGAACGGATGTAATGCCGGAGTTTACCGTCATATTGTTAACCATCTTTAACAGTTGGATAACGAGGGCGGGATCGTGTTCGATAACGTCCGCCGCATCCGTAAGATCAAAGTCAACATCGTTTACGACTCTTAAGAGTTCGATGTATGTTGCCTTTAAAGGATTTGCTTCCGTATCAACTCCGTTAACCGGAACGCGGAAGAACTCTCCCTCGTAAAGATCGAAGCCGCCGATCTTCTTAAGCTCTTCAAATTCTTCCTGTGTCGAAACCGCGACCGCGCAAAGTTTAACGTTCGGATATATAGCGTTAAAAAGCTTCTTTGCCTTTTCAATACTAACTCTTTTGTGATTTAAGAACATGTAGTCCATCTGATCGATGATGGGCTTATAATCGCCGAATTCGTTCAAGGGAATCTTTCTTATCGCCATGCGATATCCCTGCTCGCGAAGCTCCCTGAGACGGTTAACATATGTCTCGTTCGGCTTTATCGAATGATCGAAAAGAAGCACAATCTTTTCCGGCGGAGCATCACACTGTGCCTTAATGTCGTTGAAAACGGATACGTTTGATATCGGAATAAAAACTTCTCTGTCGGAAGACAAAGTATCAAGTCCGAGTCCCTCAACAATTTCAAGTCCCTCGATACGCATAGCGGAATCAAGTCTTCCACTGCTGGACTTTATGGGATCCAAAAGGTAGTTTTCCCTTTGGGCGAATACCGAATAACCTTTCACTGCCATGTTTTCATCAAACATAGGAACCAGCGTAGCTAACATATTGTTCTCCTTTCGTTTTGAAATTCAAAACTCTCCATGTTATTGTACCACATTTGAGTCTCTTTCTTCAAGCATTTTAATAATTGCTTTATTGGCTGATGAGAATAACAGTTTTGCCCTCTCGTTGTCCTCTTCCGTAACCCCTGCATGGGTATCTACATCGCCCGAACTTCCCGGGTTTTTGGATGCTCCCGTAAGTGAATAATAAACACTGTTTTTATCTTCGTTCAGGATCCCCGCAAGCTTTTCCGTAAACTCGTCAAAACTTTCATGATTCGGGAAGTCCTTAAGCATCTGATCCAGTGCGTCCAGAAGCTCATCATCCGTATAACTGTTCAGAATGTCATAACTCTTATTCGGAGCAGTCACGCCCTCTCCGTAATAAGTAAGCACTTTATCTATATATTTTCTTCCTACTTCTTTTCCGTATTTGGCAACGTTCCCGGGACCCATATTATAAGCGGCAAGAGCCGTTCCCACAGGATCGTCTGTATCCTTATATTTGTTTATGAGGATTGAAAGAAGCTTTGCTCCGCCGTCCACATTCTGAACCGGATCATACGCATCTTCCACTCCCATTTCCTTTGCGGTTTCCGGCATAAGCTGCATAAGCCCCATGGCGCCACTTGAAGACGTTACCGTGGGATCGAAATTCGACTCGGTTTTTGCAACCGCATAAAGAAGTTTAACATCCAATCCGTATTTGTTTGCCGCATTTTCGAATATCTCTTTATACGTGATCGATGTCTTGATGTGCTGATCCTTGGTTTCACCGAGTTTATCCAAAAGAGTGTCCTCAAAAGACGCACCGGCCGGAGCATCCTTTTTCTCTTCCACAACCGCTGCATTGTTATCCGTACTCACGGTATTACCTGCGGACTGAACTCCGTTTTTTGCAAGATATTCCGATACTATAACGGAATTCCCCTCTGTAATCTTTATCTGCATTCTCTGATCCTCTGTATCTTCTTAGCCGATTTAACGCCATATGGCTGTAATCAACAATATACTCCAAATTGTATATCGGCAACTTTACTCTAAATATAAACCCTTCTTATGAGTGTTCCCTTTGTTTTCAAAACGCCCTTCTCTTCATCCACATTCCTCTTAAAAAGGACATCCTCTTTCTTAAAACCGGGAACATCGATATCATTCTCCGATGCATTCAAAAGAACCTCTATCTTATCGCCGTTCTCCGCTATTTTAATATATTCACCGCAGCGTTTATCTTTTATCTCGTCAGGAAAATGAAAGTAAAGGCTCCGGAATGTCTCCTCTTTTTTTCTGAGAGCGATCAAAGTTTTTACTTCTTCAAAAATCTCTTTTCTTTCGGGTGTATCCATGTTATCCCAGGGCATTACGCGCCTGCAGTCGGGATCGTGTCCACCCGGCAGCCCGATTTCCGTCCCGTAATAAATACACACTGTTCCGGGCATCGTAAAGAGTGTTGCAATCTCCTGAATAAAGACGTCCGTATCTTCCCCCACACGTGTCATCAGCCTGTCCGTATCATGAGAATCAAGGAGATTAAAAAGCACGTTATTGTTCTGTTGACGATACATCGTATAGCAGGAATTGATCCTGTGGGAAAGATCCTTTTTCGTATTGTTTTTATCGATAAAAAAGTCGTTTATACCGGAGGTCAGAGGGTAGTTCATAACGGAATCGTATTCGTCTCCCAACAGCCAGGGAAGCGAATCGTGCCAGATTTCACCGAGAAGATAAAAGTCCTCTTTTTCCGCTTTTAATGTGTTATGAAGCCTCTTTAAAAGTTTGTGCGAGACCTCGTTTCCCACATCGAATCTTATGCCGTCAATATCATATTCCTTAAGCCATCCGAGGCACACATCCTCGATGTAATCTATAACCCTGTCATTATTTGTGTTAAGCTTCGGCATCCCGCCGTGAAAGGCAAAGGAAAAGAACTTTCCGTCTCTGGTATCGGTATCCGGATCGAAGGGCCATTTGTTTATCATAAACCAGTCATAATACTCCGACGAAGGTCCTTTCTCACATACATCCAGCCAGGGCTTAAAGAATCTTCCGCTGTGATTAAACACACCGTCCATCATTATTCTTATCCCGTTTTCGTGGGCATCTCTTACAAGCGCTTTCATGTCCTCGTCCGTGCCGAAAGCAGGATCGATCTTTTTGTAATCGGTGGTATCGTACTTATGGTTCGATGACGCCTCCATTATGGGCGTAAGATAGATTCCCGTTATACCAAGTTCCTTAAGATACGGGATCTTTTTTCTGATTCCGGAAAGATTCCCCCCATAAGTTTCCGCATTTGTTACGGGGCCTTCCTTCCATTCGTGAAGTTCCCTGCCTTCGGGTGAAGAACCGTTTTCGTCCCTCGCAAATCTTTCGGGGAATATCTGATACCAGACAGTATCGTTTACCCAGGACGGAGTCACATCAAGATCCGCCGGGTTCATCCACGGGAAGATAAAATACTGAAGCATTTTACCCGGGATTTCCATCTGCTCTTTGGTAAGAAATCCGTCTTCAAAAAAGAACAGTGTCTCGTCTTTTGAATGAAGTTCAAAATAATATTTACAACGCTTATGCTGCGGAGTGACCGTCGTGGTCCACCAGATATGATCCGAAAGGTCTTTTTTAAACGGTACCGGCTTTCTCTCTCCGTACCACTTTTCCTCTCCGCCCATAATACCGGCGTTATACGGATCTCCGTAATGAAGATATACTTCTTCCACATCATAACCCGTCTTTAGATTTATGATAAGATCGTCATTATTAAATGCATAGCACATCTGTCCGCCGGTGCGGTGAGAAATTGCACTTGTATTCATGGCTTCTCCTTTAATATAACTACGCCCCTTGCAGGAACCTTTACCGTTCCGTCCGTAATCTCAGCTTCTTCATTTCCGGTGTATAAAACACCAACTATGTTATTATACCCTTCTTCACTGATTTTGACATCCTTTTCTTCGTCCGAAAAATTATAAATAACGATCACGCTCTCATACTTTCCGTCCGGATCGTTTTTTTTCATTGAAAGGACATCATCATCGGACATGGCCTCCAAAACTTCCGTTTTCCCGCACTTTATTACCGGGAAATTATTCCTTATCCTGATTGCCTGCCTGTAATACTCATAAATACTTTTCGGATCATCTTTCTGTGCCGATAAAGGATCAAAATTGCTTTCCGGTTTTATGCCGTTTGCGGCTGCCTTCACATTCTCGTCCCAGAGCATGGGTGCGCGCTTGTTTTCGTCCTTCCCCGAGCCGCGCATTCCTATCTCTTCACCGTAATATGTATACGTTGTACCACCGGACAACAGATAAACCGCTCCGGCCATCTTTGTTTTTGTCCCGTCGTCATTGACGAAGAAGCCACAAGAGCGTCCCATATCATGGTTTGCGATAAAGGGAGCATTGATGTGATCCGGATTGATCTCATCCAGCATATCCTCGGCATCGGCAACCGCTTTTCCGTAGGAAGCCGCTTTCTTTGTCCCTCGGACAACGTTTGCCATGGCTCCGTCCGAATCGGCAAACTGAAAATCAAAGAACGAATCCACTCCGCTTTCGTAATACTTTGCATATGTATTCAAACCTGCCCAGCACTCGCCCACAATATATGCATCGGGGTTTTTCTCTTTGACCGTCTTATTAAGCCAGGTTAAGAATTCAATATTCTTCTTATCATCTCCGGTGTAATAGGATGTTACGGCATCAAGGCGAAAGCCGTCAACGCCCTTATCGAGCCAGAAAGAAACGATATCTTCTATTTCTTTTCTTACGTCTTCATTATCAAGATTAAGATCCGGCATACCGCTCCAAAAACGGGCCTCATAGTAAAGATCCGTTCCGTCCAGAGGTTCGTATCCCGCCATTTTCTCTGTCGTAAAGTTATAGTAATCTGCATACTTTAAGGCTTCCCCTGCTTTTTCTTCCTCCACCGCTTTTTTAAACCAGGGATGCTCAATCGAAGTATGATTCAGAACCAGGTCGATTATAACGGATACGCCGTTCTTATGCGCCGCATCGATAAACTTCTCAAAATCCTCCATCGTTCCGTACTGCGGATCCACATCCATGTAATCGATTACATCATATTTATGATATGTGGGCGACGGGCATATGGGCATAAGCCAGATCATGTCCGCAGAAAGATCGTTTCCCTTTTCCGGATCGCCGTCATTTATGTACGAAAGATTATCTGTAAGTCCCTTGAAGTCACCGATACCGTCTCCGTCGGAATCGCTGAAGCTGTACACGAAGACTTCATAACATGTCTTTTCTTTGCCGTCGTATTCCGGGATTTCCCGTGATTCGTTGACTTTTGACATGTCGCTTTCCGGAGCTTTTCCCATATCGATTCCGTTACCTGTTTTTGAGCAGGCTGTAAGTATTAGTGAAGCGATAATAATGAGGCTTAATAATGCACCTGTTATTCTTTTAATAAATTCTTTTTTCATGGTGAAGATCCCCCACATTCGTTCGGAATGACAATGATTCCTGTTAATAAAATACCCGCCTCCAAATAAACGGAAGCGGGTATGTGTCTTCGTTGCGAATAAATATCTTATACTCTTGAAAGATATTCGCCTGTTCTTGTATCGATCTTTATAACGTCTTCCTGGTTTACAAAAAGCGGAACGTTAACAACCGCGCCTGTCTCAACCGTTGCCGGCTTTGTTGCGCCTGTTGCCGTATCGCCCTTGAATCCCGGCTCCGTATCAGTAATCTGAAGTTCTACAAAGAGAGGCGGTTCAACTGCAAATACATTGCCCTTGTATGAGCAAACCTTAACCATTTCGTTTTCCTTAACGAACTTTAACGCATCGCCGATGTCGTTTGCGGAAAGCGCGATCTGATCATAGTTCTCAACGTCCATGAAATAGTAAAGATCGCCGTCATTGTAAAGATACTGCATATCCTTTCTGTCGATATGAGCGTTTTCAAACTTTTCTGTCGGACGGAAAGTCGTTTCCACAACACCGCCGGAGATGATGTTCTTAAGCTTTGTTCTTACGAACGCAGCGCCCTTTCCCGGCTTAACATGCTGGAATTCAACAATCTGGCAAACGTTTCCTTCGTATTCGATAGTGAGACCGTTTTTAAAATCTCCTGCTGTAACCATAACAAATTCTCCTTTTAAACCTGTAAGTTCTCATAACCTTTGAGATTATACAGGAAACTTTTACATATTGCAAGTTTTTTATGAAGGCTGACTGAGTTCCTTTGTTGCGCGTATTATCCTCGTGGCATTTATCATAAGCTGCTTCCGGTCAAGTTTTCCGCTTTTCAGCGCCTTAAGTACATTCATATAATCCTTTTTGCTGCCCGGCATAAATACATCCCCGCCTGCGGCTGCTACCTCGTTTGAAAGAGCGTTTCTGTACGTTGAGCGCTTGCTTGTCATTATAGCGAGCACCCAGTCCGTCATAACAAATCCCTTAAACCCGTATTCACATCTCAACACATCTTCTATAAGCCCTCTGTGTTCGGATGTGTGTCTTTCGTTCAAAAGGTTGTAACTTGTCATAACCGCTACAGGCTGTGATTCTCTTACACATATTCCGAAACCGCGGAGATATATCTCTCTCATTGCACGTTCGCTTACGCGGCTGTTGTTGCAATACCTGTTTGTTTCCGCATTGTTTGCGGCATAGTGTTTTATCGTTGTGCCGCGTCCCCTATGACTTTGCACGCCTTCGGTAAGTGCAGCCGCCATTGTTCCGGACACGAGCGGATCTTCCGAGAAATACTCAAAATTTCTTCCGCACAAGATGCTTCTATGGATGTTAAGTGCCGGCGCAAGCCAAAGATCGACACCCATCTTCTCCATCTCGCTTCCGACTATATCGCCGAAGGCCTTTGCAAGTTCAGGGTTAAAACTTTGCGCGATGGCAGTCCCTATCGGAATTCTTGTGGCGGTGTGTTCCTTAACTTCCACACCCTTGGGTGGTTTCTTTCCTCCCAGAGTTTTCTTTGCGATAAACGCCGTCAACGGACCCATGACTTCAAACATGCTCTCCGGAATTACCGCTCCGCTTTCAACCGCATACTCTCCTCTTTCGTCTTCATAATACTTCTTTGCGACGCGGAGTCCCGCAGGACCGTCTGCCATAATAAGAGGCCTTAGACCTTTTTTTACAAGTCGGGATGTGGTCTCTCCCGCAGCTCCCGCAACATGCGTTGCCGCATCTCCCACAACGCTTTGGTCTTTTCTTCTCTCCTTAAAAGCTCCTATTGCGATATAAGCAAGTTCCTCATCCGTAAGTGTTTTTGCAAGTTCATCTATCTCATATTTTTTGTCAAAAGTCACTTCCCGTTTTTCTATATCTTTTGCGCTGAGTTCAAGTCTTACCGCTTTTTCGGGGATAGTCTCTCTCTCATGGTTTATCCGTTTGATATCCTTAAAATCAGGTTTTCCGAGGCAGTTTCTTGTCTTTAAAACGACAGCCGTTTCATCAAGTGTTATGACCGCTTCCGTCGTTGTGTTGTCGGAACTGTTTCCTATCCTTATAAGATAATCTCCCTTTTCAAGGATATACGAAGCGCTTTCTTCGTCATAAGATGCTATGTCCGAGAGTTTAAAGGATATCTCTACATCCTCGGAATCAAGGGGCTTCAAAAGTGATGTCTTTTTAAATCCCGCAAGTTCCTGATAGGCTTTATCAAGCTTTCCTTCCGGTTGCGAAACATAAGCCTGTATAACTTCCTTTCCGGAAAACTCCCCGGAATTTTTAACGTTTACCTTTACCGTAACCCTGTCACGCTCCAGTTTCACTGACTTTGTCTTATAGTCAAAATATGTATACGAGAGCCCGTATCCGAAGGGGAAGATCGACTTCTTTCCGAAAGAGTCAAAGAATCTGTATCCTACGTAAATCCCTTCGTTATATCTTGTCTCGTTCCAGTCTCCGAAGGTTCCTTCCCTGCTGTAACTTTCCCATGCCGCCCATGTCGTGGTGAGTTTTCCGGAGGGAGTCTGTTTCCC
Organism: Lachnospiraceae bacterium; assembly: GCA_017418645.1. Taxonomy (GTDB): domain Bacteria; phylum Bacillota; class Clostridia; order Lachnospirales; family Lachnospiraceae; genus FD2005. The sequence goes on along the minus strand of JAFOND010000076.1, from coordinate 268 downwards.
CGTAAGAATATGGGAAAGCACTCTTCCGCAATCCGTACAAAGCTGTGAAAGAAGAAGTATATTTTCCACGTCCTTAACGGGTGAGAGATCAACAACACCGCCGACGTTTAAAACAAGCATGAATCGTCTGTATTTTTTCCTGATGAGCGTAATATCTCGAACCTCCGAACCCGCAAGTTTAACGTCTCCGAAAGAAGGTCTCCTGTCACTTCCTTCTCCGGAATTTCTTGAAAGAACATATATCGCCACATCGCCTTCACCGTCAAAT
>JAFOND010000075.1 GCA_017418645.1 Lachnospiraceae bacterium | reverse complement strand
TTACCTCTTTTTTATTATTTTCTTCCGAAGCTTAAGCGACTGATGGGAATCGAACCCACCTCCTCAGCTTGGGAAGCTGATATACTACCGATGTACTACAGTCGCAAAATCTCAACGCCTTATTTTATGGCAATTTTTTCCCTCTGTCAAGTGCAAACCACCGTAAGACACTTGCGATAATGCAGGATACCGTTAGGTATACGCTCGTCATCAATCTGGATCGAGAGTCTGTTGTTCTGTGTTTCAAATAAGCTCATAATGCACGTCTACCGCCTCAGCCTTTGGGTCCAAAGTCCCGATAAGCTTTTTCGACTCTTCGTTTACAGCCTGCATAAATACCTTTGTTTCGTACGGATAACTTTGGGAAGCCTTTAACGCAGCATCGTGAAGGATTTTCATTACGATCATGGGATTATCCGTACAATTTGAAACACCGGAGATCAGGAGACTTCCGTCGTGATTCTCTTCCACTGCGACATATGCTTTAAGATCGTCCTTTCTCATTTGGATCGTACTGCAATGCATATCGACGGAAGGGCATAAAAATCCCTTCTCCGGAATTGGAAGCCCTCGTTCCGTGGCTATTTTTTCCGCTTCCAAAAGCATACTTTTATCCACATCCGAAAAGGAAGGAAAAAGGTCTTCGCCAAAATCCCTTTCAAACAGACCGCCCTCTAAAAGGTTAGCGACCGTTGTTTTATAAACAGCGCTTCCGACAGGGCTTCTTCTCTTAAAACCGTATATTTCCAGCATTTTACAAAGCCATATATGTTCCTCCTCCGTGACCGTAAAGTCTGTCGTAATAACATCCGAAAAAGGCTTAACAAGATCTTTGATCATTAATAATAGCTCGCCGCCTATACCATCCTGCCTTTTTTCCGGAGAAACATATAAAGATGTGATCTTAAACCGACGTCCGGTGAGCATACCGCAGATTGCCCCGCAGGCAGTATCTTTATCAACATATCCAAGGGCTGTCACCGGCTCCCCTTTTTCCATAAGTCTCCTTGCCCCGGGCAGGAGGAACGATGAAAAATGTTTAAGATTATCCGGGGTGATAAGGCAGATATTGCTTTCCGACATTTCTTTCCTCCTATCTTGTCAGCCTTTCATATACTTTCTTTGCGCTTTCCTTATCCGTCTTTCCGATAAGATCTTCAAGCCCAAGTATTGCAAGAACACACCTTGAAATATTCTTTGTCTGTGAAAGAGGATTATAATCACTGGCGGAGAATATAAGAGAATGAACCATCTCAAATGCAGTAAATGTCACGAGTTCTTCCTCCGATTCAAAGCCCTTTGCCATCCGTACAAGTTGCGCATTGCTCTTATCTGCTATCCTGTCTTTAAGACCGCTTATTGATGACATCTGTCCGCGTATGCTTTCCGCCACTCCGCTTCCCGGACCGCCGTAATAGTTTTCCATACCTTTGTGGTCCGCTATGCAGTGATGTATGAATGCCGTGAACTTTGCCGCCTGTTTGACAAGCTCTTCAAGCGCGGCTCCCGCAATCTGAACTTCCGGTCCGAGTATCGTTGCCGTTATCTTTATCGCGGATCCCGCGATGGTACCGGAACTTACGATTATATCTTCACTTTCTCTTTCCACGGAAAAGTCCGCAGCAAGATCCGTTAGTCCCACATTGGTCTTTTGCGCTTCATCCGCCATCTCTTTTTGCTTTTTGGTCTGTCTCCGGCGCTTTAAACCTTCGTCCTTTTTCGCATCCTCTTTCGAGTTTGCTTTTGCCTTTTTAACCCTGTCCATATGTTCTATGGCAGTGCAGATATTCTTCGCCGCAACAACACTGTTTACCGCTTCTTTGATACACCCTGTAACGGTGTCTCCGTATTCTTCCCAGAAATCGCCGAATGCGCTTGCAGAACCCATAAGCGCGGTGCGCACGCCTTCCGGTATCCACTCAAGCATGGAATCCACATGCTCTGCCAGAGCATCGAGAAGGTCATCCGCTTTTTTGCTCGCGGAATTATATGAATTCACAAGGAAGTCAGTAATATAATCACCAAGAAACGCTCTTGCCTCTTCCGACTTTTCTTCCACACTCTTATCAAGATCTTCCTTGTTGTCGGAATAATCAGCCATCTTATCCAGTGCCGTGTCAAGACCGGCCAGGAATTTTTGTTTAAAGGTTTCCGGCTTTTCTATTCCATATTCTTCAAGGATCTTATCAAGCGTCGGCTTTTCTTCTTCCTTCTTTTCAAATAACGGTTCCACTTCCTCCTCAATATCCTTTGCCGCTTCCCGGGCGGTAAAGAAGAGTTCCGTCATTGACTTGATAAAGCTTGTTTCTTCTTCCTCCGGCTCTTCCTTCTTCTCTTCCTCTTCTTCCGCTCTTTCATATTCAAGATGAGACAAAACGCTGTTTATCCTGTTCATGGAATCTGTGGAAAGAACCTTTGCCGCAATTCCCTGAAGTGTATCGACATGAAGTTTTTCAGCAACTTCATCCCCAATGTCTTTTCCGACAAATCTAAGGAAACGGCCTCCCGTTCTGTGTATGTTTTCTCTCATGAACGTGGAATCCATGGTCAGTCTTCCGGTCGTTTTAAGATCGCCCATTGAACGGTGAAGTTCCTTATCTCCCCGGTTCATATCCATTTCGGTTTTTGCCCTGTGAACAAGCTGCAGCGCTCTGGCAAAAAGCTTCCAGTCGATGGCAGTCTTTCTCTTGAAAAGATACATCCTCTCTCCGGCAATGAAATCATTAACATCACTGCTTTCTTTAAGGAAGTCCATGCTGTCGTCGATCTGTGTGGAAAGCAGGGAATGCATTGCGTTATATATCGTCGTCCGGCCCACATACATATGGGAGTTTTCCCCGTAGGACGACCTCATGAATTCTTCAATAAGATCGTTTCTTCCTTCGGGATTAACGTAATCTCTTTCTCCTCTTCCCACAATATTCCAATAAAGATTTACCTTTGAGATATCAAGAACATCCCTGTGTTCAAGCGCCCTGAAGAAAAGCGCTTTCTCCTGTTTCGAAAGGGCATTAAAGCCCACAAGAAGCGCCGCATGTTCCTCTCCGGCCCTGTCATCCGTAAAGTCTTTGTTCGAAAATGCACTAAGCTGTGCGGTAAAGATCTCCTCGTCGTATTTTTCCTTTTCGCTTTCATAACCCTCAAGATCTTTAAGGGCCTTCCCGGATTCTTCGTTTCCGACCTCTCTTATGAAATCTCTTTCTATTGCCCTTCTCTTTACCTGTTCGTTTTCGATCTCATGAAGCATATCAAGGCCGTGCATGATAAGTTCCCAATCAAAGGTGCTCTTTCTATCAAGGGCGCCCTTTTTAAAGTCGTCTTTTGTAATGGGACGTCCCGAAAAGTTGCTGTTGTCTTTAAACTGAAAACTTAAAACGGAAAGCAATGCCTTTCTCACATGATCCGGTTTAAATGCGCGCTTAACCTGTGATCCCGTGCCGACTTCATCCAAAAAGCGCTCCCTGATAAGAAGTCTCTTGTTTGGATCAACATAGCCTGTCTTTTTCTTTTCCGCATCCTTTGCCGCAATCTCTCGTTCGGAGTAATCCAGGATATTACGGTCCTGAAGAACTTCGATCAGTTTCCAAAGATCATTCTTTGCATCGAATTGTAAGAACCGTTCTTTGATCGATTTCGACACATCGGAATCCGGATCTTCAAGGTCCTTCCTAAGGGCCTTATAAAGATCGTCCGCGGTATTTATCTCGTTTTGTTCAATAAATGTTGTCTGCTGTTTTCCCTCAATCTTATTTGCTGCAATGATGGATGTTGTTCCGTCGCTCAATATCTTCTTGTCAACGGACTCTTCCCTTTTTGCCTCTTTTTTATGGTCGATCAAAAGGCGGGTAAACTGCATCGCTTCGTCAAAGACTGCCTTGTTATATTCATCCGTATACAGTTTTTTTACGGCCATATCATAGTCGATATAGACACCAATGACCTTGTCTTTCATAAAGCAGTCCGCGGCTTCCGTGATCGCATCATAAGTTTTTCCTTTTTCCGCCTCGCTCTGTAAAAGCGCTCCCATTCCGCGATAGACTGTTGCTTCTCCCCCCGCCGTAACGGTAATTGCAAGGGCAAAGAGTTTCTTTTCCTGCGGCGAAAGTTTGTTATATGCTTCTTTGTCCCATGGACCTTCTCCGTCTTTTATAATTGCATCAAGATCAAAACTTGTTTTCTGTCCTTCGTATGCTTTCTGCTCTCCGTATACATCATCGAAGGTTACTGCTCCGGTCTCGTTAAAGATGTACTGTCTCTTTCCCGGATCATCAACAATATCTTTTATCTTTTGCGTATATTCTTCTTTGAATTTTTCGACGTCAAAAACTTTTCCTTCGTTATTAAGAACAAGTTCAATAAGCTGTCCTCTGAAAAACTCCGAAAGACCCGTTTTGTATCGTCCAAGATCCGCGCCTTCCGTAACGTTTACATCCGGATTCTCTTCAAGCGCCGCATTTATCATCCCTGACAGCTTATCTTCCAGGAATAAAAACTCTTTCTTTCTTCTTATTGTGTCGGCAAGAGTCTGCATCTGCCCCAATTCCGCTCCGGCAGTAAAGAATAATGTCCTCATCCTTTTTTCAAATTCCAGTTTTTCACGCCTTACCACAGGATTATTTATTTCAAGGTCATCCATGGATGAGATCGCATCATATCCCTGAAGGAAGATCGCCACCTTTTTTTCGTATTCTTCACTTTCAAGGAAGTCCGAATCCGTTCCCGTTTCCGCTACGGTAAACATCAGATTCGGATCCGTATTCTTATAAAACCAGGCAACAAACATATCCTGTTTTTCTTTCGAAAAACCCTGACCTTCCGCAAAGTTCCTCAACCGGACAACGTATTTATCATCCGCTTTTATCTCCGTTCCAACAATCTCCTGCGTATATCTCTCAATATCTTCCGTGGTTTTTCCAAGAGTAAAGAAACTTGCACTTAAGTTCTTCCCCTTTTCTTTTTCAGCTGTCACGAGCCTTGCAAATTCACGTTCCGCCCTTAATGTCTCTTCGCTCTTTCTTACCTGCTTTTTCTCTTCGGTTCGACGCCTTACCATCTCCTGCAGGAAGTCCTTTGCAAGCTGATCCGCGATCCTTTTTCTTTCCTGTTTTGCCGCCGCCGTATTTCCCTTCACATCGGGAAGATCTTTTGCATGGACAAAAACATACTGTCTGTATGTAACTTCAAAATCGTTTACGCTCGCGCCCTCGAGCCCTGCCGGAAACTCTGCGGTCTTAAGTGCATTTTCAATATCCGCGGCATAGAGTTTCTGTCTTGCACCGATGATCTTTAATTCCTGTTCAAGAGTCCCCTCTTTATAAAGCACTTTAAAGGATGCTCCCCTCTCCTGATATAAAAGGGCAACATATGTAAGGGGATCCATCTCCTCCGATTTTTTAAGATCGGAAATACCGTTCCAGACTTTATTGATATGCTCTTCAATAGAGCCACGTCCCGTGATCTTAAATTTCATAAATCCGGAGTCTAAGAATTCCTTCAGCTTACCCGAAAGCTCATCCACCTTCTGTTTTCTTCGCTTTGAAAGGTCATCCTCGCTGACCTTCAGCTTGTCGCACTCTGCGTCCCACTGCTTAAGTTCTTCCATAAGCATGTCATAATTTGCGGCAAGATATTGCTCCGCCACAAATTCCGGAATCTTGCTTTCCCGTACCGCATCCATAAGAACGCCCGCGGTATCGTTAAGCTTTTCCATATAAAGATCAAAGGCATCATCGTCCTGTATCTTTATTATTTCTTCCCATACATCGGGATCTTTCTTTAATCTTTCAATAATCGGCTTAAACTTTCCTCTGTCAAAATTCAGAAGTCTGTTTGTGCGTTCCTCTTCCCGTTCACGAAGTTCCTTCGCTTCATTAAACAGCTTTCTTTCCTCTTCCGTCTTGCCGTGGGATGATAATATATATTCCCTGAAACTCGTCTTCAGAGCGTTCCACTTCGCATCATCGGGGATGCACATATCTTTTTTAAGTCTTAACCTGTATGCCTTCATTTCATCAAGAGACAGTTTAAGGTCTTCACTTGATAAAAACTTTTCAAGATCAAGATACCGATCGATATATTTTTCCCCGAGTTCATCTATCCCGTTCTGATAATCCGAGGTTTTATATGTCAAAAAAACACTGTTATTATCTGCTCCGTCCGATAAAAGCCAAATATCCTGCCCCATAAGATGAAGTTCGTGCTGAAGATCCCCGGGAGTAAGAGTCTTACGTTCCATATATCCCGGAAGTTCAACGGTTTGAAATGCTTCCTCCACGGCAGCGATCATCGTATCCTTTAACGCCTGATGACTCTTATCCGTATTTGATTTTCTTGTAAGAGGCGGCAGAACTCCCTTTTTGTTCTTCTTGCAGAAGTATGCCGCGCATTTTGCCGCCATGCCTTTATCTTCAAGAATTTCCCAGGTCTTTCTTGCGTATATTAATCTTCTTTCTCTTTCTATGATCTCAAAATTTGCGTTTCCCACACGCGGCGTATCACCCTGAACTTTCCTGTATTGATAGAATATTTCTCCGTCATTTTTTACATCCTCCGTAAAGCGCGAAAGAAGGCGGGTGTATTCTATCTGTTTTTCTCTTTCTTCCCGGGTCGGGTCTTTTTTCTCTTCCTTCTTTTTTATGGGAACTACGATCTCATCCGTTAAATCTTCAAGCAATTCTTCCGAAACCTGTTCCGCCTCTTTTGGCAGCGTTTCCCGGTACTCCGCTTCCAGTCTTGCGCCTTCCGGCGATACGAATAAAATATGCTTAAGCTCTCCTCTTACTGAGCTGATAAAATCCGCTTTATCAAAGAATATCATCCGATAATCCATGGCCTTTACCATATCGGAAAAGACAACGTCACGAGCCGGAGGTGATACTTTCTTTTCAATTTCCGATCTTAAAATATTACGGAAATCTTCTTTTCGATCCAGTATTGCCTTTACCTTTTTTTCATACAGTTCGGCATCTTTTTCCAGCACAAGACTTCCCACAAGTTCCGTTCCGCCGGCAATCTCAAAGCATGACTTGGGAAGAATATCATTTAATGCGGCGTACCTTGTTTCCCAGGTTTCATATTCTTCTTCCGTCCCCACGGTCTGTCTTTTTATAAGCGTCTTTATGCTCTGTAAGAACGCTTCTTCGTCTTCATTTTCGAAGAGCTTTTTATCTTCTTTAAGTTTCTCGAAAAGCAGCCTTTCAAGCTGGGGAAGGCCGAGTGTTATATCCCTTGTTTCCCTGCTTCTTATCAATGTTCTCGCAGTGGCTTCGTTTGCCTTTATTGTATCCTCGGACGCAATCTGTTCCGCGATGACATCGCTCTCGTCCACCGTGACTTCCTCGGTTTCCGTAACTTCTGTTTCTTCCGGCACTTCTTCCTGTGCTTCTTCCTGCTTTACATCATCAAATACCGGTGCAGGTTCCTCCGCCTCTTTTACATCCGATATCTGTGGCATGGATTTTAAGAATGCATCCTCCGCCTCTTTTTGAGCGCGGATAACATCCAACA
>JAFOND010000074.1 GCA_017418645.1 Lachnospiraceae bacterium | reverse complement strand
GCCGTCGCCCACAAGGTTGAAGGCAAGGACCGTTACGAGCAGGCAGACACCTGCCGGGATCCAGATGAACCAGTAATTTGTAAGTACGTAGGTATCGTTTACATCGTTGATGATATTTCCCCAGGACGCAAACGGGAATTTTACACCGAGTCCCAGGAAGGAAAGTGTACTTTCCATAATGATCGTATCACCGAGTCCCATTGTCATCGTAACGATGAGCTGCGGGATAACATTCGGGATAAGATGTTTGAATATTCTTCTTGATGCACGTATTCCGGTGGCCTCTGCAGCCGTCATGAATTCCTGCTCGCGGAGGGATAATATCTGGCCGCGGACAAGTCTTGCGATTCCTGCCCATCCCAAAAATCCCATGAGGAGCATAAGGTATATCATTCGGATCTGCGGATCGACCCTCATGGCATCCATGGCAGCACCGAGGATGATGATGATCGGCATGCCCGGGATGCAATAGAAAACGTCAACGATTCGCATTATGAGCATATCAACCCACTTTCCGAAGTAGCCGGAGATACCACCCATGATAACGCCGATGAATGTTTCAAGGAACACAACGATGAAACCGATGTATAGAGAAACACGACCGCCATACATAAGACGGGTGAGCATGTCCATACCGTTTCTGTCTGTTCCGAGCCAGTGCTCTTTCGAAGGAGAACTGTATGTATCAAAGACCTTTGTCTCCACCGTTTCAAGAACGGAATATGTCTTTGTGCCGGCATCATAAGAGATGAAATACTCGGCGTCCTGTCCTTCTTCGTTCTTGAAATTAAACTCTGTCTTATCGGACTCGACGGCTTCTATCAGCTGTTCCTTGTATTCATCAGTAAGATTAACATCTCCCATAAGCGCGGAGATAATATACTTTGATGCAGTGGCAACGACTTCGCTTCCGGAAGATATGTTTCCTTCCGCATCGATATCATATTTCTTTCCTTCAAGCTCGACGGTGTCTTTTTCGGAAGCAACGGCTTGTACCACCGCAAATTTTTCTTCGAAAGAAAGTGTTCCCGGAGTCTGTTCCGTAAGGACAACGGCCGTTCCGAATGCGATCATTTCTCCGTTAAGAGAAACGCTGTAACAGTCTTCTCCGACTTTCTCGAAGCTGTATATTACGCCGTCCGCTTCGAATTCGCCCGAATCTCCGCCCTTTCTTGCAAGGACAAGCTTTGCCTGGGCAAGGGCCGGAAACTCTGCGCCTTCCTTTACCGTATAGCGGACATCGGTGTTTTCCTTAACCGCAGCATACTGTTTCTTAGCTTCGTCATAACGATAGAAAAGCTGTGCTTCGCCGTAGGGTGTGATCGCTCCTCCGAGAAAGGCAAAAAGGAACATGCATATAAGTATTATAAGTCCCGTAACCGCAACGCGGTTTCTTATGAAACGGCGTCTTACAAGGGCCCAGGGTGAAAGGGTTTTAACACGTCTGTCGTCGTTTAAGGAGAGCTCTTCGTTTTCTTTTACTATTCCGTCGGTTGTTTTATTTTCGTCCATCTTTTCGCCCTCCTTTCTATGCAATTCTTACGCGGGGATCAACAACCGCGTAGAGTATATCCGATATTAAGTTTCCAAGCAGTGTAAGTATTGCAAGGAATGTCATATAGAACATGGAGAAGGGGATATCTCCCGATACCATGGACTGATAGGAAACAAAGCCTATTCCCGGGATGGAGAAAAGTGTTTCCGTGATAAGCGCTCCGGAGAAAAGTCCCGGAAGGGATCCGCCGAGGATTGTTACCAGCGGAATAAGCGTGTTTCTGAATGCGTGATGATTGATGACCTTCTTTTCCGAAAGTCCCTTCGCTCTTGCCGTACGGATGTAATCCGCGTTTAATACCTCCAGCATGTTTGTTCTTGTATAACGCATAAGGGATCCGATCCCGATAAGTACCAGCGTACATACGGGAAGAACAAGATGCGCCGCACGGTCCGCAAACTGCGCTCCCGGCGAGAGTTGTTCGAAGTTTCTTCCAATAAGACCGCCAAGGTCGAACCACTTTAAACGAACGCAAAATACGAGTTTTAAAAGTGATGCAAGGAAGAACGTGGGAAGTGAACAGCATGCAAGGGCTACGACCGTTATGGTATAGTCCGTTCTTGAATACTGTTTTGTTGCCGCAACAACCCCGAGAGGTATTGCGATCATGATCTCAAATATAAAGGCGATTCCGCCCATGATAAAGGACAGCCAGACGCTATCCGAAAATTTCTGCGTTACGGGCACGGTCCAACGCCAGCTGTCTCCGAACTGTCCGCGGATTGCTCTGCCGCACCATGAAAAAAAGCCGGGAATGATTCCCTTGTCCATACCGTAGGTTGCCGAAAGCTGCTCCATCCATTCCTCAAAGCTCTTTGAGCCGGGCTGCTGTGACTTTGCTCTCGCCACGGTTTCGATATATGATGTAGGAAGACTCCTCATCAGAAGATATATTATAAACGACACGAATACGAGAATAAGAAGTGCATATAAAAGTCGTTTTATTATGTATTTGCTCAAAACTATACCCCACCAAAAAATCAGCACATCACCGCCTGCCGAAAAAGCAGGCGGTGATCACTGTTTCTAAATTATTTTATTAGTTTAATTCGATGTTTTCGATCTCGGATGCCCAGCCGTAGAAGGTTGTGATATCCGGTGTTACAGTGCTCATGTTAACTCTCTCTGTTGAGAAGATAATTGCATTCTGTCTCTGATATATCGGGATCTCGCAAGCCCAGTCTACGATCTTGTCAAGGCAAGCCTTGTAGATCGGCTTTCTGTAATCCTGATCAAGAGATGCACGAGCGTCCATGATAAGCTTATCAAGTTCGGAATCTTCGATCTGATAATATCCGTTTGAACCGCCCGGGTTCTTTCCGCCGTTTGCTGTATCGGAATAGTAGATCTGATACATATCCGGATCAACCGTTGCGCCCCAAGCTGCGCACCACATATCAACAGTGTGTGCATCAAGACCGTCCCAAAGCTCTGAAGAGTTTGTAAGGTCTGTAACAACAAGGTTGATGCCGAGTTCCGCAAATGCTTCCTTTGCAAGTGTAAGGATCATGAATGCGGGGTGATCTCCCGAACCGTCGGCCGGGATCATTACTTCGTATTCCGTCTTAGCGCCTGCCGGAGCAGCGGTAACCTTTCCGTCCGCTACAGTGTAGCCTGCAGCCTGAAGGTATCCGAGTGCAGCAGCCTTTGCAGCCGCATACTTGTCATCCGTGCTCATGCCGGATGTATAGATATCGTTTCCGTTAACATCCTTTGAGAATGCAACCGCATAACCGTCATCCGTAGGTCTCGGAGCTGCCCAGGATGTATTGGAGATCGGGTAGTTAATAACTTCCGCTGCATCGCCGTAGTATGAATCGATGGCAACATCACGATATACGGAGAAGATCGTTGCAAATGCCTTACGAAGGTTCTTGGATGCATCGCTTCCCGGTTCGTTGTTTACGCATACTCTGTGAGAGTTGATCCCGATGTAACCGTATCCAAGGTTATCAACCGTGCTTGTTGTGATAACGTCGCCGGAGATGTCGCCGCCGTTCTCGTCTGCGATAGCCTGTGCGTTATCCTTGGAGAAGGACGGATCCGTGATATCGATCGTTCCCGTTACAACGCCGTTCATCTTATCGGTATCGTTTACTTCACGGTAGTTTACATACTTTGTCTTCGGAGCGCCCTTGAAGTAGCTCTCGTTTGCAACAAGGTTTACAACAGAGTTTTCATACTTCTGGAATACATACGGACCTGCGCCGAGAGGTTCGGATGTCTTTGCGCGAACGGATGAAAGATCACCCTTGGGGAATCCGAAGCTGTTCTTGTCATAATCATAAAGATCCGTGCTTCCGTAATAATGAAGCGGAGCGATCTCAACGCCGAGCTGATAGATAAGTGTTGCGTCAACCTGTGTTGCCGTAACCTTCATGCTGTAGTCGTCGATTCTTTCGAAACCGCTGATGTTTGCTGCGGAATCACCGGTTGATACACCGGTTGTTGCGAATGCATATACATCTTCCGGAATAAGATCGGAGATAGCGGAGCCTGCGGACTCTGCTTCCATCTTTGCGAAGTTCCAGTCATAGTTCTTACCGATAAGTTCAGCAAGATCCGTAGCTGTTGCACCGTCGGGAAGTTCACCCAGGTTCCATGCTGCTGCAGCGCCCTTAACATCGCCTTCTTCGCAGTATCCGTTTTCTACGCAGTAATCAACGATTTCCTGTGCAAAGCTTGTAAGTCCGCCGTCAACGGCATCCCAGAAAAGCTTCTGCTGATCTTCGGAAAAGTTTGTGAAATCCTTGTTATCTCTGCCTGCTTCAGCGATAAGCTGTGAAAGTGTGCTCATGCCGGAACGGTATTCTTCCATACCCTTGATCGGCTGAGAGAAAAGTGTTGCGGATCCGTCGTATGTGGGATCGCAACGTACGTAATATGAGAAAATAAGATCGTCGATCGTAAGCTTCTCGCCATCGGAGAATGTAAGATCGTCACGTAACTTAATATTGTATTCAACTGTTCCGTCGGACTTCTCTTCTACATCAATATCGGCCGGTCCGTAATATGTGTAGTCTGTGCCGTTGTATGCGTGTGTCTCGCCATCGATACCCTTGTAGATAACCGAACCTTCACGGTCTGTCGTTAAGAGTGAAAGCTGTGTCAGGTCCTGAACTTCCTGATCATACGCAGAATCTGCAAAGAACGGTGAGAACTTTGCACTGAAGTTTGAAGAACCTACTACAAGCGGTGTCTCATCGCCCGAAGCTTCGCCCTCTGTCTTTTCGCCGGAATCTGTCTTTCCGTCGTCTGTGTTGCCGCCCTTGTTTCCGCCGCATGCAACTGTACCGAATGCACATGTCACTGCAAGAAGAAGAGCAAGCAGTCTCTTTTTGCTCATTTTTAGATGTACCTCCTTAATGATACTCTTTTTTTCGCGTGATAAAAATGCTTTAATAATTTAAAGCACAAAAACACCACAATATTCTACCACGTCAGTCATTCTTTGACAAGATAAAATGAATTGTTAAGGCGCTTCGATTCTTTTCGTAGCAAAACGGAAAATATAAGAAAGAGGGCGCATATTACGGGGTAAAGTACCGCGCCTGTTCCGTAGCCCTCATAAAGTGATACCGTAATAAGAAAGCCGAGAAGGGAAAGTGAGGCTGTAACGATGCCCGCCGTTGCCAGGCCGGGAAGGGTTTTTACCGTTTCTTTATATGTATATTCTTTTAGTTTTCCCTCGTCTTTTTTCAAACCGTAGAAGAAGCGTATGATTTTCCACAGGGTTATTAATGATATTATGATATCCGCGGCGTAGGGCAGCATCATAAAGGGGTTGCCGTCCATGCCCGTGCCCTTGAAGCAGCCTAATATTATAAGAAGGATTGACGAGAGCAAAGAAAGAGCGGGGACCGTCTTCTTCGTGCGGTCCCGCTCTTCTTTCTTTATGTCTTCGTTCCACTGCATATAGGAGCCGTCGTAAACGTATTCGCCTGTCGGGTCAAGGTGGAAGTTCTTTAATTTATCCTCAATATTCTTCACTAATTATGCCTCCGGGGACAGGGGTATATATATCTTACGCAGACACGTTCTCACTCTGCAAAAAACGTAACGGTACGCTAAACTCAGACATCGCAGGCTCGTCTTCGTTAAGCGCCGACGTTTTTTGAAGGTCTGTTTTAAGACATATATACACCTTTCCCCTTGCTGTAGTTTACAACCTATTAAAATACTATTTGTCCTTCAAATTTTATCTGCTATTTAAAGAACTTCGTACCTTGTAAGTATTTGATCGCCGCTTCGGAGACTTCCTTCATGACCTCTTCTTCCATCGGGGATTTGAGGCCTGCTTTCTTCAGCATGTTATAGACCGTATCGGAGCCGCCCTGTGTGGTGTATGCCATATATTTCTCCCATGCGCCGTGAAGGTCCTTTTGGATCATCGCCCAGAATTCAAGGGATACCGTCTGCGCAAGACAGTAATCTATATAATAGAAGGGGTTGTCGTATATATGGGACTGTCTCTGCCATGCCATTCCTTCGCCATAGAAGGGGATATCGCCGTCAAGGCGTACCCAGGGCATATAGATTCCCGTAAGTCTCTTCCACTCCGCGTCTCTCTCCGCCGGTGTCATATTCGGCTTTTCATATACGATATGCTGGAAGTGATCAACCATTGTTCCGTAGGGTATGAAAAGAAGCGCCGATGCAAGATGACTGAAAAGGTACTTCTCCGTATCGTCTCCGAAAAATTCCTTTGCCCAGGGCCATGCGAAGAATTCCATACTCATGGAATGTATCTCCGCGCCTTCCATTCCCGGGCACACCGTGCTGCAGGGCACCCTGTCCTCGTTCATATAATCTTCGAAAGCATGTCCCGCTTCATGGGTTACAACCTCAACATCGCCCTGTGTTCCGTTAAAGTTTGCAAAGATAAAGGGCATCTTATATTCATACAGCGGTGCCTGGAATCCGCCGCCTGCCTTGCCTTTCTTTGAAAGAACATCCATAAGTTCGTTATCAAGCATTGCACGGAAGAACTTGCTTGTTTCCGGCGAAAGTTCGTCATAAAACTTTCTTCCCGCCGCAAGGATATCGTCCGCCGTTCCCTGAGGTTTCGGATTTCCGTCACGGAATTCAAGCTGCATATCCGAATATGAAAGCGGAAATTCCATTCCGTTTCTCTTCGCCTGGACCTTTCTTATCTCGTTTGCAACGGGAACAAGATACTTCACAACGTTGGCACGGAATTTTTCCACGTCTTCCTTATCGAACCAGTTTCTCTGCATCCTGTAATAGCCCAACTTTGTATATCCGCCGTATCCAAGTTTGTTTCCCATGGTATCGCGAAGATGCGTAAGCTCATCATATATGGAATCAAGACGTTCCTTGTTTTCCTTATACCAGTTTCCTTCCGCAACCCATGCCTTATAACGGCGTTCATCATCCGCATCATTCTTAAAGGGAGTAAGCTGTGAAAGCGTATATACTCCGTCTTCGAAGGGGATCTGCGCGGAAGCGATAAGCTTATCGTACTCCGTCGTAAGCTTTGCTTCGTTCTGAAGTTCTTCTATGATCGACGGGTCGAAGGTCTTTTTCTCTATCTCCGCATTGGTGAAAACGATCTCTCCGAATTCCTCTTCCAGTTCCTTCCTAAAGGGGCTTTCGAGCATGGCATCGATCCACTTCTGCGCATCCTCCTGTATCATGGGGAACGCTTCGTTCCAATAATTTACTTCTTCGTCATAGAACTTGTCGTTGGTATCGATGTCATGTCGGATGAAACAGAGTGTCGCCATGGTATCAACATGGCGGCTGTCTATATCCTCTTCGTATACAACCTTTATGGCTTCCTCTGCGGTCTTTGCTTCACAAAGAGCCTTTGTGTATTTTTGCAGGGATGCCTGCATATCCTCGATGGAGATGCGCTCATATTTCATATCGTTAAATTTCATTTCTTTCCCTCCTTAATTTGCGTACGGGATGTCGCGGATGTCGGCTTCCCTTTTTATATACATAAGTTCCGGCGGAAGCTCCGATAATTTCATTCCGCCCTTTTCAAGAAAACTTATCATCGCTTTTATGTCACGTTTGTAGATCGGATATTCATGCGCCGCATCGCCGATCCTCGGTGTCATAAAACCATCGCCGTAAAAACACCTTAATATCTTTTCCGGCTCCTTCGGTATGCATACAGAACCCGTTTCGAAGGGTACTTCTTTAACTTCGTCGTACCATTCCTTATATAAAAACGGCTCCCTGTTATCACGGATATAATATGTGTATTGGCAGATCTTTTCGGCAGGTTCGTCCATATATCTCCCCGCAACAAGATCCGCTTTCTTTGCAAGTTCCGTAAGGAGCGGATAATAATCTTCTTCCTTATAGGGCTTTACGAAGCCCACTTCCTTAAGAGTTTCCTGCGTTTCTTTTGCGTTTAACCCCTTCTTTTTTATGAGTTCCATGGGGAGAATGTACTTCATTCCGTCATGGCGCCATTTCTGCCTCTCATCCGGATCCTCCGGCGCGTTGTCATACACATAAAGATCGAAACCTGCGGGAAAAGGACACATATAATAGTGTTCAAGTATCCCGGGATCGAAGAGGGTATTGTGATGGTTGGTCACCACGGAAAATCCGCTGTAGGAATGGAAGGGGCTGTCGTATGAATCCACCTCGTACCCTTCCGGAAGTTCCTCTTTTGCTATGGATAGAAACTTAAGATAATCGGATCGCATCATCCCGATATCTATATCATCATCCCAGGGAATGAACCCTTTATGGCGATAGGTTCCGAGGAGTGTTCCCCAGTCCGCCCACCATTTAAGATCATGCTTTTTACAGACGTCTGAAAAGATACGGAGTGTTTCGGCCGTTGCGGCGAAGTATCTTTTCATTGCCTCCGTAACAAGAAAGCCGGAAACCTCTTCGTCCTTAAAATACGATTCTTCGAAGATCAGTCTCTCGCTCATTTATCGTCCACGCTTTCGGTTCCCTGATCCGCTTCCAAAAAGGCGATAAGGAATCTTGCCATAATATCCTTGCTTCCCGTTGTAACCCGAAGATAATCTTTTATTACCGAACTGCTGCCGTATGTATGGATAAGTATCTTCTTTTCCCTGAGCAGTCTTTCGACTTCCTTCGGATCTTTTTTTGTTTTTATGAGAACGTAGTTTGCCTCGCCGGCAATGTATTCATATCCTTCTTCCTTAAGTTCTTCCACAAGATACTTTCTTCCTTCGCGCTCGGATTCAATAAGTCCTTCAACTATATCCGCGCGTCCCAAAAGTTCCTCTCCGAAAAGGAGCGCAACGGCGTTTACATCAAAGGAAAGCTGGGACTGTCTTGCGACTTTTATTATTTCCGGATCTCCTATGGCAACACCGAGGCGGAGCGCCGGGATCGACATAAGTTTTGAAAAAGTTCTTGTAAGAATAACGTTCTTTCTTTCGAGGGCAACATCCCGCATCGTGGACTCGCAAAAATAATGATAGGCCTCGTCACAGATAACAACGGCGTTAAATGCTTCCGCGCGATCGACTATCCTTAAGAAGTCTTCCCTTTCATATGCATCCGTCATGGGATTATTGGGATTTGTCACGATAACGACTCTTGTGTTTTCGTTTATCGCATCACATATCTTTTCGATGGGAACAAAGAACCTTTTCATCGTCTCGTTCCATTCATACATAACGGGCCTGTGGTTAAGCCCAAGGAGAAGACAGTTTATCCTGTACATTTCAAAGGTGGGAGAAACGGTAACAACGTCTTTTCCCTGCTCCCCGAAGGTTTCGAGAAGATATCGGAGGATTGCATCCGTCCCGTTTCCCAGCATTATGTTTTCCGGCTTTGCTCCGATATACCCCGCATATTTCTTTCTGAAGTCATCCGGTTCGGGATATGTCGACAGAAACTCCGGCGTGATCTTTTTTTTCACATCATCAACAAAATCCGATGGGAGGCCCGTCGGATTTTCGTTCATATCCAGGCGAAGATATTCCGAGCGTCCCTGTTCCGGAAAAATCCTCTCCGTATTCTTTATGTTTGGATCTGCGTAAAAACTCATTTTCAGTGTTTCATAGACTCCTTGTATTTCATGTATTTTTCGGTTATGTCCGCCATTACGATGGATTCTCCGGCGGTAAGCTTATAACTGTTCTTTGCATAACCGTTTATCTTCATAACAAATTCGCTTATCTCGTAACGAAGTCCGTCTCCGCGGAAAGCGGGCTCGTATACTTCTACACCCTGTCCGTCTTTATATTCTTCTTCTTCGTAACGGACTTCAAAATGTTTTGTCAGCCACCAGGGAGAAGGCGCGATGACATATCCCTTTGTTCCGGATACAACAAGCTGACCTTCCGTCTTAACACCCACGCCGGTTTTTACCGTTGCCATGGCTCCTTCATATTCAAACTCTATCTTACTG
>JAFOND010000073.1 GCA_017418645.1 Lachnospiraceae bacterium | reverse complement strand
TTTCAACCTCTGCATAAGGCGGTGAAGCCGGTGCACGGAAGGAAGAGATCATACAGTTAACGAAGAGGCGGATTTCCTTATCCGTCATGCTTGCTCCATGACCGAATCCGGTATAAGTAAGGTTTCCTTTGGTATAGATATAATAGTTATTTGCCGAATCTCCCGAGAAGGTATCATACAGGCTTGTTGTATTGTTGCCATCAACCTTCTTATCATAGCCTGCATTACCGCCTGCAAGGTTATACCAAACCACCACATCGCCGTCAAACTGTCCGTCCTTATCATCATCCGTAGCATCAAAGTCCAGGTCAAGAGCGTAGTTCTGCGTATGCGTTTGTCCGACTTTTATTATTCCGCTGCTGTTTTCGGCAACTCTTAAGTCATACGGATAACGGGTGATCTGCCCATCATTAGCCTTCTTTATATCGCTCGTCAGGTAATTCCACGCTTTTACTTCAGTATCCATTCCTGTTAAAGCTCCGAATATATTCCTGCGATCCTGGGGCATTGTTCTTGAGAAAGCCAGGGACCTGTAATTATTGTCAGATGTCACATTTGCAGGTTCATATGATGCCCTTTCCGCATCGGATAATAAGAGATAATTAAAATCCGTATCATTATCCGCAATTCGATAAACATTACCCTTGCCACCATCAGCCGCCCGTCTTCCGGAAAGCGATGAATTGTAGAAATATCTTACATATTGCTCGGAGCTGACATCATAGCCATTGCTTCCCGCTCTCCACATATTCATCCTTGCGGTATTGTCTCCCAGGAATCCCCAAACATTAACAAGATTTCCGTTTGCATCGTAATGATCCCAGGTTGCATTGCTTCTTATTTGTGCGCCTTTCGGGTTATTCAGATCTCCTACCGGCATCCAGCCCTGTCGAAGGATCAGTCTGCCGTTATTAAGCATGAACTGATTTTCAGCATCATAATAATTCGATGATACACTTCCGCTTACAACGGAAGGCGTCTGCTCCGCTATATCGATAGGAAGATTCGATACCGTTGCACGATACGGATTTGTTATATTACCGTTCATGTAGATCGTGCTGTAACTGTAATTGTTTGTGCCCGGTATAAAGGTCTTCTTTAACTGTCCGCACATGGCACGAAGTTCATTTACATTATTAAGATAAGACTTATGAACGTCATTAAGGTAATTATTGTCCCATGGTCCGTTATCGATGATCATATCATGGCTCATGATAACGCTCTTTCCTTCGCTGACGAACTCGTTAAATCCTGCGCGGAATACTTTATTGCTGGTAAACTGCGCCATATCACGATATCCGAGGATGATCATGTCGTATTGCGTAAGGAAATTTGTCCAATATTCTTCGTTATCCGCAAAGTCATTTGAGAACGATTTACCCTCGGGTGTTATTTTTAATATTGCTTCCGTGTCATCGGATTTGCGCTCCTGGTAATAACTTGAACCGGTACTGTTCTTACCATTGGCAAGATAATCCATGTAAACATTGAAATCGGA
Source organism: Lachnospiraceae bacterium (assembly GCA_017418645.1). GTDB lineage: Bacteria > Bacillota > Clostridia > Lachnospirales > Lachnospiraceae > FD2005. Next base: position 4,768 of record JAFOND010000073.1, on the reverse strand, counting down.
TGCAGCATCAAGATATGTCCTGAAAGACTTTCCGATCCATCCGCTCTCATCATAAAACTTCGCGTTATTTGTGGGATCGGAAGCCATATTATGGGTAAGATTCATACAAAGTATCTTTACGGGACGGCTCTTCTTTGCCACTCTGGTAATGCCGCTTATAACACCTCTCTTCTTTGAATTGTCTCTTTCAAAGATTTCCAGCTTATACGGGATCGCGCCGGATGTATCGTCCGGAATTACACGTGAGATTTCATAGGTATGTCCCGCCAAAAGTTCGCCGTTATTAACGATAAGCGGATTAAACTCTTCCGTAATATCCCTTATTGAATTCCTTGTTATATTTGCTTCCTCGGAAGAATAAGCAAGGGTTTTGTTTCCGTCAAAGGCGTTCATTTCCTCTTCATAGGAAAGATCACCCTCAAAAATACCGTTTCCGTTTGTGTCCATGCAAAGACGAACCTGATACGGAACGTCTCTTACACCGTCAAGTTTAAAGGTAAAGCGGAGCACATCCTGGTTATAATCGTTCTTCTGATCGTTGCTGGTCTGCGTTCCCTTTTCTATAACACCATATATATTCGTCCCCAAAACATTCGTGGTTTTATCCGGGTCAACACCTTTATTGTACGAATATTCAACAGGATATCCCAAAGATTCACTTGTTGTTTCATCAAGCTGGCCCTGATTCTTAAGGTCAACATGGGAAACCGGATCCGCGTTCTTAAGTCCGCCGGATTCTTTTACAATAAGGCCGTTATCGTATTTTGCCATCTTCTCTCCGAACATGGCATTGTTGTTATAGAACGGCGAAATATCGGACGTTGCCGTCTTACTGTTATTGGCAAGATAATAAATCTCCGAACGTTCGTCGATAAGATATCTGTTTACGTCACCGAGTGTAGCGCTTATGGTTCCGTTATCCGCACCGGTATAGTCAAAGAAGGAATCCGAGAATATTACCGCTCCCGAATATGCAAAGCTTTCTATCTGAACAGCCTTCTTTCTTGTTATATCCGACCCGGTATATCTCTGGCTCACCTGATAATATTCCGAACCTTTTCTTGCGGCAGCGTAGTTTCCGTCACCGTTTACCCCGACATTATTTTTTCCGTTATTGGCGGGCCACTGTGACCATCCGCGATCATTATGTGCTTTATTGTCGTATTTTACGGCATACCAAAGCCTTGAATTTATGTAATCACCTGCCGCGGTATACACAAGTGAAGAAACAAGACTTCCGTTCTTATAGTTATTCATGTTGTCATCATTATAACCTTCGATTCCGTTCCTGAAATCCTGCTCGGTTCCGAAGTAAATGATGTCATAATACTCGTTAAGATCCCTGATATCGCCCACGAGCTGTCTTGTGCAGATCTTGTCTATCGTAACATCCTTAGCAAGATCCTGAGTTGTTCCGATAAACCACGGGCAATACTCAAGATATTGTTTTACCCATTCTCTCTGTGCCGGTTTCTTGGGATCGTAATCCGAAACATATTTATATGTAGGCTCAACTTCAAGGATCCTGAGCTTATCCTTGTAATCAAGATGCCATGCTTCGTTCTGCATTGTGGCAAGCATTCCGACCATGGACATGGATGAAAATCCGGAGCTGCTTCCGCTTGTTGCAAACTGGGATTTTAATACATCATCCATCTTTGCAAGTTTCGGAAGAACATGGGTTGAAAACGCGGACTGAAGCTTCGGCTTATCCTCCGCAATATCGTTTTCAATCGTTGTCGGATCCATTGCGTTTGTTGTAAAGTATGAAAGGTTGCCGTCAAAATCAAATACGAAATTCGATGCGCCCACATCAAATCCTGATCTTACGGAAAACGTGGAAAGCTGGTTATTAAGCTCGTTCCAGTTGCCGGTGGGCTTTCCCTCCGGATTGGCCTCTGTCGGTTTTGAATACCAAACGTTAAAGGCATATTTCGCGCCCTTTTCGTTAAGCGTGCCGTAAAGTTTAAACAGATTGGAAGCGGATTTATCCTTAACCGTATTGTTATCGAAGATGATCGCTGCGGTTTTTCCTCCGGCTTCTCTGTTAAGCAGATACATAAGCATTGCGGACGGAATATCGTTGTCCTGATTGAACACTCCTCGTACGGATTCCGTTTCGTTAACAAGATCGTAGAGCGCTGCAGCATCAACATATCCGCCTTCTCCCGATGCGCCGCTCATCTGATGGAATACTATCATATCCGGAAGATATGATAACGTAAGAAGATCATTTCCCGAGAACTGACTCAGCATCTTCGGAGTAACGGTTATAACCTGTGAATGGATCTTACCGCCGTTCTTAACACTCTTCTCTCCCGGGAAGATCGTTCCGATAAGCGCATCCTTGTTATCTATTGTGTTGGAATTAAAATGCAGCCAATAGCGCTCGCAACGGTCTGTATAATACCGAAGTTCGGACGCCGGTACATCGGGTACCACGCCTGTAGACATGGTTGAAATAAACTCTTCAGGATCCGAATAATATCTTGTTATGGCAGTGCCGTCGTTAAACTGGAATCCGATACCCATGCTGTCAAGATATGTCTGACTGTCCTGCATAAGCTCGGAATCCATATCCAGTCTGTATTTAACCACCGCATCGGAATTACCGGTCTCAAACCATTTGTTTCCCAGGGACATATTACTATCCGTAAATTTACCTTCTCTGGTAACCGAACGATTTGCGATCTGGGATATGGAATAGGATCCGATCCCGTCCTGGGTATACTTTCCCACAGCAACCCAATCCCATTCACCGGAACCGCCCTCAACATGATTGAATCTGAAATCATTGTTGGAAGAAGTTGAAGGCGAAACATATGTGAAGGATCCGCCGGTTCCCACATATCTGAAATATCCGTATTCACCGTATCCTTCCTGTGTTATCCCGTCTATTTCCTGGCCGATCTTTGAGTTATCATATTGAATTCCGTAGTTGATCTCGGAACTGTTTGCATCAAGTTTAAAAAGTGATCTGCTCTTTCTGTAAACGTTTGAAATACTCTCTTCCGTACCGAAAAGAGAATAATACATATTAATAAGTTCGCCGTTGGTATCGTCCGCGGCGATCTTTGCCATACCTTCTTCTCCGATGGGTTCGCTTCCGGGCACAAGATATCCGACGGTCGCCATGGCGGTATTCGGAACAACCTCAAGGATGGTATACGGATTCTTTTCGGATCCGAGTTCCTCGTTACGATCCTTTTCCTCAAAAGATATTGTTGTTTTCTTGTCGGTTCCCGTTAATGTCTTAGCAGCAAAAATACCGGTACCGAGCATACCGGTAAGCGCTGCCGCAGCGGCAACCGCAATTATTGTTTTCTTTTTAACGCTCATCTCTTTCATAAGCTTCGTCCCTTTTGGTAAGTAAAAAAAGTTTAGTTTACAACGTCGGCAGGATATACCGCAACCGCTTCGTCCGTATTATCAACTTCCGAAACCCATTTTAAAGTGTTTCGGATCATAACGTTCTTTACCGTTTCCGTCTTTGCCTTATCATTCAGATAGGTAATCGTAACTTTAACGGACTTCGGTGTTTTATCGATTCCGGAAGCCTTGGAAAGGACGTTTCCTTCATTGTCCGTAATCTCTAATTGGAAACCCGGCATTTCATTTCCCGCAGCATCCACGTTACTGATGAATCCTGCAAACACTTCCTTCTCCGGTTCAGACCATCCGGACCATGCGCCGGATTCGTAATCCGCTGTGGTATACTCGTACCAGAGCTGGTTTGTTGTAGCGTCAAATGTATAAACCGTCTTTTCGACCTTCTTATACACGGGATTTCCGGAGCCGTCCAGATACTGCTCGCCAGTGGAATCGTCGATATCCGCGGTTTTCCTGTACAGAACAAGCTTTGTTCCGTCCGTATAGATTCCGGCATTGGTGTTCTGGATATCGTTTCTAAGCTGGTTCCAGGCACTCTGAGCTTCCATATGAACCGTATTATCCGTATCAACCTTTGTGGTGCTATTGATCGTTGTCGAAAAGAAGAAAATGATCGCACCGCCAAAGATAACGATTATCGCCATGGAAACAATAAGTTCAATAAGCGACATACCGGATTTATCCGAAAGCTTTCTATTTAGTTTTTGTCCGTTCTTTTTGCTCATAATCCGTTATTTTATAACCTCATGCTTACCCGTTTTCGGATAAAGTTTTATCTTCATTTCCCTGTTTCCGCATGAAATAATAAACATCTCAACATAATCGTCAACGCTTCTAAGATTAACGCTTCCGTCAACGTTTACGGAACCCGCCTTATCAAAGGCCCCGGAGGATTTCTGATAAGAGATTGCAACCGGAGTTGTCGCAACATCAATATAGCTTGTGCCGCTCTTTAATTTATACTTAACCGTAAGGGTTTTGTTATTTGAAAGCTGCTTCTTTGTTCCGTCGGTTGTCTCCGCATAATAATAGTCGCCGTCTTTTCTTAAGGAAAAATACGAAGATGACTTTGCCATTGTCAGGGTCTTTGTATCCGTAAGAAGCGAATCTATTGTCCTTGTGGCGCGTCTAACCTGCTGTGAATACAGGCTGCTCACAGACATAACGATTGCCGCAGTCATGACCATCATTATGGCCAAAACAACAACCATTTCAATTAACGAAAAACCTTTATTATCCCGTTTCATAATACGCCCTGTCTTACTCTCTTGACCAGTTCTCATATGTTATATAATCAATCGCAAGTTTTTGATCCGTATCGTCCGTTTCCTCTGTGGAAGCATCAACCGTGGAGATACCGCCCATTCGATAATAATCC
>JAFOND010000009.1 GCA_017418645.1 Lachnospiraceae bacterium | reverse complement strand
TTTCCACAAGCGGTCGCGTTGCTTCGAGCACGATGGGAACCAGGAATTTCTGGTCCGGAGATACGATCCCCTCCGCATTTTTAACGGCATTTCCTATGAGAGCAGCCGTTACCACAGGATTTTTCCCGTATAACAGATCTACAACAAGTGTATCGCCCACTTCGGAAACAAGAAGAAGTCCGGTATCGGCCAGCTTTTTATCGTAGTTTGCAACCGAAAGATCCTGTCTGTAGCTGCTCCATGGTATGGGAAGCGCGACGGGAACGGGGCCTTTATCCCCATAAACCACATCTTCCATCGCAATCTTAGTGTCTTCGGAAAGCATTGATATCGGGGTACAGGGAAGTTTTTGCGTCGCAAGCAAAAGCTTATCGAACATAACAATGTCTTTATACGTAAATTCGTAAAGGTTATTCTTCACATGTATCGTCTGCATACCAACCGTATTAAGGAGTTTCTCCATCGCGGCGGTTTCCGGTACCACATGAAGTTCCAGAAATACTCCGAGATACTTTTTTTCCGCATAGGCACGGTCAACGATGAGGGCCAGAAGCTGTCCGACTTCATCATCCGATACATCGTCGCCTCTTGAAAGCCACACGATCTCAACCCAATTGCTGTGAACACCTGTTATAGTAAGGCCGAGAAATCTGTCTCCGTCGTGATATGTCTTTACCGTAAGGGATGCGTTCTTTATCTGTGAAACATAGTTTTCCGGGATCTGATCGGAATAATCCGCTATTGCCGAGGGATGAAGCCTCTGCTCGGTAATGTCCGGGTTATATACAGGACGCCCCTCTGCAGAGAGGGTACCGTTATCCGAGGCATCGATCGCGTGTGCATCGCGAAGGTCGTCTATGGAATCAAAGGTTCCCTTTCCAAGCTTTTCGTCCGCCATGTGAAACTTTGAGCGGAAATGCACGGTCGCCCGGTTGTCTTCGCTAAGATCCTGTGCCGAGCGGAGCATTAATTTTTGTTTTTTCCAATACAGATCGCCCTTTAATCTCGAACTTAAAGAGCCGTCGGGTAAGATTCCGATGTTCATAAAACTAAAAACCTCCGGATCATATTTTCAGGGTCATGACGCCCTGTGATCTTTTTCGTACTTTTTCCACGTTTCCATCATCATGCGCGCATCCGCTTCCGCTTCATCGAGAAAGGAAAGATCCAACGTGATACGCTCGCTGCCTATAAAACCGTTTTCATCGTTTTTATCCATGGAAAGCAGGTTCTTTACTATTGCTTTTATCTTTGGCTCAATGACGTTTATGCTGACAGCGGTATCCTCGCCGAATCTTTTAAACTTTTCCACGGAGTAGTGTATCATATCCGGGATCGCAGCGGAATTGTCCGTGAGAGAGACTAGAAAGGATACCTCTATGTCTTCATTTGTTTTCTTATAAAGAAGCATGCCCTTGGGCTCTCCGTCTTCCATAAATACCGCGGACTGTTCCTTATAATACATTGCGGGATCTATGGGCATCGGTACAAAATCCATTCCCCGCATAACGATCTCGTTACAGAATTTATTTATCCTGCTGCTGTCAAGCTCGGCAAGGGAAATACAATGCTTTGAGGAACCCGAAATCTTATCCGAAGAAAGCAGCTGTCCCAGGGTGGTTTTAAAAACACACTGCGGAAGAGGAGTTCTTTCATTAGGGAAAGAATTAAAGAGCTTTGAAAGGTTCTCGTCCGTCCCCGCAAAGAAATCCATATATACTTCCTTTATATTATATTTTTTATGAAGGAGGCTTAAAAGATTCAGGAGACTCTCGGATCCGACCCCTATACCGCGGTGTATCTCCGAAACGAAAAACCATTCAATCTCCGCCTTGAAGGAAACGAGCCGTACTATTGCGGCTCCGGCCGCATAGCCGAGACTTTCTATTCCGAAAGCAAGGGTTCTTTCGTCGGACAGCCGCGACGGGAAATCTGAAGGGAGAAGCGGGAGATAATACTCGATATTCACTTCATTTATCTGTGTTATCCTGTTTATCATAAATTCCTCCTAAAACATGCTCGCATGCTGTTTGCTTTTTCTCTCATCAGATGCTTTTATTTCATCAATAAGCCTTTGTTTTGCCGCGGCCTGAAGCTGTTTTCCTCTTACCATAAGATCCTCTGCAAAGGCATATATTCTTTCGACATCCGTTTCAAGGGTTTTATCCGCCTCCAGCATCTTTCTTTCGTCTTCCGTAAGAAACTCGTTCATTGCGTTCCACGCATCATGGGCATCCACGGAGAGGATGGCGGCGGCACGGCTTTGCATGAAAAGACCTTCAAAAATTTGCTGTTTCGGAACAAGGAATTCATCCGAAGAAAGAGTGTCCCTTACGGAAAGCGTTCTTCCAATTTTTTGCGCAAGAGTAGGATTCAATTTATCACTGCCTCCGAAAGTGCTGCCGGACTTTACGGTCGCAAGTCGAGTGAACATTGCGCCGGTTATATACAGTTCCATAAGATCCGGCTGCATTCTTAATAAAAGATCTTTTGGGGGATTGTCCAATGCCTTTAGAGCATCTTTATTACGCGCATCAAATCTTTCGAAATCCCTTAAGCGCGGAGTAACATAATCCGTTATTGTAACATCGACAAAGGCATTTCTCAACATATCATCCAGAGTGATATCATCATCGTCCCCGTCTTTTTTTGATTTTTTATATTCTGCCTTTATCAGAGCGTCAATGTCAAAATCCGGAAGAGCCTTCAGAATCCTGTCTTTATTGAGGCAGACCATGAGTGTAAAGATCGTCTCGTTTGCTGATTGGTTTTCGCTGTCAAGAAGGAATCTTAAGGGGTCGTACTTTAATATATCGGTAAGAATCTGAGTGACGGTTGACTGGAACGGATATTTTTCTTCCATAAAGGCAATAAGGAGTTCATTTGTATCGTGAACCCTGTCCTCATAAAGAGATGCCTGCTGTGATGCCTTCTCCTGCTTGTCATAATCT
>JAFOND010000008.1 GCA_017418645.1 Lachnospiraceae bacterium | reverse complement strand
CATCGTCGGGAAGCCAACGGGAAGCCAACGCAATACACTGAAACAACGTATTTCGCGAAATACTTTAGGATAAACGGAAAAGAATTATCGAGAAACGATAAATTATTATTGACAATCCGAAACAAGAGTATTATACTCCTTTCGAAAGCGAGGAGATTACTTATGGAAGAAAAAAATGATGAAGTGAGAAAAAAACAAAAGAGGCTTTCAACGGCGCTTATCGTGATCTCGTTAATAATGGCTGCCGTGATGGTTCTGATCCTTGAACTTGGAAGAAATTTCATGATCGGGATGCCGTTTATCACGAAAGACGAGGTTTGGAACAGTATTTTGGTACCGGACATTGCACAGGCGGAAATAGACCAAAACATCTGGTATACAAAAGTTATGGCAGGAAAAACGTTTTTTTCCATAATTTCGCTTGTTCTTGCTCTTTTACTGGTAAGCAGATTCATAAATGTATGTATCCAGATCGGAAGAGACAACTCGTTTTCAATGGAAAACGTGAAGAATTTTAAGCTTATGCAGTGGTTTTCCTTTGGATTGTCTGCGGTATATATTGCGAAGATTCTTTGGTTTGTAAGGAAATGCCTGTATTATGGATATAGCCGTGCGGCATTTCTTCTGGGAAGCGCATACGGAGTGATCTTTGTGGGTGCATTTCTTTTCGCGATCGCCTGCGCAACGCTTTCCCAGCTTGTACATAACGCTTATGAAGTGAAGTCCGAAAACGATCTTACGGTTTAGGAGGTGAGCATATGATCATTGTAAATGTGGATGTTATGCTCGCCAAAAGAAAGATGAGTGTTACGGAACTATCCGAAAAAGTCGGGATCACAATGGCGAACATCTCCATACTTAAAAACGGAAAAGCAAAGGCGATCCGGCTCGGAACTTTAAACGAGATCTGCAAGGCCCTTGACTGTCAGCCCGGAGATGTTCTGGAGTATCGGCCGGATGAGGAGGAAGAATGAAATTGCATCGCCCAAAAGAAAAAGAAGGCAGGATAGCAAGGAGGAAATACATATGGATACGAATAATCAGGGAAATAATATTGATCAGAACATCTATGCTGCGCCGCAGGCCGGCGTGAATACGGAGAATGCGGCGCCGAAAAGCGGAAACGCAAAGACGGTATACGTAAAGAAAAATCAGGAATCTGCGGAAAAGAAGGTGTGGGAATTTGAAGTACTCTTCATCCCAACAGTGATATTTGCAGTGATCTCCACGTTTTGTCTGTATAAGAATTTTGCAGGGTTGCTTTCAGCGGGATTTTCCCTTGCCGTTATAATCCTGTGCAGGTATGTTGAAAAACACAGAGTGGAAAATACACTTTCCGTACCGCTTATGCCGACATCAGAGTATCGGGGGCGTCCGTTGCAAAATAACAAAGTAACCCTTCTTTATGAGATTGTGATAATGCTTCTTTGTATTTCCACGGGACTGACCGGTAACGGTTTTATTATAGGTTTTAACTGGCTGGGTACGGCTCTGCTCCTTATTGTAAGGTTGATACACGTATATTATGACGATATTGGATTCGGACCGATACGCTATATTGCCGGGTTCTTTAATTCCATCGGTGGAGCCTTCGGAGCGTTGCCCGATCTGTTTACGGATGCCGGACAGTTTAACCGTTCGGAAAAGACGGAAAAAAGAAAGAGAACGATATCTGCAATTATCGGCGTTGCCATAGCTATCCCGCTCGTAATAATTGTAGTATCCCTGCTGTATTATGCGGATTTTGTTTTTGCATACAGGATACGTGAGACGCTTCATATAAACGGTGAAGATGTCGTGCTCTGGCTTATGCTTTTCGTGTTTATATTTTTTGCAACCTATTGCGGGCTCCGTTTCTACGGAAAAGGTGAAAAGATAGGAGAAAACAAGGAGAGGAAGAGATTCCCGGCCATTACTGCTATCACTGCCCTTTCCCTTCTTACGATAATATATATCTGGTTTTCGATGATACAGATCATATACCTGTTCTTTGGCGCTGCGTCAAACGGTAATACGCCGCTTTCGCTCCCGGACGGATATACATACGCAAAGTATGCAAGAGAAGGATTCTTCCAGCTTCTTACGGTCTGCGTCATAAACCTTTGTATCGTGATATTTACAAAAGCATTCTTTGAGGAAAGCAGGATTGTAAAAGCAATCCTTACCACGATCTCTGCCTGCACATATATTATGATAGCATCAGCGGCAACAAGAATGTTTATGTACATCGGCGTATACAATCTTACGGTAAACCGTATCGTGGTTCTTTGGGCCCTTGCAACAATAGCGATACTGCTTTTGGGAGTCATAATAAGCATTTTTAAGGATAACTTTCCGCTTTTCAGATTTGGCGTGATTGTTGTTTCGATATGTTACCTTGCCCTCAGCTTTTCCCATATGGAATACTTTATCGCAAGTTATAACCTGGCAAAGATCAAGGAGGACCACCCGAAGTATCTTGAGAAGGAATATGATTACGAAACATATTACTATGATGAAGGTGAAGATACGGGCAATGTCGAGTATACAACCGACGGCTACGGAACGGACTATCTTAAATATCTTTCAACGGATGCCGCGCCGGTTATTTTAAAGGAAAACGGCCGCTGGACCAATACCTATAAGATGACGATCGATGATGTGAAGGAGGAGTCGTTGAGGCAGTTTAACCTGTCGCATTTCATAGCAAAAAAAATGTTGGAAAACTAAAACTTTTACTGTATAATAAGCTCGTGCTAATGCGGAAAAATATCAATATGATAACCCACCGCGGCACGAGCAATATTATATAGTATGAGGGTAATAAAATGGAAAAAAGAGAAAGAACCGAACTGGAGGTAAAGCAGCTTAAGGAAAACAACAATTTGGCGTTTGTGGGACTTATAATAGTATGGATCCTGGGGTTTGGCGCAACGTTCGCTTTTCAGAGTCAAAGATCAATGCCGATTATTCCGATAATCGTTATCATGATCATCTCACTTGTTCTGATGCTTTTGGGCAGATTTAAACATTCCGGGGATGACAAGGGACATCTTCTTATGTTTCTCGGAATAATGCTCGCATTCTTTATTTCACTTTGGTCAAATCTTCAGAATCCGTATCTTTACGCGTTTACATTTCTTATATGCTTCGTCATCATGCTCTATCGCGACACAAAAATCTGTGTTTTGGGTTGCGGCGTGGCGATCTTCGGAAATCTTGTAATGACAATCCTTTATTTTACGAGAACGGACAGACCTGTGGGAATAATGCAGATCGTTGTTAACGATATCTTCGTTATAGCCTGCAACGCTCTTGCGTATATGGTCGTAAAACTGATGAACAGCCAGTCGAAAGAGGTTATAGACGAAGTTAAGGAGAATGCACGGAAATCCCAGGAGACGGCGGATCAGATCAAGGTTATCGGCGATAAGATAAAAGATCGTCTTATGGATGCCAACGTATCCGTGGGAGATCTTTCGGAAGCAATAGATAAATCCGCCACAAGCGCTCAGGAAATATCCGATTCAACAATGATGACGGCGGAATCAATCCAGACACAGACGGAAATGGCAAGCAATATAACGGAAGCTCTTCAGGCTGTTTCGGACAATGTTGAGGCCATGGCGTCCGAAAGCGAGAGCGCGATGGGCGTTGTTGCGGAAGGAAACAAGGTTGTGGATCAGCTTAAACAGCAGGCGGAGATGGTTGCGGAAGTAAATGCGGAGACCGCTGAGATGACAAAGCAGCTACAGGAAAAAGCGGAGTCCATTCAGAACGTTATCGATACGATCCTTTCAATATCATCACAGACAAACCTGCTTTCGCTTAATGCATCGATCGAGGCTGCAAGAGCAGGAGAAGCAGGAAAAGGTTTTGCGGTCGTTGCGGACGAGATCAGAACACTTTCGGATTCAACAAAGGAAAGCGCGGAACAGATTTCCGCGGTTATCGGGGATCTTGTAAAGAATATAAACGATGCAAGCCGGAACATGCATAAGACGGTGGAAGCATCCAATAAACAGAACGATCTTATCAATGAAACTTCGGATAAGTTTGCTTCCATAGAAAAATCCGTAAGTTCACTTTCCGATTATTCCAACGAGATTTCGGGACGCGTTGAGCTTTCCGTTGAAGCAAACAACAAGGTTATGGACAGCATATCAAATCTTTCGGCCACCTCGGAAGAAGTTGCTGCAAGCTCCGAAAATTCTCTTACGGTTTCAAGAAACTGTGTGGATATAATGGAGAATACAAAGAGTACATTAAACGAGATCTTCGATCTTTCGGAAGGGCTGTAAACCGAACCCGCCCATATAACACAGGAATTATTAACGCTATTAACTAATCCTCCGGAGCAACCTCCGGGGGATTTTCTTCGCCTTCAGTTTCCGGCAGGTTTTCGTTCGCGTCCGGGCGTCCTTCGGTTTCGTTTGCAATTGCCGAAAGGATCGCAATGGTATCCTGTTCATTGTTGATCTCAAGGGTGGCATTCTGAGGTTCTTCGGGAAGATACATCTTAGCCTCGGGAAAATCCTGAGGCGGAAGATCCGCATGCAGACGCGTCATAAAGTTTTTCCATATGCTTCCCGGAAGGCTTGAGCCGGTAAGGGTCGGTAGAGTTTTGGGCATATCGAATCCAACCCAAACGGAGGTGGTATAGTATCTCGTGTAGCCCACAAACCAGCCGTCTTTGTTGTCGTTTGTTGTTCCGGTTTTTCCCGCGCAGGGCATGTTTGTGAGCCCGATACCTCTTGCGGTTCCTTCGGATACGACACCCTGGAGAATATCCGTCATAACACGGGCGGCATCGGTCTGATATATAACCTTTTCCGTCTGTTCGGCCTGATATATAACATTTCCGTCCGGATCCGTGATCTTTAAAATACATCCCGGATCTCTGTATGCACCGTCATTTTCGAGTGTGGCATAGGCCTTTGCCATCTCCAGCGCGGAAACTCCGTGGGTCATTCCTCCGATGGCAACTATGGGTCTGTAATCGTTTTTATCCAGTTTTCCGAACTGCATCTCCTCAAGATAGGAAAGTCCCACTTCGGGGGTAAGTTCCTTAAAGAGGTTATATGCCACGGCATTTCTGGAAAGCTCAACTGCTCTTCTTAAGTTTATAAAACCGAGATATGTATCGTCCGCATTTTTCGGCCCCTGTCCGTCGTCGGAAGGGAAGTCCAGAACAACGGAATCCGGCGTATAACCCCGCTCCAAAAGGGGAGTATAAACGATGAGGGGTTTGATGGAGGAACCCGGCTGTCTGAAACTCTGAAAAGCCCGGTTTAACGTGTATCCCTGAATGTCCTGTGTACGCCCGCCAACAATGGCGCGTACCATGCCCGTCGTGTTGTCGATGCATACAGCGGAACTCTGGAGCGCGTAAATACCGTCTTCGTTAACCTCCGTATTGTCGGAAAGTTCATGATCTATGGAGTATTGCAAAATCTCCTGAACGTTTCGGTCAAGGGAGGTATATATCCTGTAGCCGCCGGTGTATAGTGTTTTGTTCATGGCAGCATACATTTCCGCATATGTTTCGTCGTATGCGGCTTTTTCCCCGTCATCTTTAAACACGGTTTGGAAAGTAAAGCCGTGCTGTTCCATAAGAACCCGGGTTGCGCAGTAATATGTATAGGTTGTAAGATAGTCGTTTTTATCGGGAGAAGGAGGCCGTCTCAGCGTGATCTCTTCTCCGACGGCGCTCATATATGTGATCTCGGAGATGACTTTGTCTTCCAGCATGTTTTTAAGGATCCGGTTTCTACGTTCTATCGTATAGTCATAGTGCGTAACGGGGTCATACTTTGAGGGCCCGTTGGGTATCGCGCAGAGAAAGGCGAGTTCGGAAAGAGAAAGGCCTGAAACATCGGAATTGAAGTATCCCCGGGAAGCCGCGCCGATGCCGTAATAGCCGTTGGCAAAATATACATTGTTAAGATAGAATTCAAGGATCTCGTTCTTGGAATATTTTTTTTCCAGTTCCACGGCGATATAGATCTCTTCTATTTTTCTTTCCCAGGTTTTATCGTTCGAAAGGAACATGTTACGTGCAAGCTGCTGGGTGATGGTGCTGGCGCCCTGGGTGACCTCGCCGTTTCTGAACATGGCGACAACCGCACGGACGATGGCTTTGTAATCCACGCCGTGATGCGAGAAAAAGCGTTTGTCTTCTATACTGACGATCGCCTGCGTAAGATATGCAGGCATGTATTTATATTCAACGTAATAGACATCCTTTTCGCCTTTCATGACGGAGATGACTTCGTTGTTAACATCATATGCGATGGATGTTTCGTCCTGACGGAAGGTTTCGGGAGTTGAATGCTGGACAAAAGATACGGCTTCATCGTGAAGAGCGGAAACTTTTTTTGCGTAGCCGCCGGCATAATAATAAAGAACGGCGCCAAGAACAGCCATGACTAAAATAAGCTGGAGCCACAGGAAGAATATAAGACGTTTTTTTCTCTTTATGCGTTTCTTTTTTGCCTTTTCGGTCTTGTCCTTTGCCATAACGGTATTTTACCATATATAAATTTTATGTGGTATTTCTTTTTTATTGCGACTTCATATTAAAAATATTATAATATTCCTTGTGTAACCAAAAATCTTCACAGGATATAAAGGAGGAAAAAAGAAATGGGTTTTATTCAGGCATTTGTTGGGGCGATTTCAAGTACCTTTGCCGATCAGTGGGTTGACATGATCGTGCCGAAGGATGCACCGGCGACGGCAGGTCTTGTACCGGGCATGGTGAAGGGCACGAATAATGGTCACGGATCAAACACAAAGGGCTCCGAGAACGTTATTACGGACGGATCAAAGGTTATGATCCCGGACGGATATGCGCTCATCACTTTGCAGGACAACATGATCACAGGCTTTATCTCCGAACCGGGCGGATACGAATTCAGATCCAACGATCCGAATTCACAGAGTATCTTTACGGGCGGCGGTCTTGTAGATTCGCTTATCAAGCAGTCTTTCGAACGTTTTAAATACGGCGGTGTTCCCAGCTCCAAGCAGCAGGTTGTCTTCGTTAACTTAAAGGAAATCCCGAACAATAAGTTCGGCACACAGTCCGAAATTTATTGGGACGACATGTATATCAACGCACAGGTCGGAGCAATGGCTCGCGGTACATATTCATTAAAGATCGTTGACCCGATCTCCTTCGCGAAGAATTTTGTTCCCGTAGAATACATCACCGGCGGAAAGGTATTTGACTTTGCGGATATGGACAACGCTGCATCCGAACAGCTCTTTACGGAAGTTGTGGGATCTCTTGCTGCTGCTTTCTCAGCATATTCAAACGATCCGGAACGCGGAAACAGAATGGCAAAGATCCAGGGAGATTCCATCGGCTTTGCAAAGACACTTTCCGATACGGTTGAAAACAATTATCAGTGGAGAACCGACAGAGGTCTCGAGATCGCAAAGGTTGCCATCGCGGCTATCGAATACGACGAAGACTCCAAGGCTCTTCTTTCCGATGTTAAGAAGGCAGATGCTCTTTCGGGAGCAAGAGGAAATTCCTTCCTTCAGCAGTCCGTTGCAAGAGGAATGGAAGCAGCAGGCCAGAATGCAGGTGCCATGGGCATGGGCATGATGGGATTCGGCATGAATATGGCAGGAAACGGTCTTGCAGGACTTCAGCAGCCGGTTCCGGGCGTTGGAGCAAACGCACAGGCGGCTCCGGGAGTGGCTCCGGCACAGGCAGCACCGGCGGCAGCTGCTGCAGCGACTCCGGCAGAAGACCCCGTTACAAAGCTTAAGCAGATGAAGGAACTTCTTGATGCGGGAGTTATCTCACAGGAAGAATTTGATGCTGCTAAAGCTAAGTTCATGGGCTAATGATTACAGTACCGTAATCATACTATGGGGGAATAAGTATTATGGCTAACGAAAAAATTATAGATACCGCCGTTGGCGCAACCGACGGACAGACAAAATGTCCGAAGTGCGGCGCGACGGATATTAGTACAAACACCACAACCGGTACGCTTCGCTGTAATTTTTGCCGTTTCGAATTCAAGGCGGAAGTTCTTGAAGATATGAAAGAAGGCGTCGATGAGAATCTTTCAGGGGTTCAGGTCGGCTCCGGCGCGGCGGATATAGACGCGAACGCAGAGACGATGATAACCTTAAAGTGCACAAGCTGTGGCGCCGAGGTTGTCATAAATCTTAACGAAAGCTCACAGGCCCGCTGCCATTGGTGCCGTAACATGCTTTCCGTTAACAACAAGGTTCCCAACGGAATGGTTCCGGATACCATCCTCCCTTTCAAGATGAAGAAGGACGAAGCAAGGAGCCGTATCGAACAGTTCGTCGGCGACAGAAAGTTCTTTGCGAACAAGAAGTTTGCCAGCGAGTTTACGACAGAAAACATTATGGGTGTATACTTCCCGTATATGCTTGTTGATATGAAGGGCCATGCTTCTTTTGCCGGTGAAGGCGAGATTGAGCGCGGAAGCTACCAGAGGAAAACCGGTGAAGATTCAACCGAGACCGTATATAAGGTAGAAAGATTCTCCGTAGCGCGTGAATGTGATGTGGAGGTTGACGATCTTCCGATAGAATCGTCATCACGTCGTGCCAGCGGAAACAACGGAGAAACAAATAACATCATAAATGCGATCCTTCCCTTCGATACGGAAAACTGCGTTAAGTATGATTCCAACTACTTAAAGGGATTCACATCGGAGAAGCGTGATGTTAATAAGGGTGATCTTCAGGCAATAGCTGATTCCCAGGAGAAAGAAGCTGTTAAGTTTGCGCTTAACAAGAGCGTTTCCCAGTATGACCGCGGTGTTCGCTGGGATAAGCAGGAGGTTACAAAACAGGGTGAAAAGTGGATGGCTGCATACCTTCCCGTATGGCTCTACAGCTATGTGGAAAATCCGGGTTCGTCGAACCAGCTTACCCATTATGTTGCCGTTAACGCAAGAACATCGGAGACCATCGGATCCGTTCCCATTAACAAGGGAAGGATCAGTTCGGTTTCGGCGCTGGTAGGTCTTATCGCACTTGTTGTTTCGCTTTTGTTTATTTTCCTGTTTATGAGTGAGCCGGGTGCCGGACACTTCTTCGGCGCGATAGTGGTTGCGATTGCGGCGGGAGGTATATTCTTCTCGTCAAAGTATAACAAATACAGGAATGTAAGCGCGAGACATCATTTTGAAACGGAGACCAAGATAAAGGTTTCGAACATCAAGCAGAATGATGCTTCCGTTAAGAAGTTTGAAACCACCAACAGCACGATGCAGAATGCAAACAATACAACGGTAAACGTTCAGAAGCTGAACACCAAGAAAAAAGAGACTAAATAGTAATAATCTCTTGACAAAACAGGCTTCGAGGGTTTATTATTTCATAAGTTTCAGAGAGTAAATAAAAGCGTCATGGGTTTTTGACTTGTGGCGCTTTTAAACAATTTAGGGAGGCAGTTTTTGAAATGACACACACACTGAAAAACGCGGGTTTAAAGATT
Source organism: Lachnospiraceae bacterium (assembly GCA_017418645.1). Taxonomy (GTDB): domain Bacteria; phylum Bacillota; class Clostridia; order Lachnospirales; family Lachnospiraceae; genus FD2005. The sequence goes on along the minus strand of JAFOND010000008.1, from coordinate 15,519 downwards.
CTTTCCGGCGCGCTCATTATTCTTGCCGCGCTTATTTTTGTACCTGCGGGGAACATGAAAACGGTTGAGGCAGCAGGATCATACGAGATAAAGATCAATATCGCCTGCAATACGGTGACGATCTATAAGGACGGCGCAGCGGTATATGCAATGCCCTGCAGTACCGGAACGGCAACACCCGGCGCCGGTTATACCTGCAAACTCAGAGAAAAATACAGATGGAAAGAGCTGGATCACAAAGTATACGGACAGTATTGTTCAAGAATAACGGACAACACGCTTTTCCATTCCGTTCCCTGTGCGTCCTACGGCGTACCGAACTCCATATTCCCGAACTATTATGACAAGCTGGGAACAAGAGCTTCGGCGGGATGTATCCGTCTTATGGTGCGTGATGCAAAATATATTTATGATAATGTTCCGACAGGAAGTAAGATCACATTCTATTCGGATTCTTCCAACCCGGGCCCCCTGGGAAAACCTCAGACATATAAGATTTCCGATGTTCCGTCGGATTTCGCACGCTGGGATCCCACAGATCCGGACCCCTCAAATCCCTGGAACTCCACGACAAAGTATTTCGGACCCTGCTTTGATGTTAATTATTACAAGCAGATGAATCCCGAGCTCCTCGCTTTCGGACTTGATGACACGGCCCTTAAGATGCATTGGGTTAAGTACGGTGTAAATGAAGGAAGAAGGGCTTCGGACGAGTTCGATATAAACGTTTACAAAGAAAATTATCCGGAACTTGTTGCTCAATTCGGAAACAATAACATGGCATACGTTAACCACTATATCTCCACGGGCAGAAAAGAAGGACGTATTGCCGCCGTTCCGAAGGCGCTTCAGGATAATCTTAAGCTTGTATTCGATTCCAATTACTATGCAAGCAGATATCCCGACGTTGCGGCTGCTTTCGGCACAAATTACTTTAAACTCTTCAGCCATTTCTACAACTACGGTATAAGGGAAGGAAGAGTAGGATGCGCGGATTTTGACGTTAATGTCTACAAGAATAACTATCCTGACCTTCAGGCTGCGTTCGGGGACAATTACATGTCCTACCTGTTGCATTATGTTCAGGCCGGAGCCATGGAGCAGAGAACGGGTGCATTCGATCTGTCGGGAATGAGTTCCGTTCTGGATGTGGATTATTATATAACGAAGTATCCCGACATCTATGCCGTATTCGGAAATAACGGATATGGATATTATACCCATTTTGCAAAGTACGGTGTGAACGAGGGCAGACAGAGCGCTCCCTGGTTCTCAATAGAAGAATATAAGGCAAATTATCCGGATCTTACCGCAGTATTTGGAAACGACAATTATAAGATAATGCGGCACTTCATCGACTACGGTATAAGGGAAGGAAGGTCGGGAATCCTTATTAATGCCCAGTCCATTACCAAAGGAACGGGAATAATCGTTGAAGTACCGGAAGCTCCGGCGCCGGAGGAAGCAGAGGAGGAGATCCTGCCGGAAGCCGTAATCTTTGACGATGAACTTTCGGAACAGGAAGACTGACTTTGTCTATGTATAAAATGCCCGAAAAAAATTGTGCGAAAAGGCTATAGAAAAAACGCGAAAATGCGTTAAAATAAACGATGGTTGCAATTGCAGCCGTAAAAATGTGTTCACAATAATTATATTTTAAGGAAGGGGAACAATAATGGCTAGTATTTCACTTAAGAACATCTGCAAGGTTTACCCGAACGGCTTTGAAGCTGTTAAGGACTTCAACCTTGAGATCGAGGACAAGGAATTCATCATCTTCGTAGGACCGTCAGGATGCGGAAAGTCAACGACTCTTCGTATGATTGCGGGACTTGAGGATATTTCAAGCGGCGAGTTAAAGATCGACGGAAAGCTTATGAACAATGTTGAGCCGAAAGACCGTGACATTGCAATGGTTTTCCAGAACTACGCTCTTTATCCGCATATGACGGTTTATGATAACATGGCATTCGGACTTAAGCTCCGCAAGGTACCGAAGGATCAGATCGACAAGGCAGTTCGCGAAGCAGCTGAGATCCTTGATCTTTCCAAGCTTCTTGATCGTAAGCCGAAGGCTCTTTCCGGTGGTCAGAGACAGCGTGTTGCCATGGGACGTGCTATCGTTCGTAACCCCAAGGTATTCCTTATGGACGAGCCTCTTTCAAACCTCGATGCAAAGCTTCGTGTACAGATGAGAATCGAGATCTCCAAGCTTCATGACCGTCTCGGTGCAACAATCATCTACGTTACACATGACCAGACAGAAGCTATGACGCTCGGTACAAGAATCGTCGTTATGAAGGACGGTGTTGTACAGCAGGTAGATACACCGCAGAACCTTTATAATGCACCGGGCAACCTTTTTGTTGCAGGTTTCATCGGTTCTCCGCAGATGAACTTCATTGATGCCAAGATCAAGAAGAGCGGCGACTCCGTTTACGCAACGATCAATGGCGATAATGATATCCTTGTTCCGCCGGCAAAGGCTGAGAAGCTTATCGCAGGCGGCTATGAAGGAAAGACAGTAGTACTCGGTATCCGTCCGGAGAACATCCAGGATTCACAGATGTTCATCGAGACAGCTAAGGAAGCTACTTTCGAAGCAAAGATCCGTGTATACGAGCTCCTCGGTGCAGAAGTATTCCTGTATTTCGATTATGCGGGAACACAGGTTACAGCCCGCGTTGATCCGAGAACAACGGCAAAGATGGGCGATACCGTTAAGTTCGCATTCGATATGGAGAAGGCTCACTTCTTCGACAAGGAAACAGAGAAGACAATAACAAACTAAATTAAGTTTTAAGATTTGAGATGGGTTTCGACAATACAAAGATTCAGAACACTTTAGACGAGTTTAAAGAAGAAACGGGTATATCCCTTTCGTTTGAGGGCAGCAATCTTTCCGAAGAAGAAACCATCGAAAAATTAAATGAGATTCTTAACCGCGCACGCGGTAGAGAAGACCGTAACTTCTTCATTAGGCAGTTTCTCCTCGGACAAAAGTCCGGGGGAGAAATTGCCGATTTTTTTAAGAAGCAGGGCGCGGGAGCAACCGAACGCGCTGTGCTCCTTCTTGTCAGTTTCAGGCAAAAGGTGGCATCGTACGATATAACGGTGCTTTCCGGTGTTTTTTCCTCAAGAAACGTGCGGATCATAGAGATGGACGATAATGATGTGGCAATCCTCCTTTCCGAAAGAAAGAAGGAGTCCGAGGAATCCCTCTTCGAGACGGCCAACGCCGTTCGTGATATCATAAATACCGAATGCATGAAGGATGCGTCCATTTATTACGATTCCGTTTCCGTTCCCATGGTTGAACTACCGGAAGTATACAAAAACCTTTTGTTCACAAAAAACATAGCACAGGCTTTCTATAGCCCGCTTCAGGTTTATTCTTTCCATAAACTGGGAATAAAGAAGCTTTTATACAGACTTCCTGCGGATGCATGTGAGGAATATTTAAAGGATACGGTTCCCGGATTCGATTTTAAGAAATTAGATCCTGATTTAAAAAGTACAATAAAAGCCTTTATAGACTGCGATCTCTCTGTAGCAGAGACTTCAAGAAGTACTTATGTCCACAGGAATACATTAAATTATCGTCTGGATAAATTCGAAAAGATGAGCGGACTTAATATCAGAAAGTTCGATGATGCAATGCTCTGCCGGATCGGCATGATGATCTCAGATATGCTGTAAAAAAGCAGCTCCTTTTACAGAGCTGCCAGAGTTTCCAAAGCGTTTCCTTCGGCTATTGTTTTATAATGTTCGCTGAAGAATTCTTCGCTTACGCTTTCAAGGGGTACCAGTGACCCGTATTCGGTGGCGATATTGCATATCTTGTTGAAGGCCGCGGGGGTATTTGAACCGTTTTTCATCACAAGATAGTATATATCCTGTCTGTCGCTCTTATAAAGACTGTTCTCTCCCACGAAGAATCCCGAAAGGATCCTTGAAAATGCGATGATATCGTCCATCTCTTTGAAAGAGAATATTCTGGTTATCTTCGGAATGTCGCCGGTCGGCGTGTCTTTTGCGGCATCTATTATCTCGGCTGCATTGGCTGTTCCGAAAGAAATCTCGGAGGGATCGGAGTTCTCATCCAAGAACGGAATATCTTCGTATTCCTCCTCGTCATACTCGGAAAAACGGGAGAATCTCGTATCGAGTTCTTCCGGATACTCAACTTTTGTTATATTAAGAATAACGCTGTCCTCGGAAACGGGGATAGCTTCTATCATGAGGGGAGCATCATCCGCGGAAAAACCGTACTTTGTGTAGGCAAACTTCATCATTTCGGAAAAAAGCACACGGGCATTCTCCGTTCCGTAAGCGAGCTCCGAAAGCTTCATATGACGCTTCTCGAGATCTTCCCGATATAAGGTACAGCGTATTTGAGTTTCGTTAATTTTTTCTATTTTCATGCCTCTATTATACTTTAGATACAATAAACTGTAAAGATACGAAAAATCTTTTGTGTTTACGGTACAAAAAAGCTCTGACTTGTGATACACTGATTAAGTCGCGTTTTTTTAATATGCGGCTATATATTATTACGAAAAAGAGAGAACCAAAATGGGAGATGTATTTGTAGAAACAAGCGTAAAAAGAGAACTGACGACGCCGGAAAAGGTTATGCAGGTCTTTTTATACGCGCTGACGGTTGTATTTTTTGTCGCTTTTATACTCAAAGGATATTTTGTAACTCTTATATCCTTTGTGGTTTTCCTGGTGATTTCCATAATTTTTACGGCCAACAGCAAGGTGGAATTCGATTATACACTGGTAAATCATGAACTGGAAATAACAAAGATAAGTAACGGAAGCAGAAGAAAAACCGTCTGTGATATCGACCTCGGACAGGAAATGATCGCTGTAGCGCTGCCGGGAGATGATCTTGTTCGACCCTTTGAACAAAAGAAGGTAAAGGTTGTGGACTGCGGAAGTCATACAGGTGAAAAATGCTATGAACTCGCGATGCAGAACAAGGACACCGGAGAAGAGAAGATAATAGTATTCGAGCCGGACGATAAGATGCTTGAAGCGCTTTGGCGCACCCAGCCGCGTAAGGTGGCATACAAAGCCTAATGTCATTTCGAGGAGCAAAGCGACGAGAAATCTTAGTTTTATAATGGAGGGAAACAAAATATGGAGGAACTGATCAAGAAATTCGAGGAGCTTTTCGGCGATTCAAACGGCGTAAAGCGCTATTTTTCACCGGGAAGAGTAAATCTTATAGGGGAGCATACCGATTATAACGGCGGACATGTTTTTCCCTGTGCGCTTACAATCGGAACATCGGGCGTTGCAAGAAAAAGAAACGACAGCAAGCTGCACTTCTATTCCATGAACCTTGAGAGATTCGATGTTGTGGAGGCGGATCTTTCGGATCTTACGAATCATACGGAATACAATTGGGCGAATTATCCCCTGGGAGTTGTCTGGGCTTTTAAAGAGAAAGGCTACGAGATCCCCACGGGCTTTGACATGGTTATCTACGGAAATATCCCCAACGGCTCCGGGCTTTCTTCTTCCGCATCCCTGGAGGTTCTTACGGGAACCATAATAAAGGATCTTTACGGCTTTTCCGATATTTCTCCCGTTGATATTGCGTTATACGGACAGTATTCGGAGAACAACTTTAACGGATGCAATTGCGGTATTATGGATCAGTTTGCGGTTGCCATGGGAAAGAAAGATTCGGCAATCTTTTTGGATACGGCGGATCTTTCATATGAATATGCGGATATCAAACTTCCGGATGCAAAGATAGTCATAACAAACAGTAAGGTAAAACACAGTTTGGTTGATTCAGCATACAACGACCGTAGGAATGAAAGCGCTGCCGCGCTTAAGGATCTCCAGACGGTTCTCGATATAAAGACTCTGGGAGATATCGATGAAAAGACCTTTGACGAGAATGCAAGCGTTATAAAGGACGAAGTTGCAAGACGCCGCGGAAAGCATGCCGTATACGAGAATCAGAGGACGATCCGCGCCGTGGAGGCTCTTAAGAATAATGATATCGAGCTTTTCGGAAAGCTTATGAACGAATCCCATATCTCTCTTCGTGACGATTACGAGACGTCTTGTACGGAATGTGACATACTCGTTGAAGAGGCATGGAAGATCCCGGGGGTTATAGGATCCCGTATCACAGGAGGCGGTTTCGGCGGCTGTACGGTTTCCATCGTAAAGAACGATGCGGTTGATACTTTTAAGGATACGATCTTAAAGGTATATAAGGAAAAGACCGGAATAGATGCGGAGGTTTACGTTGTGGATATAGGTCAGGGCGCATACGTTCTTGACTGATCCAAGGATTACGGAACTCAAAACGGCGGGAGCAATTGCCTCCCGCCGTTTTTTGTCTTTTTTTATTTTTTTCTGTTGTTGTATTTCTTTATTGCAAAACGATCCCTACCCCTCACAATCCATACTATATTATAGGATAATTATAAAAAATACGATCATTTAAAAAGGTAAGAGATTTTTCTGAAATCACGTCCCGGAGAAAACGGGTCGTGGATAACGGGCAGTTTTACGGTTTTTATTTTCCTCGCTTTAAGAATGCTGTCCCGGAAACCGTCTTCGCGGTCCTTTTGTATACATATGATCCGCTGCGGTCTGTTTGTACTTTCTTTTTTTAAATGGTACAGTGACCGTAACGAAGACTCGTTCCAGGGTTTGTTGTCACACAGAATAAACAGAATGTCCAGGTCTGCCAAAATGGAATCATCCGGCATCTCCTGAAGATCAAGAATGATCCTTTCGTAAGACAGACAACTTAAGTCGGGAGAATCCGTATTATAATAAACATCCAAAAAACGGTATCGGAAATAACGCAGGTTTCCGATTTTTGATGCCACCTTATCCGATGTGTACAATGATAAAAGGGACTTTCGTTCTCCGACTTCAATAAGCGCAGTCTTATATCCGAGTGTTCCGGAAAGATATGATGCCGCGGAAAGCGCAAGATGAGTACAGCCGGTGCCCCGTGCGGCGCCGTAAATGCCGTAGACCACGGGCAGACCCATGTTTTTTATCTGCTTCCGGTGCATTTTAAACCTCCTTCCGTTAAAATCCTGTCAAACAGCCCTTTTTTCTTCCCCGTTAAAGAGAAAGCGTCCGAATCCGCGGGAAATATGAAAACCGGTCGGTTGATCCGCCGTGAAAGGTTTATGGCCGGTAACGGCTTGGAATTATTAATTACATACACACTATTTTTAAATACCCTCTCCGTTTTTTGCGGAGGTTTAATATTCCAAAGGGCGCCGCCACCAACAACTATCACAAGATCGGAACAATCCGAAAGGGAAAAATCCGTTCCGCAGTCTCTTACGGTAAGACCGTAAGGTTCGCCGTGAGTAAAGGAGTCCGGAGCGTTTCTGTCCGGAGCAAATCCTCTAAAGCCGTTGTGGTATATAAAATCTCCCTGCTTTAGGAATGCAGGCGAGTTCCGTGCGATCTTATAAACAGTGTTTCCTCCGGACAGATCCTCGTAAAGAGCGCTTCCGAAGTTTTTCCTGTTAAGGTAAGTGCATAAAGAGATGGCGATATGGGTGGTTCCCACTCCGTGTTCGTTTCCCACTACGGATATCGTAGCGCAGAGATGATCTTCCGTGTTTTTGAAGCGTTCCTGTTGCTTTTGAAGACTAAGCCAATGGTTTCTCCATTCTTTAACGGATTCAGGGCGTTTTTCCGGATCTTCGGACAGCGCGGGAATAAGCAGTCTCATAAACTGCCTTGAAACCTTTTTTTCGCTATGGGCGGACATTTCTTTTACGACACGCGAAAGACCGTAAATGTCCGAGCGTTCGTCTGCCGGGGTTCCGGCAATCTGTTCCGGCGAGGCATAGCTTTTGGTTCCGTATACGTCGCTTTTTTGTTGTCTTTTGTCCGATCCCGATAAAAAACGGCTAATCCCGTAATCTACAAGTTTAAGATTGTCCCCCTGAATAAAAATGTGTTCCGGTTTCATATCCTGATAAAGAATTGCCGGCGTACATCCGGTATGAAGGTATATCAGGATATCCGAAAGCGCGATGGTATATCTTATTATCTGTGTTTCCGTCAGTGTGTGTGATAACAAGTACTCATTTAGCGGTTCTCCGTTAACATATTCTTCTATTAAAAAGACATAGTCTTCTGTTTCCCCGTAATCGTACAGTACGGGGATCCCCGGATGCCTGAGCTTATCCAGAAGCGATGCTTCGAACAGAAGCTTTCCCTTTTCCTCCTGTCTCTTTATAAGCTTCATTACCCGAAGGCTTCCCAGGGTTTTATGCCGGACAAGGAGCACGCTTGTGTTCTCGCTCCTTTTTAAGGTATCGATGATATCATATTCTCCGGCAAAAAAAGGTTTGCTCAATTTCTATCCTCCTTTCTGCTTTTTTTCGGAAAAGTCATCCGCGAAAAGAAAAATATCACTGAAAAAACCCCGTTTCAAGGGGCTTTGGGGCGATTTTGAAATGTCTTTGAAAACGGAAAATTTTTAAAAACCGATGGGGAATACCGTGAATGAAAGCAAAGAATCCTTTGTTATATGAAAACAAAAAAAGACCGCTTAAAAAAGCGGCCTTCTTTGTTGAAACCTGTTTCCTGTGATTAGCCCTGGGAAATAGCTCCTGTCGGGCAAACACCTGCGCAAGTTCCGCACTCTACACATGCGTTCTCGTCGATCTCGTACTGGCTGTCTCCCTGGGAGATAGCGCCAACCGGGCACTCCGGCTCACATGTTCCGCAGCTTACGCATGAATCGGAAATAACATATGCCATTTTAGTTTCCTCCTTTTTTAGATACAGTTACATATATGCCTGTGCGTATATAATAGAGAAAAACACCCCAAATTGCAAGTATAATTTTATGTCCGTGCGAAAAAGCAAAGAAATAAAAATCTCTTTGCGCCGCGGGGGGAATGTGGTAAAATATAGGGACCTATGAAATGAAAACGGGAGATTGAGATGGAAAATCTGTCTTATCGGGGCCCCTTGAAGTTTTATCTTCGACTGCCCCTATACATGCTGATATTGTTCTGTGCGGGCAATATAGCCATATATTTTTATAATTATAAACTTGCTCTTATGGCCAGCGGGATCGTGCTTTTATACGCCGTGGCCGTCATAACTCTTTATGTCCTGAACAAAAAAAGGATCGCGGAAGAGATCATTCGTTTTGCCGTGCGTTACGGTACGGTTCAGAAGGAACTCTTAAACCGCTTTGATCTTCCGTATGCCATGCTGGATTCGGCAGGTCGCTTTATGTGGATGAACAAAGAGTTCGAGAAACTTACGGGAAAAGACAAGTATTATAAAAAATCCATAAATGCCGTTTTTAAGGAGATCACAAAGGAATACCTTGAAAAGCAGACGGAGGAAGCCTTCGAGACAGAGATCGAATATGAAGATTATTATTACGAGGTAAAGATCCAAAAGATCAGTTTCCGCGGAAATGCCGAGGAAGAATCGGATGCAATGATAGATGTTGCGGGCAATGCGGACGATACACTGTATGCAATAATGCTTTTCGATGTTACGGAAATCCGGGCAATGGAGCAGCTGAATCGTGACCAGAGAATGGTTCCCGCATATGTATACATTGACAATTTCGAGGACACGGTGGAGAGCCTTGAGGATGTGAAGAAATCCCTTCTCGGAGCCCTTATCGACAGGTCCGTTAACGAATATTTTTCAAACAGGGACGCCGTTGTAAGAAAGATCGAGAAAGACAAGTATTTTGTTATCTTCCAGCACAAATATCTTCCCGCCATGGAGGAAGACAAGTTCAAGCTTCTGGAAGATGTTAAGACACTTAAAGCCGGAAACGAGCAGAACGTTACCTTAAGTATCGGTATCGGTCTCGGCGGAAATACCTATACCCAGGATTCGGAATTTGCCCGTGCAGCCGTTAATATCGCGCTTGGACGAGGCGGATCCCAGGCGGTAATAAAGAACAATCAGGAAGTTTCGTACTATGGTATCCGCGGCAAGGAAGTTGAGAAGAACACCCGAGTTAAGGCCCGCGTTAAAGCCCAGGCCCTTCGCGAGATGATTTCCACCCGTGATAACGTTATCGTTATGGGACATTCCATATCCGATGCGGATGCGTTCGGAGCTGCTGTCGGCGTATATTGCGCGGCAAGAGAGGTGGGCAAGAAGGCGCAGATCGTATTAAATACCGTGACAACATCCCTCCGCCCGCTTGTAGACGCGTTTACGCAGTCTCTTCCGGAGGAAAACAGGAATGTTATAGTTAATTCCGAGGGTGCCATCATTTCCCTTACCTCAAGGACCCTTGTGGTTGTTGTGGATACCAACAGGGCAAGCTATACGGAATGTCCGGAGCTTCTGACCCGGAGCCATTCCATTGTCGTTTTCGACCATCACAGGCAGGGCACGGACCTTATCGAAAATCCGTTGCTTTCCTATATCGAGCCCTATGCATCCAGCGCGTGCGAGATGGTTGCGGAAGTTTTGCAGTATTTCTCGGATCATGTACAGCTCAGCCCCACGGAGGCGGACTGTATATATGCCGGAATGCTTATAGACACCAATAACTTTATGGCAAAGACGGGTGTTCGAACCTTTGAGGCTGCGGCATATCTTCGCCGGAGCGGTGCGGACGTTACAAGAGTAAGAAAACTTCTTCGCGAAAACATGGAAGCATATAAGGCCCGGGCGGAAGTCGTAAGAAACGCGGAAGTATACAGGAATGCCTTTGCGGTTTCGGTATGCGAGCCGGGAGAACTTGAGAGTCCCACAATCGTCGGAGCACAGGCGGCAAACGAGCTTCTTAACATTGTGGGCATAAAGGCGTCCTTCGTGCTTACGGCATATCATAAAAAGATATACATAAGTTCAAGATCCATTGACGAAGTGGATGTTCAGATAATAATGGAGCGCCTTGGAGGTGGCGGACATCTTAACGTTGCCGGCGCGCAGCTTGAAAATTCTTCGATCAGCGTTGCAAAGCAGAGGCTTTATGACGTTATCGATCAAATGATAGAAGAAGGAGAGATAAAGATATGAAAGTAATACTTCTGAGTGATGTTAAATCTCTGGGAAAGAAAGGCGATATTGTTGAAGTTACCGCCGGATTTGCAAAGAACATGCTTTTTAAAAAGAAGCTTGCCGTTGAGGCGAACAACACGGAAATGAATAACCTTAAGCTGCAGAAAGCCAATGCGGAGAAGGTTGCCGCAGAGAATCTTGCGGACGCAAAGGAAATGCAGAAGGTAGTTGAATCATGGCTAGTTGAAACAAAGGTCAAGACGGGCGAAGGCGGAAAGGTTTTCGGCTCCGTATCCTCAAAAGAGATTGCGGCTGCCGTAAAGAAACAGTACGACACCGAGATCGACAAGAAGAAACTGATCATGGAAGAGCCCTTAAAATCGCTTGGTACGTTCGAAGTTAAACTTAAACTTCATCCGGAAGTGACCGCGACCATGCGTGTACATGTTACGGAAGAATAGAAGACGGGATTGAATATACAGAATGGATGAATTACAGCAGACAACGGTTGCGCGCGTGATGCCCAACTCTTTGGAGGCAGAGCAGAGCGTTATAGGATCCATGATCGTTGACGGTGAAGCAATAACCGCGGCCATGGACATACTTGTTCCGGATGATTTTTATCACGAAAATTGCCGGGCTCTTTTTGCTGCGATCTCTGCGCTTAAAGAGAAGGGTGAGCCCGTTGACGTTGTAACGATCGCAAATAAATTATCGGAGATGGATGTTTCGCCGGAAGTTGCGGGCATGCCGTTTCTTACGGAACTTGTAACCAACACGCCGGTTACCACAAATGTAAGGTCTTATGCAAAGATCGTTAAGGAAAAAGCGTCCCTTCGGACTCTCATCAGGGCAACGAACAATGTGGTAAACGACTGTTATGCCGGCACAGATGGAGTCGATGCGGTCTTTGAAAGAACGGAGAAGGAGATTTTCTCGATCCTTCAGAACCGCGGGGCAAAGGACACCGTTCCAATAAAAGACGTGGTTATGAAGGTTCTCGACGATATCGAGACGGCCTCAAAGAACCGCGGGGCGGTAACGGGGGTTCCTACCGGTTTTCTGGATCTCGATTCCATGACGGCGGGGCTTCAGAAATCGGACCTTCTTCTCATTGCCGCAAGACCGTCCATGGGTAAAACGGCGTTTGTGTTGAATATAGCGCAGCATATCGCGTTTCATGAAAAAAGAGGCGCGGCCATATTCTCTTTGGAAATGTCCAAGGAGCAGCTTGTTAAGAGGCTCCTTGCAATGGAATCCAAGGTTGAGGCAACAAAGCTCCGTACCGGAAGTCTTACGGACGGGGATTGGCAGCCGCTTATAGAGGGCGCTTCCATCATCGGGGACTCGAATCTTATAATCGATGACACCCCGGCCATCAGCGTTTCGGAAATGCGCTCAAAATGCCGAAAATACAAGCTTGAGCATCCGGATCTTTCCGTTATTATGATAGACTACTTACAACTTATGACGACTTCGGGACGTTCCGAGTCCCATCAACTGGAGATTGCGGAGATCTCGCGGTCGCTGAAAGCCCTTGCAAGGGAGCTTGACCTTCCGGTTATTGCGCTTTCACAGCTTTCACGAGCGGTAGAGAGCCGCCCGGACAAGAGGCCCATGCTTTCGGATCTTCGTGATTCCGGGGCAATCGAGCAGGATGCGGACGTTGTAATGTTTATATACCGTGATGATTATTATCACAAGGATACCGATAAAAAAGGGGTTTCGGAGATCATAATCGCCAAGCAGAGAAACGGTCCCGTGGGCACCGTGGACCTGGCATGGATACCGGAACTCACCAAGTTCCAAAACTTGGACAAAAGGATGTAAAAGTCAAAAATTTGCGTGCTTGCACGAAATAATTTTTGACTTTGACGGCCGCAAAACATGAGCAAGTAGCACGATAGTGCGGATTGCGAATGGTTGTAGAATTGCGGGAGTGCGAAGCACGGAGCAATTCGTTTGGCCATAAACAGATACAGGAGGAAATAAAAATGGCACAGATTACAGGAGATACAATGATTGGCGAACTTCTTATGATAGATTCCAGCCTTGCGCCGGTTCTTATGGGGATCGGAATGCATTGCCTCGGATGCCCGAGTTCGCAGATGGAGACGGTGGCGGAGGCCGCTATGGTTCACGGCATCGAGCCGGACTCTCTTGTTGACGAGATCAACGCATATCTTAAAGAGCGCGAGGAAAACGGCGCAACGGAGACATAAAATGCTAAAGACAATACTTGCGGAAGTAAAACAATATAAGAAAGCGGCGTTCCTTACGCCGACTTTCATGCTGCTCGAGGTTGCCATGGAGATGATAATCCCTCTTATGATGGCAAGCATTATCGACGATGGCGTAATGGCCGGGAACATGGGCCATATAATAAAGATCGGAATCTTTATGGTGCTCTCAGCGGTGATCGGTCTTTTTGCCGGATTCATGGGCGGAAAATACGGTGCGCTTGCCAGCACGGGCTTTGCAAGGAATCTCCGCTCCGCAATGTTTAAAAGGATCCAGACATTTTCATTTTCAAACATCGATAAATTCTCATCCGCAAGCCTTATCACAAGACTTACCACGGATGTCATGAATATCCAGAATGCTTTCCAGATGGTGCTTCGTATAGGGATGCGCGCTCCGGCGAGCCTTATCGTTGCGCTTATCATGAGCATCTATATCAGCCCTGAACTGGCAAAAACCTATGTTTATGCCGTTATTTTTCTTTCGGCTGTTATCCTGATCCTGCTCCCCCTCACAAAGCGGGTTTTTGAGCAGGTTTTCAAACGCTACGATGAACTTAACGAATCCGTACAGGAAAACGTCACCGCCATCCGCGTGGTAAAGGCCTATGTCCGTGAAGCGTACGAAAAAGAAAAGTTTACCAATGCCGCAAACAATATCTACAAGATGTTCGTGAAGGCGGAACTTATGGTTTCCATAGCAATGCCGCTTATGATGGCGACGATCTATACCTGTATCCTTGTCATCAGCTGGAAGGGCGCGCATCTTATTGTCGGAAACAATCTCACAACGGGCGAGCTTATGAGCATGCTCACGTATTGCATGAATATAATGATATCCCTTATGATGCTTGCCATGATCTTTATCATGCTAACGATGTCATTGGCTTCCGGACAGCGTATTACGGAAGTTCTTACGGAGGAGCCCTCCATTAAGAATCCGGAAAATCCCGTGATGGAAGTTAAGGACGGAAGCATCGATTTTAACCATGTTAACTTCGCATATCACGAAGGCGCAAAGGAATACGTGCTTTCGGATATCGATCTTCATATAAAGGCGGGAGAGACCATCGGTATCATCGGTGGCACGGGCTCCGCAAAGACATCTCTTGTTAACCTTATTTCAAGGCTTTACGACGTTTCCAATAATAAAGGAGAAGGCGGCGTCCTGGTTGGCGGCGTTGACGTCCGGGATTACGACATAAAGACCCTCCGTGATGAGGTTTCCGTTGTTCTTCAGAAGAATGTGCTGTTTTCCGGAACGATTTCGGAGAATTTAAGATGGGGCGATGCGAACGCCTCCGACGAGGAAGTGCGCCACGCTGCGGCCCTTGCATGCGCAGACGAGTTCATAGAAAAGATGCCGGATAAATATGAAACAAAGATTGAGCAGGGCGGAACCAACGTATCCGGCGGACAGAGACAGAGACTTTGTATCGCGCGGGCTCTTTTAAAGAAGCCGAAAGTTCTGATTTTGGACGATTCCACATCTGCAGTGGATACGGCAACGGATGCAAAGATAAGAAAAGCATTCCGGGAAGAGATCCCGGGTACCACAAAGCTTATCATCGCCCAACGCATAAGCTCCGTTAAGGATTCCGACAGGATCGTTGTCATGGACGACGGAAAGATCGTTGCCGTGGGAACCCATGAAGAGCTTCTTAACACCAGCGAGATATATAAAGACGTATTTGAGTCCCAGACCGGCGGTGTGGGCGACTTCGACGAACCGGGAAAGGAGGAAAACTAAGATGGCAAGACGACAGAGAAAGCCCCTTTCAAAGGAAGAAAAACTTCAGTCAAAAGTGACCATGAAGCGTCTCTTTAAGGAGATGTTTAAATACTATCCTTTACATTTTGTCGGGATGTTCGTTTGCATAGTGACCTCCGTTCTGGCAAACGTTCAGGGAACTCTCTTTACGAGAAACCTTATTGACGATTACATCCTCCCCATGCTTGAAAACGGCAGTACGGATTTTTCACCGCTGCTTTCGGCAATCACCCGGGTTGCGATATTTTACGGCATAGGTATCGCCGCTTCCTTTACGCAGCAGATCATCATGCTGTATTTTGCCCAGGGAATGCTGCGGCGCATGAGAATAATGATTTTCGACCATATGGAAGATCTTCCCATACGCTATTTTGACACCCATGCCCACGGCGATATCATGAGCGTGTATACGAACGACATAGATGCGCTCCGTCAGATGATCGCACAGAGCCTTCCGCAGTTTATCAATTCGGCCTTTACCATTGTTACCGTGCTTAT
>JAFOND010000072.1 GCA_017418645.1 Lachnospiraceae bacterium | reverse complement strand
GACTTATAAAGCTTTAGCTCATATTCAATGCTTTTCTGCTTTCGGAGGATCACATTTAGATATGCGGCATCTTCCGGAGAAAGACCGTCAAGACTTCCGCCGTTGGCTTTCTTCAGTTCCTCCAGCATCTTTTCACAGGAGGCACCCATCCGTTCATATACGGACATGGCATTTGCCTCATCCAGATATTGATTTAAGGTAGTTTCTATGGTGTGGGAGTTTTTGCCGTAACGTTCCGCGTTTTCTTCCATTTCAGTGGCCTTGACGATGCGATCTAAAGTTCTGTAGGTTTCCTCCGCATAGAAAGGTTCCGCAACACTGGTTTTCGTGATCTTTTCCTGATAACGGTCTTGCATGTCTTTTGTTTCCTGTTCAAAGTGCGTGGACATGCTTTCTATATAGCGTTTTTCGATCTTTGCCGTTATGGCATCATCTTCCGAAAGAGCATATTTCCTTAGGGCTTCCTGTGCTTTTGCAAGTTCTTCTTTTGTCTGTTCGGGCTCTATCAGCCTAAAGCCTATCCGGCCCTCTTCGTTTCTTACAAGGCTGTGAACCGCAAGCGCTTTATCATAGCAGTCTTCCATAAGTTTCAGCGTTTCCGTAAGAACACGGAGCCTTTCCGTGTCAAAAACGGAAAGATCCTGCGCATTTGCATCATCGGAATAATACTTAACAAGGTCACGAAGTTTTTGCATTTCGTCCATAACGGATGCAAAGTTTTCAGCAAAATATGTGGGATCGAACATGTCGGGGCTGTAATTCTTTTCGTACAGATCCTCTTTTTTAAAGGTAAGCGCATGCGTTCCGTCTTCGTAAGTGTATTCGTCTGTCTCGGCGGTAAAGCCGTCTTCATACAGCCGCGAATAATCCGGAACGGGAGCGATCTTCCTTTCCGCAACCTCTTTCATATATGCGGAGTATTCCGAGGCGTTCGTTAAATAGCCCTGGTTCGGGAAAGGCTGCCCCGACCTTTCAAACGCTTCTCTCTCTTTTGCGCGCTTCATGGCAGCCTTCATCTCGCCTTTTTTCTTTTTTTTGTCCTTATATGAAAGCTTGGGAGATTCCAGCTTTTCAAAGTTCCAAAGGGGTTCGGGGTTATTGTACGGTGTGTAAAGTTCCGGGTCTACGTCCGCATCCCGATATCTTGTTTTATAGTCTTTAAAGAATTTTTGTATATCTTTTCGCGCGTTTTCGTCGTATCTGGACAGCTTCTCCGCGTCCCAGGTTGCCCGTGAAAACGCATGATCCCGCATCGTTTCCCAGGCGCCCCCATAAAAAACCTGGTCCTCTTCTTCCATAAACCCTTCCGAGGAATCAAACATTGAGTCCTCATCAAAAAGCTTTCGCCTTGCTACTTCCGACGATCCTGCTTCTGACATAGTACATCCCCCTTTTTTATAATACTACACTGTTTTACGGAATCCGAAACGGATATTCTACGGGTAAAATGAACATAATATAGTATTATACTAAAAATAATGAAACGTTGCTACAATTTTTGTTTCAAAAAACCATTGTGTTGAAAAGAACCTGTGCCTCGACGCTGGCTATAAGATTTACCGTAATACTGTTTACTCTCATACAGCGGCGGATACCGTAATACAGCCGGAAGCAAACACGGATAAGACGGGTAT
>JAFOND010000071.1 GCA_017418645.1 Lachnospiraceae bacterium | reverse complement strand
CGGGAGCCGACTGCATCCTCCATTCCCGGAACCTGATCCTTGTTCGTTACGATATAGATTTTGTTTTCTTCGGTGACGGTTGCGATACGGGAAACCGTCTCACCTATCATTGTATCTTTTCCCGAAAGATTTAAAAGCTGTTTCGGCATTCTGTGGCGTGACAGCGGCCAGAAACGTGTGCCGCCACCACCTGCCATTATTACTCCGTATATGTTCATGAATACATCTCCACTAACGCGTCACCCAAACCGGAAAGTTTCTTGTCCGCATCCTCAAGGTTTTCACCCTTAACTCCGAAGTAGAATTTGATCTTCGGTTCCGTTCCGGAAGGACGGATGCAGCACCAGCCGTTGTTCTCCAGTTCGTAATAAAGAACGTTTGACTTCGGAAGTCCCGTGGACGTCTTTGCACCGGTTTCCATATCAACTCTCTCGTCCGCAACATAATCACGAGTCGCGAGAACCTTGTATTCTCCCAACTGTTTCGGCGGGTTCTTTCTTGCGCCTTCCATCATTGCCTTTATCTTTTCGGCGCCTTCCTTACCCTTAAGGGTGATGGCCTTCTGGCCCTCCTTGAAGTAGCCGTACTTATCATAGAGCTCAACCATTGCATCCCAGAGTGTCTTTCCCTGTTTCTTATACCAGGAAGCAACCTCACAAAGAAGCATTACCGCAACAACGGCATCCTTATCTCTTGCATACGTTCCGGCAAGGCAGCCGTAACTTTCCTCAAGACCGAAAGCATAGGAGAAGGAATTATTCTGTTCGAAGAACTTGATCTGCTCTCCGATGAACTTAAATCCGGTAAGAACCTCGATCAGTTCAACATCATATGCCTTTGCGATAAGCTTTGCCATATCCGTTGTAACGATGGTCTCTATAAGAGCCGGGTTCTTGGGCATCGTGTTTGTTGCGCGGCGTTCCTTTAAGATATACTCCGCAATAAGCATTCCGGACATGTTACCCGTAAAGGAGATGTATCCGCCTTCGGGAGCCTTGCAATATACACCGAGTCTGTCCGCATCCGGATCCGTTGCAAGGACGATATCCGCATCTTTCTCCTCCGCAAGCTTTAATGCAAGAGTGAATGCTTCCGAAAGTTCCGGATTCGGGTTTGGAAGTGTCGGGAACGTTCCGTCGGGAGCTTCCTGCTCCGGAACAACATAAACGTTTGTGAATCCCAGTTCCTTAAGAACGCGGCGCACAGGTACGTTTCCTGTTCCGTTAAGCGGCGTGTACACGATCTTGAAATCCTTTGCCATCTCGGTGATAACTTCGGGATGGATGGACTGCGCCTTAAGCTGTGCCATGTATTTATCTTCGAATTCGGGTCCGATAACATTGTAAAGGCCCTGCTTTATCGCTTCTTCTTTGTCCATCGTCTTGATGTCCGCGATGGATGTTACCTTTGCAACTTCCGCAAGGATGTTTACATCATGGGGCGGCGTGATCTGCGCGCCGTCTTCCCAGTAAACCTTATATCCGTTATATTCTCTGGGGTTATGGGAAGCCGTTACCATGATACCGGCGATGCATCCGAGTTCGCGCACTCCGTACGAAACCTCGGGAGTGGGACGGAGGGAATCAAAAACATAAGTCTTGATTCCGTTTGCATTTAAGCAAAGAGCGGCTGCATCCGTAAATTCATTATTCATAAGACGGTTGTCATGTCCGATAACAACGCCGTCCCCGATAAGACCGGATACCGTGGGATGACCCTTCTTATCCGCTTCCGAAGCGCTCTTTTCCGCTTCGTATGCCTTATTTATATAATTTGCAAGGCCCTGTGTCGCAAGCCCTACCGTATAAACGTTCATACGGTTTGTTCCTGCTCCGATAACACCACGAAGACCTCCTGTTCCAAATTCAAGCGAACGATAAAAGCGATCCTCGATCTCTTTTTCGTTTCCGGAAAGATCGCGAAGTTCTTTCTTTGTATCTTCGTCGATCCTCGGGTTGTTCAACCATTCCTCATATACTGCTTTATAGTCCATAAGAAACACCTCCTCTAAATTAAACCCTTTGACGGATATTCTACCACATTAAGGGCTTGGAGAAAACAAATTTAGAAACTATTTTTATTACTGTAAAAATATACGGGGATGTGTTAGAATATGTGCGTTGCTATGTGAATCAGTGGGGATATAGCGCATATGGGTATAAAAGAAGAAGCAAAGAAAATGAAGCTTGCGGCGCCTCGTCTTGCCGCATCTTCCATAGAGAAAAGAAACGCTGCCCTTGCGGCGATAGCGGACGCTCTTTTGAATCATAAAGAGGATGTCTTCGCGGCAAACAAAAAAGACATGACTTCCGCCGTGGAAGAAGACATTTCTCCCGCAATAAGAAAACGTCTTAAGTTTGACGAGGGAAAGATGAAGGACAGCATAGAAGGTCTTAAAGGCCTTATCGCCCTTCCAGATCCGCTTGGAAAAGTCACATTAAACCGTGAACTGGACGACGATCTTGTTCTAAAACGCATCGGCGTTCCCATCGGCGTTATCGGCGTAATCTTTGAAGCGCGCCCCGATGCAATGATACAGGTCGCATCCCTTTGCATTAAAAGCGGAAACTGCGCCATATTAAAAGGCGGAAGCGAAACCAAAGAATCGAACCGTGTTATCTTTTCCATCATAAAAGATGCGATAAAAACAGCCGGGCTTCCCGAAGAATCCCTTTATCAGGCAGAGCAGAGAAGCGAGATAAGCGAGCTTTTGGAATGCGACGAATATGTTGATCTTCTGATCCCCCGGGGCTCGAATTCATTCGTACGCTATATCATGGAAAACACAAAGATCCCCGTTATGGGACATTCCGCGGGAATCTGTCATATATATGTGGATAAAGAAGCGGATTTTGAGCTGGCAAAGAAAGTCATTATCGACGCAAAAACGAACTACCCCGCGGCATGCAATGCCGTTGAAACCATCCTTGTTTCGGAAGACATTAAGGAAAGCTTTTTACCGGAATTAACTGCGGCACTCGGCGATGCACATGTGGAGATAAAAGAGAACGCATACGGTGTCGAATACGGTGACCTTACGGTTTCGGTTCTCACGGTAAAAGACGTGGAAGAAGCGGTGACGCATATCAACACTTACGGTTCGCATCATACGGACTGCATTATCACAAAGAACGATGAAACCGCAGACTATTTCGAAACCATGGTTGATTCCGCCGGTGTCTACAGAAACTGTTCAACGCGTTTTGCGGACGGTTTCCGCTACGGATTCGGAGCGGAAGTCGGAATAAGCACCGGAAAGCTTCACGCGAGAGGTCCTGTCGGTCTTGACGGACTTCTGACATATAAATACATCCTTGAAGGAAACGGCAATATCGTTTCGGACTATGCATCGGGAAAAAGAAGTTTTACACATAAAGATATCTGACAAAAAAGAGAAGGAGAATCGGTTTACATCATGAAGTACATTTCATTTGGGATACCCTGTTACAACTCGGCAGCCTATATGTCAAAATGCATTGAGTCCATTCTGCCGGGGGGAGACGATGTTGAGATCATCATCGTCGATGACGGTTCCTCGGACGAAACGGCACGCGTTGCGGACGCATACGAAAGAAAGTATCCCGGCATTATTAAAGCCGTTCACCAGGAAAACGGCGGACACGGCGAAGCAGTAAACGCAGGACTTCGAAACGCCACCGGCGTATATTATAAAGTTGTGGATTCGGATGACTGGCTGGACAAGGATGCATATCTTCAGGTCCTTTCAACCATCAAAAAGATGGTGGACGAAGGCACGAACGTTGATATGTATCTTGCGAATTACGTTTATGACAAGCCTTCGGAAAACAAGACTTTTTCAATGCATTATACATTGATGTTCCCGACGGATAAAGTTATCGGCTGGGAGGATATGAAGCATCATGCGCACGGTCATATGATCCTTATGCATTCGGTCATTTACCGGGCACAGCTTCTTCGCGATATGAAGATCGAACTTCCCCAGCATACGTTTTACGTAGATAACATCTTCGTTTACGAACCGCTTCCCCATGTAAAGACGATCTATTACATGAATGTCGATCTTTATCATTATTACATCGGTCGCGAGGGACAGAGCGTAAACGAGGCAACAATGGTAAAGCGTATCGATCAGCAGCTTCGCGTAAACTACAGGATGATAGATGCATATTCGCTTTTTGATGATGTTACGGAAGAGCATCTCCGTGATTATATGCTGGCTTATCTTGAGATGATAACGGTTGTTTCCACCGCCATCGGATATGTTTCAAAGTCGCCGGAGAACTTAAAGAAGGTTAAGGACCTTTGGAAGTATATCGAGGAAAAAGATGAGAGAACCTATAAACAGCTTCGCCACGGTGTCTTCGGAAGAGCAATGAACCTTCCCGGAACCGTCGGAAGATGGATATCGGTTAAAGCGTACCAGATAACGCAGAAGGTTGTGGGATTTAATTAAGATAGTATCAGGGGGACGGTTCTTGTGATCGTAACGATCACAAGAACCGTCCCCCTGGTTTTACACTCCCCAGTGTTTACATTTTATGCTGCTTCTTCTTTTACCTCCTCGCTTTCCAACACATCTTCAAAACTCTCGTTATTACTG
>JAFOND010000070.1 GCA_017418645.1 Lachnospiraceae bacterium | reverse complement strand
GGGGGATTTATCCCCTCAATCTTTAAAACATCACCCTGTTCTACCATATTTCACGTCCCACGGATTCACCCCAGTCAATCCGTTCAGAGAGAATGAATTTCCCGCCGGACTCATTTACATATTCCTCAAGTGTTTTATGTTGAAAAGAGAAACCTGACGAATAGAGTTCGTTTATCTGATCATCTTTTTTTGCAATACAGTCAAGACATATATGTTTATTGATCGCGTTCGCAAACACAATATTGACACCTCCGATCGGAAGTGATATCATAATGATATCAAATCAATATGGAGGTGATTTATATGTCAGAAAAAATCTATACCACAAAAAAGAACGGAATGCTTGTTATGATAGCGACACTCCTGCTTCTTATAGCAGGGATAGTGCTTATTGTTTTCGGCGGGGTCAACGCGTCGGGTCCCCTTCTTTTATGCGGGATAATTATCCTTGCCATAGGTTGGATCCCGCTTCTCGGACTTCACGTTTTAAAGCCGCAGGAGGCACTTGTGCTTACACTTTTCGGAAAGTATAAAGGAACGATCAGGGAAGACGGTTTCTACTTTGTGAATCCGTTTTGTACGGCAGTCAATCCTGCGGCGTCAACAAAACTTGCACAGAGCGGAGATTCTTCGACTGTAAACCTTGAATCCACAAGTATCATGAGCAAAAAGATATCCTTAAAAGCCATGACCTTAAATAACGGAAGGCAGAAGATAAACGACTGTCTCGGGAATCCCGTTGAAATAGGAATTGCGGTTATATGGCGCGTTACAGATACGGCAAAAGCCGCATTTAATGTTGACAATTACAAAGAATATCTTTCGCTTCAATGCGACTCCGCGCTTCGGAATATTGTAAGAATATATCCGTATGATGTTGCGACAAACGTTGATACGACGGGCGACGGTGTTGCCGATGAAGGCAGCCTTCGCGGATCCGCGGAAGTTGTGGCGGAAAGGATCAAAGAGGAAATCCAGAGCAAGGTCGTTGACGCAGGACTGGAAATCATAGAGGCAAGGATAACATATCTTGCTTATGCGCCGGAAATCGCATCCGTTATGCTTCAGAGACAACAGGCTTCTGCAATAATAGATGCTAGAAAGATGATAGTTGACGGCGCGGTCGGTATGGTAGAGATGGCTCTCGAAAGACTTAACGAAAAGCAGATTGTTGACCTTGATGAAGAGAGAAAGGCAGCAATGGTTTCCAATCTCCTCGTGGTTCTCTGCGGCAACCATGATGCGCAGCCTGTAGTTAATTCGGGAAGTCTCTATTAATGGCAGAGAAAAAACAGGTGCCGTTACGGCTTTCGGAAAAACTGTATTCCGCCATCGCCGCATGGGCGGAGGATGACTTCAGATCCGTAAACGGACAGATAGAATATCTGCTTTCGGAGTGTGTTCGTCAGCGAAAGAAGGACGGAAAATATGTTGGCGAGGAAATAGATAAGCCGCTTGATATCGATATCAAGTAGTTTAGAAGACGGAGAATAAGTATGAACAGACTATACATAAAAAAATCACATATTATCTTCGAAATTATTTCGTATGCAATACTTTTAGCTTCCGTTATTTATGCGGTCATAATGATCCTTAGGTACGGAAACAGTGACTTCCCGACGCGTTTCAGCGGAGGCGGAGAAGTGACGGGTTACGGCTCGGCATACGTTCTTCTGATAATCCCGGGGACCATGCTTATAACGAATATTCTTTTAAGTCTTTCGTTACATCTTTTTCCGGTAAAGCTCTGGAATATGCCCTTTAAAGTAAAGCCCGGAAGAGAAATACCGGTATATGCATCAATGGCTTCGATGATGGTATCACTTGAACTTATGATGTCGGTTTATTCCCTTGCTACAACAATAGCATGGGCAAACTTCCGCGATGATCTTATAATGCTGTATTCATTCGGAATTGCCGGGCTGACATTGGTGGACTGCATATTTTTCATTTTGCAGGGTGCTAACAGAAATAAATAATATATATCAAAGTATCAAGGGGCCGGTGATTCACCGTCCCCTTGATACATAGTGCGCAAATGTGGTAGAATACACCCTGTGTTTTTTGTTTGGTAATAAGGAGAAATATAAAATGACAAACGACGAAAAAGCGATACAGCTTCATAAAGAATGGAAGGGTAAATTAGAGACAGTCGCAAAGGCAAAGGTGGATACGAGGGAAGCCCTTGCGCTTGCATATACACCGGGAGTTGCGGCGCCCTGTGTTGAGATACATGAGACACCGGAAAAGGTCTATGATTATACAATAAAGCAAAATACCGTTGCGGTAGTTTCCGACGGAAGCGCCGTTCTCGGCCTCGGAAATATCGGCCCGGAAGCAGCGATTCCGGTTATGGAAGGAAAGTGCGTTCTGTTCAAGGAATTCGGTGGAGTAAATGCTTTTCCGATCTGCCTTGATACCCAGGATACGGACGAGATCGTAAAGGCTGTAAAACAGCTTGCGCCGGTATTCGGCGGAATAAACCTTGAAGATATTTCAGCTCCAAGGTGCTTTGAAATTGAAGAGCGTTTAAAGGAAGAACTTGATATCCCCGTGTTCCATGATGATCAGCATGGAACGGCCATCGTTGTTCTTTCCGGAATAAAGAATGCCTTAAAGGTTGTGGGAAAAGAAAAGGAAGATTGCCACATCGTAATAAACGGTTCCGGCGCAGCGGGCATCGCCATCGCAAAACTTCTCATAAGATATGGCTTTAAAGACATAATTCTTTGCGATACAAAGGGGATAATAGGAGACCACAGATCGGATCTTAATCCCGTTAAGAAAGAGATGTGCAAGATCACAAATCCGAATAAGAAGGAGGGTGTTCTTTCCGATGCCGTAAACGGGGCGGACATCTTTATCGGTGTTTCAGCTCCGGGTGTGCTTACAAAAGATATGGTCCGCACAATGAATAAGGATGCCATCATCTTTGCCCTTGCAAATCCGGTTCCGGAGATCATGCCGGACGAGGCGAAGGAAGCAGGCGCGCGCATCATTGCAACGGGACGTTCCGATTTCCCGAATCAGGTCAATAACGTTGTTGCTTTCCCGGGAATCTTTAAGGGGGCCCTTGAAGGAAGAGCAAAGAAGATCACGGAAGAGATGAAGCTTGCGGCTGCGGAAGCAATCGCATCCTGCGTTCCGGAAGACAAGCTTTCCGAGAACTTTATTATGCCGGAAGCCTTCGACGAAAACGTTCGCGATCTTGTTGCGGATGCAGTTAAAAGGAATATAAAGGACTGATCATGGAAGAACTATCCCTTTTATATAAAGTTATAGTTTTATCACTTTTATCCCGGGCGGACGAACCGCTTCCGGGCGATATGATCTCGAATTTCTTTACGGAAAACGATTACACGGATTACAT
Source organism: Lachnospiraceae bacterium (assembly GCA_017418645.1). Lineage (GTDB taxonomy): Bacteria > Bacillota > Clostridia > Lachnospirales > Lachnospiraceae > FD2005. Next base: position 44,680 of record JAFOND010000070.1, on the reverse strand, counting down.
CTCAGGGCAGGACGCTCTGGGAACCCTTGTGGAACTCGGATATATTACGCAGGATAAGGAAAAGAAGTTTTCCCTTACCGGTCTCGGAAACGAAACCAGGCTTGTTTTAATGGACAAGATGCATCCGGGAACGGAAGAGGATATAAAGGAATTCTTAAAGAAAAACAATGTATCCTTAAAGGAACTTCGGGATGTTTCCGCGGTTTATGACAGTTCGCCGGACGGCGCATTTATCTGCGCGCTTAAGTATCAAAACGACGGACGGACGCTGATCGATCTTTCACTTCGTGCGGAAACAAAAGAACAGGCGGAGAATATCTGCCTTAATTTTAAAGCAAGGTATGATGACGTGTATTTTTCACTGACGGATTTACTTACGGAATAATGAAACTAAAAAAATCAATTAAAGCAATAATTATATTTCTTTTTATAATTCTGTTCTCACCGACGCTTACGGCTAAGGCGGAGGGAGATACCAACATATACAGGCTCTATAACCCAAACTCCGGAGAACATTTCTTCACATCGAGTCCGGTGGAGTATGACTCTTTGGGAAAAACCGGCTGGATAAAGGAAGGTATCGCCTGGAAGACACCCGTGTTTTCCGATTATCCTGTCCACAGGCTCTATAATCCGAATACCGGAGATCACCACTATACGATATCCGTAGCTGAAGGAAACGCTTTAATTGATGCAGGATGGTTCTATGAAGGAACGGCATGGTATTCCGCAGATGATAAAGGCATTCCCGTCTATCGGGTGTATAATCCCAACGCAACAGGGGCAGGGGCGCATCACTATACACTAAGCGAAGGCGAAAAGACCATATTGGAAAGTGTTGGCTGGTCCGATGAAAAAACGGGCTTTTTTTGCGCGGGTGAGCCAGAGGACGTCAGCATATCGATTCAATATGACGATCGTTACGATATATCACAGCTCTTTCCGGGATATTACATTGCAAAGACGGAAAACATAAGGGTCGATTCATTTAATGTATTCTGCGGAAGACCGACGGATAATCCGGATTCTGATGTTTGCAGGAAGATAAGCGATACCGCGCTGTATGCATCGGGTACCGGTGAGTGTATTGTGTATGTGCAGAACGGAAAAGAAACAAAGACTCTGAATGTTACGGTAAAGCCGGCACCGCTTACGCTTATGTTCATTGCGGGACAGAGTAACGCGGAAGGATGCACTCCGGAGAATGAGGCTCATCCGGAAAATTCCGTTTTAAACGAAAGAGGAAAGGTTTATTCCACATATTTTACCGGCATAAGAAATATGACCGGGTTCTTCGAACATATTTCCGGGTATTCAAACTGGGCGAACAATCCGGATCAATATGTTCCCGGATCTTTATCAAGAGACAATTCACTTTCGATCAATGGGAATACCATAGGACAGAGAGGAGAATCGAGTTCAAATACCATCGATGATCTTACGGATGCCGGAAAGGGAAAACCGGGACCGGATTCCGGACTTGCATATGAATATAACAGGCTGACCGGAGAAAAAGTCTGGGTCGTAAACGGCGCATTGGGATCTTCTTCAATAAGAGACTGGGACGAAGAGAACATGGCCCTGGGCGTTTTTCTGGATGTTGTCCGTGTATATAATGCGGAGATCGAAGCGGGACATTATACTCCGGCACACAGGTATATGATATGGCTCCAGGGAGAAAGAGATACCCTGGACGGGATGAACGCCTTTGAATATATTGAGCGTTTCACAAGATTTTCGGACAGATATATGGAAGCTCTTAACATAGAAAAGATCGGTATAATAAGCGTCAGAAACGGAAATGATACTCCCGATGAAGACGGAACATGGACAAGTGATATAGAAAACCGGGATGCAAGGACGGCACAGATCCGGCTCTGTCTTGAACGATCGGATATTGTTATGGCCAGCAGGGTAAACGAAAACTGGATCAGCGATGAAATGGTTTCCGAATATTTTTCCGCTGCCTATCCCAACGGCTTTTCTTACCCGCTAAGGAGTAATAATACAATATGGGGAATACCGAATACGGTGGCGGAAGTTCATCCGGGACTTCATTACACACAGGTGGGTCATAATGAAAACGGGATTACCGCCGCAAGGGGGCTTGTTTCTCCTTGACAAAATCAAAAAAAGAATTTAGAATACAGTTCGTTAGATAAATAAACAGATCATTTGCCCCGGTCGGGCAAGAATTCCAAGGTAAAAAATTACATATTCATTTTATCAAAGAAGGGTGGAATAATAATTTGGAAAACATGAGAGCTAAGTACGAGACGCTTTCTGCTGCAGTGCTTAAAGATCTTGCGAAAGTTCGTAAGATAAAGGGTGTCGCACGCATGAAAAAGGAAGAACTTGTTGAAGCAATGCTGGAGCAGGATAAGATCGATGCTGCCGGCGAAGAAGGGAAGAATCCGGAGCCTGAGAAGGCTCTGGAACCCAAAAAGCGGGGGAGAAAAACGAAGAGCGACGCGGGTGAGGAAGCCGATAACAAGGAGAAAGAAAAACGCGGAAGAAAGACAAAGAAGAATGCAAAAGAATCCGACAGCCCGGAGGATGTACAGGAAGAACAGAAGCAAAGCGAGAGTGCAGTGGAAGAAAATACTTCCGAATCCAAGCCGGAGGATAATGTTCCGCATTACGATGACGCAAAAGATGTCTGCGGAATACTTGAAGTTCTTACTGAGGGTTACGGGTTCATCCGTTCGGAGAACTATCTTCCCGGAGAAAACGATGTATATGTTTCGCCGTCCCAGATCAGAAAATTCAATCTTAAGACGGGCGATGTAATAAAGGGAAAAACAAGAAGGAATAATCCCAACGATAAATTCGGAGCCCTTCTTTTTATGGAAACGGTAAACGGATACGATCCGAATACAGCATCGAAGAGGCAGAATTTTGAAGATCTTACACCGATCTTCCCGGAGGAGAGGATCCGCCTCGACAGAAGAGGTTCATCCGTTGCCATGAGGATCGTTGATCTTTTCTCACCCATAGGCAAGGGACAGCGAGGTATGATCGTATCCCAGCCCAAGGCCGGAAAAACAACGCTTTTAAAAGAAATTGCCCGTTCCGTTAAGGAAAGCAATCCGGAAATGCATCTTATAATCCTTCTTATAGATGAGCGCCCGGAGGAAGTTACGGATATCCGTGAAGCGATAGAGGGACCGAATGTTGAGGTTATCTATTCAACATTTGACGAACTTCCGGAACATCATAAAAGAGTTTCCGAAATGACGATCGAACGTGCCAAGAGACTTGTTGAACATAAGCAGGATGTTATGATCCTTTTGGACAGTATAACAAGACTTGCCCGGGCATATAACCTTACGGTTCCGCCCAGCGGAAGAACATTGTCCGGCGGTCTCGATCCCGCGGCTCTTCATATGCCGAAAAGGTTTTTCGGTGCAGCAAGAAAGATGAGAGAGGGCGGCTCCCTTACGATCCTTGCAACAGCTCTTGTTGAAACCGGATCAAAGATGGATGATGTTGTCTTCGAGGAATTCAAGGGTACCGGTAACATGGAACTTGTTCTGGACAGAAAACTGTCCGAAAAGAGAGTTTTCCCGGCAATCGATATTGCAAGGTCTTCCACGAGACGTGACGACCTTCTTCTTTCAAAGGAAGAGCAGGAAACTATGGACATCGTAAGAAAGGGACTTAACGGGCTCAAGAAGGAAGAGGCAACGGAAAACATTCTTAATCTGTTCACGCATACAATGGACAATAAAGACTTTGTTCAAAAGGTGCTGAGCAGACGTATGGTATAACGGACGTTGCCGTCCGTTATCGCGTAGCGTCGTCGAAACAATATAAATATTGTTTCTCCTCGTGCTTTCGTGGTATAAAGTTAAAAAAATGCTTGCGTAAACAATAACTTTGTGATAAAGTGTAAAAGCTGTTTATCGGGATGTAAACAACGGTTAACCTAACAGTTACGCACTCCGGTCGGAAATCGGAGATAAACAAAGCTAAAATGTGAGGTGAAAAAGAAATGAGACAGGGAATCCATCCGGACTATTATCAGGCAACTGTTACCTGCAACTGCGGAAACACATTTACAACGGGTTCCACAAAGGAGAGCATCCACGTGGAAATCTGCTCAAAGTGCCATCCGTTCTACACAGGTCAGCAGAAGGCTAACAAGGCCAGAGGTCGTATCGAAAAGTTCAACAAGAAGTACGGTATCGACGCAGAATAGATTTACGGAAAACCAAACGAGAGTTGGGGCTATTTGTGATAGCCTCAACTCTTTTTGTATGCCTAACATCTTAGAAAGGAGAAATTATGTTTGATAAACTGGAAGATCTCGTGCTTCACTATCAGGAAATCATGAATATGCTTAACGAACCTGACGTTTGTAACGACACCAAACGGTTCCAGAAGCTTATGAAGGAACAGAGCGATCTTCTTCCGATAGTGGAGACATATGAAGAATATAAAAAGACAAAACAGACCATAGAAGATTCTCTTCAGATGCTTTCCGAGGAGTCCGACGAAGAACTTCGCGAGATGGCAAAGGAAGAACTTTCGGAAGCAAAGAACAGAGAAGAGGAACTTGCAACAAAGCTTAAGATCTTTCTTCTCCCGAAGGACAAGAACGACGATAAGAACGTTGTTGTTGAGATCCGTGCCGGCGCAGGCGGAGACGAGGCTGCTCTCTTTGCAGCTGAAATCTACAGAATGTATATGCATTATGCCGCAACACGGGGCTGGAAGACTGAGACCATAGAAATGGAAGATACCGGAATAGGCGGAATGAAGCATGTAAACTTTACTGTTTCCGGAGCCGGAGCCTATTCCGTTCTTAAGTATGAATCCGGTGTTCACAGAGTTCAGCGTGTACCGGAAACGGAGTCCGGCGGTCGTATCCATACATCAACCATAACGGTTGCGGTAATGCCGGAGGCGGACGAGGTTGACGTTCCGGATATACCCGATACGGATATAAAGATTGATGTTATGCGTGCATCCGGAAACGGCGGTCAGTGCGTAAATACAACGGACTCAGCAGTGCGTCTTACACATCTTCCCACGGGAATCGTTATATACAGCCAGACGGAAAAATCCCAGCTTCAGAACAAGAACAAGGCTTTTGCGCTTCTTCGTACAAAGCTTTATGATATCGAACTGCAGAAGATGAGAGATGCCCGCTCGGCGGAAACCTTATCGCAGATCGGAACGGGAGATCGTTCGGAAAAGATCCGTACATATAATTTCCCCCAGGGAAGAGTTACGGATCACAGAATAAATCTTACTCTTTACAAACTTGATAAGATCATGGACGGTGATCTTCAGGAGATTCTGGATGCGCTGATAACGGCGGATCAGGCAAAGAAACTTTCAACACTTAACGACGCGGCATAAAATGCCGCGTTTTTATTTGCGTTTATAAATCAAATGTGATATAACAGTTTACGTTAACAATTAAATACCTCTTTGAGGCGGGGTGAAATTCCCCACCGGCGGTGTTTGGAAGAACAAGATCCATAAGTCCGCAAGCCTGAAGGGCACGATCCGGTGAAATTCCGGAACCGACGGTACAGTCCGGATGAGAAAGGAGAGAATTCTATGAAAACAAAAAATCTTGTTGTAACAGCCATGCTCGGAGCTATAAGCGGAGTGCTTATGGTTCTCGAAATCCCGATGTTCTTCGTACTCCCGTTTATAAAACTTGATCTTTCGGAACTACCGATAATGATCGGCGGTTTTGTTATGGGACCGGTCTGGGGTATACTTGTAGCAATCATTAAGATCCTTGTAAAACTTGTGATAAAGGGAACGTCAACCGCGTTTGTGGGTGAACTGGCAAACCTTTCGGCAGCACTTCTTTACATGCTTCCCGCGGCAATAATCTATAAGAAGAACAAGACGAGAAAACATGCGGGGATCGGAATGACAGTGGGAACACTTGCAGCATCTGTCGGTATGGTTATCTTAAACACATTTGTAATGTTCCCGTTTTATATGAATCTTTTCGGAATAGACGAGGCAGCACTTATTGGAATGAGCTCACAGGCAAATCCGCTTGCAACAAATATGTTAACCATCATGCTGTTTATGATCTTCCCGTTCAATATTGTAAAATACGGTATTGTAAGTATTCTTACCATGCTTGTATATAAGAGAATATCGGGACTTATTAAAAACTTTGACGAAAAGCACGCAAAGAACGAAAAGCCGGTTCTTGAAAAACAGCCGGTAAAGTCTTTTGAGGAGACATAAAAAAGGAAGATAGAATGTCGCTTAAATTTATACTGGGAAATTCGGGGAGCGGTAAGTCCGAATACCTTTACGAAAATCTGATAAAGGAAGCGGATCTTAATAAGGATAAGACATATATTCTGATCGTTCCCGAACAGTTTACGCTAAACACACAGAGAGAACTTGTAAAGAGGCATAAAAGACACAGCATAATAAATATAGAAGTGCTGTCTTTTAACAGACTGGCCTACCGTGTGTTTGATGAACTTTCGACGGATATTAATACGGTGCTGGAGGATGAGGGGAAAAGCCTTGTCCTCCGGCTCCTTTTTGATGAAAAGGAAGATACTCTTACCGCACTTAAGGGTGGCAGCAAAAAGCCGGGATATATATCGGAAATTAAATCTCTTATCTCCGAGCTTATGCAATATAACATCGGACCGGATAAGTTAAAAGAAATATCCTCACTTCCGGGAATGTCCAATCTGTTTAAGTCAAAAACCGATGATGTTCTGCTTCTTTATGAAAGCTTTTTATCTTTCATCAGGGATAAGTATATAACCGCGGAGGAGATACTGTCGCTTCTAAAAGATGTTCTTCCGGAATCGGAACTTGTTAAGGGTTCCGTAATGATATTTGACGGTTTTACCGGGTTTACTCCGCTTCAGAACGAAGTCCTTCGGGTTCTTTTAAAACAGACAGAGAGGCTGTATGTTACCGCGACAATCGAAAGCGGAGCGGATATCTTTTCCGAACCGGAGGAACACGAGCTTTTTTGCATGCCTAAAAAAATGATAAGAAAGCTTTCACTTCTTGCTAAAGAAACCGGAACGGAGGTCCTCGATCCGGTGTTTTTGTCCAATGAACATAATTGTCGGTTCAGAGAAAACGGGGAACTTCTGTTCCTCGAAAAGAATCTTTTCAGAAACAGACTTCCGGAAGCAAAAGAAAAAGAAGAAAATACGGAAAACGAAATAGAAATATATCGTTTGAAAGATAACAGGGCAGAGCTTTCTTTTGTTGCGGACAGGATCCTTTCCCTTGTTGAAGAAAAAGGATACAGGTACAGGGATATCGGAATACTTTGTGCGGATATGGAAGAATATTCAAACGATATAGAGCGTATTTTCAATGCTTTTGAAATACCCGTTTTTACGGACAAAAGAAGTCATCTTACATATCAGCCCTTTGTTGAATTCTTAAGGAGCGCGCTTTTGATCTGCAGCGAAAACTTTTCATATGAAAGTGTTATGCACTTTATAAAAACATCCCTGACGGATTTTACGGACGAGGAAACGGACCGCTTTGACCGTTATATCCGTGCGGCGGGAATACGGGGCAGAAGAAAGTATGAACATCCTTTTTCCGTAAAGCCGGAAAAATATACGCCGGAAGAATTGGTGGATGTAAACGGGTTAAGGGGGCGATTTTTTGATAAAATAAAACCTTTCTGTGAGATTTTTTCAAAGAATAAGGACAATATGCTTACGGTGCGTGAAGCAACAAAGGCGCTTTATGATCTTACCGTAACTTATAACACGGAAGAAAAACTGCTTATTAAGGCAAAGGAATATGAAACTGAGGATCCGGTAAAAGCAAGGCTTTACGAGCAGGTCTACGGGATTGTCATCTCTCTTTTCGATAAGATGGTAAGTATTATCGGAGACGAGAAGACGGATGCGGAAAGTTTCCTGAAACTTCTGGATGCGGGTATTTCCGAAGCGAAGATCGGTGTTATTCCCCAGAAAAACGACTCCGTGATCTTCGGAGACATAGAAAGAACAAGGCTTGAAAACATCAAGTGCCTGTTTCTTATGGGGGTAACTGACAGTTCAATCCCCAAATCCGAAGGAGCGGGTGGGCTCTTTTCGGAAAACGACAGACGACGGCTGTATGAGAATAATATTGAACTTTCCCCGACACCCAGAGAGAAGGCGTTTATGCAGAAGTTCTATCTGTATCTTACAATGACAAAGCCTTCCGAAAAGCTGATAATAACTTATCCCGTTAAATCACGGGACGCAAGCGCTGTGGGTAAGTCTTATCTTATCGGGACTTTAACGGAAATGTTTCCGTATATAGATGTTCTGACGGTGCCGGACAGGACCTATGCCAGAACGGAAAAATCCGCCAAAACAGCGGTGCCGCTGATCCTAAGTAAGTATGCAAAGGGGCTGCCTCTTTCGGAAGAGGAAGAACGGATCGTCAGAATTCAGGCGGCAAAGGACCCGGATTTTTCGGATCTTGTAGACGGAGCATTTTATTATCATGAAGATGAATATGTCAAGAATGCCATCGATCCCGAAAAAGGCATAAGAGGAAGTGTGAGCAGGTTGGAAGCCTATGCCGCCTGCGCATATTCATATTATTTAAGATATGTCCTTAAACTCGAAGAAAGGCCCGAACACGAGTTAAGACCGCTGGATTTCGGCAACCTGTATCACGAGATACTGGAAGAATACGGAAAAAGCCTTAAGGAAGAAGGGAAAAACTGGTTTTCCGTAACTGAAGAGGAAATGGACGAGTATCTTAATGCCGCCACGGAAAAAGGCTTTTTAAAGATAAGAGAAGCATCTTTTCTTGAGGATGCAAAAAACAGATTCCTTTTTAACAGGATAAAAAGGACTTTAAAGGTTACGGTCGATACCCTAACGGAACAGATCCGGGGTGGAAGCTTTGCACCGGAAGCATATGAAGTGACGTTTTATGATGAACGTAATATGGAAGAATGCGATATGCATCTTACGGGAAAGATAGACCGTATAGATATATATAATGACGGTGAAAAAGCTTTTATAAAAATCCTGGATTATAAATCCGGTAAAAAGGATTTTGATCTTACAAGATGTTACTACGGCCTTTCTCTTCAGCTTGTTACCTATATGGATGCGGCAATGAAGGCACAGGATGAGAAGCAAAAAGGATCCGCTCATCCTGCGGCACTTCTTTATTATGCGGTTAATGATGATATCGTAAAGATATCATCGGAAAATCCGGATGCCCAAAAAAGAGAAACGCTGAAAAATCATAAAGTGACCGGAATAATTAACGATGATCCGAGGGTGCTTGAAGCACTGGATCTTGAAGCTGCAACAAACGGTGGTTCCTCAATTCTTGCGCCTTTTACGATGACAAAGAGCGGCGCCAAAAGAACCAACAGCGTTTATTCGGAAGAAGAACTCCTGAAGATAAGGGACCACGTAAATAAAAAGATCGTGGAAACCGGGAAAAAGATTGTTTCGGGAGAATTCAAAAAGAATCCTTATAAGCTGGATACAGCCACGGGATGTGATTACTGCGAATATAAAGCCGTATGCGGCTTTGATCCGGAACTTCCGGGTTATGAATATAATAAATGTAAAAAGAAAGAAATAGATGCGTTCTTTAATGAATAGTTCCGGAAAAACGGTATGATCAGGTAAAGAATAAATGGGACGAAACTGGACTGACGAACAAAAAAAAGTAATAGACGAGAGAAAGAAGGATATCCTTGTATCCGCAGCTGCGGGTTCGGGAAAAACCGCGGTACTCGTTGAAAGAATAATAGAAAAGGTATGTGATAAGGATGAACCGGTAGACGTTGACAGGATCCTTGTCGTTACCTTTACAAATGCCGCTGCAAAGGAAATGAAGGAGAGACTTCGGTCCGAACTTAAAAAAAGATCGGATGAGAACCCTCTTGATACATATCTTTACAGACAGACGACTCTTGTTGCAAAGGCTCATATAAAGACAATAGACAGTTTTTGTCTTGACGTGATAAGAAATCATTTTTCTTCGATAGATCTTGATCCGTCTTTCAGGACCGGGGACGAAAGAGAGATGCTTCTTTTAAGGCAGGACGTATGCGAAAAGCTTTTTTTGGGACATTACGAAAACGAAGATCAGGGTTTTTTAATGCTTTCCGATATCATGTCAAAGAAGAATTCCGATGATCCGCTTATGGAGGCGATGCTGAAACTGTATGATTACGCCATGAGTTATCCGTGGCCGAAGGACTTTCTTTCGGAATGTATAAAAATTTATGATGTGACGACAAAGGAAGAATTCTATTCATCGGAACTTTTTAAGTTTTATTTTTCATATTTAAAAGCCGTTCTTTTTGATGCGGTGGAAGGATATAACGAAGCAATCGAAAAAACACGGGGCATAAACGGTTCCGATAAGATCAGCCGTTTTCTTACGACGGAAAGAGATTCCTTTAACTCCTTAAAGGAAATAAATGATCCCGAAAGATTTATTACCTGTCTTTTTGAAGTACCCTTTGAAAGATATCCGACGGACAGAAATCCGGATTTCGATCCCGAGATAAAGGAATTCGCAAAAAACAGACGGGATGAGATCAAGGAAAGGATAACGAAAAAAGTTAAAGATGAGGCTGAAATCCTCATTACCGGAAATATTATCGACAGAATAAAAATGGTCCGTCCGTATGCAAAAGCTTTCGTGTCGCTTACGGAAGAATTTTATGAAGCGTTTTCCGAAGAAAAGAGAAGAAAGGATCTTATTGATTTTTCGGATCAGGAGCATCTTGCTTTAAGTATACTCATAGATGAAAAGACAAAGGAACCTACGGCGGCCGCGAAAGAATATGCAGCGTATTTTGATGAGATAATGATAGATGAATACCAGGATTCAAACTATGTCCAGGAAATCATTTTAAAGAGTGTGTCGAAGGAAGGTGACGGCGGACACAATTATTTCTGCGTGGGAGACGTTAAGCAGAGCATATACAGATTCCGTCTCGCAAGACCGGAAATCTTTATGGAAAAGTATGAACGGTATGAAAAGCCCGACTGCACGGATGAAATAAGAATAGATCTAAACAAGAACTTCAGGAGCAGGAAAGAGGTTCTTGATATAACAAACGAAATATTTAAAGAGATCATGAAAAAGGATCTCGGAAATGTTTCTTACGGCGAGAAGGAAGCGTTGTATCCCGGAAATAAGGATTATGTTTATCCGGAGGGAAAAGAAGATTCATACCTGCCGGAGATTCTTCTTTGCAAAAATGATAAGGATATTTATGACGATCTTTCAGTCACGGATAAGACCGGTGTTGAAGCGAGAATGATCGCGGACCGGATATATGAACTGAAAAAAGACCTGCTTGTTACCGATAAAGAAACGAATAAACTAAGACCGCTTAAGTATTCCGATATTGTCATACTCTTAAGAAGTGCGAAAGACAAGGCGGATACGATATACGAAGTTCTTTCAAAACGCGGTATTCCCGCATATCTCGAAAGCAGGGAAGGATATTTTTCTTCTTATGAGATCAGTGTTATGCTTTCTTTTCTTTCGCTCACGGATAATTCACTGCAGGATATACCGCTTGCATCCGTTCTGTTATCACCGATGTTTTCTTTTACGGAAGAAGAACTTACGGATATAAAAAGGAATAGCGAAAAAGAAAAGTTTTATGAAGCGTTCTATGAGTATATAAACGGTGAAAAAGAGGAAAACGAAACGGGAAGAAAAGCACAAAGATTTAAGAACGTATACGGAAAAATAAGAAAAGAAAGCTTTGATACCGCCCTTCATGAACTGATCTCCATGATATTTGACGAGACCGGATTTTTGAACTATGTTTCCGCAATGCCGGGTGGCGAAAAGAAACGTGAGAATCTTCTTAAACTTTACGATCTTGCCGCAGACTTTGAAAAGACAAGTTATAAAGGCCTTTTCAGATTTATGAGATATATCGATAAATTAAAAAAAGTTGAATCCGATTACGGAGATGCGGGTATCCTTTCGGAAAATGATGATGTTGTAAGGATAATGAGTATTCATAAGAGCAAAGGTCTCGAATTTCCGGTGGTATTCGTTTCGAATCTGGGAGGAAAGATCGACGGAAGGAATAACAGGGATGATGTTGCTCTTTCCCAGAATCTCGGGATAGGATTTGACTGTATAGATATAAAAAAAAGAATCAGGTATGACAGCTTTATAAAGAAGGCAATAAACACCTTTAACGATACGGAAGAAAAGGGAGAGGAACTTCGTATATTATACGTTGCTCTTACAAGAGCAAGAGAGAAACTTATTATGACCGGTGTACTGCCGGATCCGGAGGAAGCATTAAAGAACAGGAAGCGGATGACGTTTTCGAACAGGCTTTTTGCTAAATCTTATCTTGACTGGATAATGCCCGTGGCTCTCGCAAATGAAGACATATGTACGATAAAGATCAGAACTCCGGAGGAAACGGCCGCGGATGAAGTGGTAAACGCTTTATCGAGAGAGGAAAAGAAAAGAGGTTTAAAGCGGATCACGGAGGCCGGCAGAGAGGAAAAAGAAGAACCGTTCTTTAATTATCCGTATAAAAAGGAAGATAAATATAAGGTAAAGTATTCCGTTTCGGAGATAAAGCACCGCGCAATGGAAGAGGTGATCCGCGACGATGAAAATCCTGCGGAAGATATAATAAAGAAAGAAAAGGAATTTGAACGAACCGTTCCGAAGTTTTTATCTGCGGAGGAAGAGGAGAATATCGGCGCAAAAAGGGGAACCGCCATGCACCGGTTCATGGAATGTTTTGATTTCAATCGAGAAGATTATAAAGGATGTTTTGATGAAGAAAAGAACCGTATGCTTTCGGAGGGAAAACTGAAAAGCGATCAGTCGGTACTTATATCAAAATCATCAATAGAAAAATTCCTGTCAACGGATATGGCAAGGCGTATGCACGAAGCGTCAAAGAAGAATCTTCTTTTTATAGAAAAGGCATTTGTGTTCTCGGAATCGGCGGATAAGCTTTTTTCGGACGGAGACGAAACCGAACTCTTGGTGCAGGGTATAATTGATGCATTCTTTATTGAAGATGACGGCATAGTGCTTCTGGATTACAAAACGGATCGTGTGAAAAACGGCGATGAACTGTTGTCACTTTATAAAAAGCAACTGTATATCTATGCGGACGCAATAGAAAAAGCTTATGACATGAAGGTTAAGGAAAGCTGTCTTTACTCATTTTGTCTTGACGAAACAGTGTTTTTTAATCATAATGTGTAAATCAAACCAAGGGAGGTAATTTTAACTTTGGAAAAATTAAAAGATGTGAGAGTGCTTGCAACTCTCGGAGTATTGCTTGCGGTTGGTGTGGCTTTGAAATTTGTGGCGTCGATCGATATAGGACCCTATGTAAGGGTTGGTTTTGCGGAATTACCCACGCTTGTTACAGGCGCGATATACGGACCTGTTATCGGTGCTGTGTTCGGAGCGGTTCTTGATATAGTGAGATTTTTCGTCACACCCCAGAGCGGACCTTTTTTTCCGGGATTTACGATCAGCGCAGCTCTTTTGGGATTGGTATACGGATTATTTCTTTATAATAAAGAGATAACATGGGGACGTGTAATACTTGCCGAACTTGTCAGAAAGGTAGTTATAAACATCGGCCTTAATTCCATCTGGTTAAAACTTTTATACGATCAGGCGATAATCGCAATGCTTCCCGCAAGGGCATTAAAGAATGCAATAATGCTGCCCATCGATGTTGTGATATCTTTCTTCTTATTGAGAGGAATAAAAAGAGCGTATGAACTTACAAGGAGAGAAGCGCCATGAACTATGATGATATTGTATTGGAAACATTCTTAAAAGATCAGCTTAAACTCTTCCCGCAAAAAGTTGCAAAGACAAAAGAAGAGGCGGACGAAGTTCTTTCGGACTGCCTTGCCGAGGTTTTGAATTCCGAGGAAGAAGTTCTTGAATATCTTGAAGACGAAATGGATATTACGGGAATGACAAAAGAAGAAGTGATCGGCGCGGACGAAGTTTTTGTTCTTCCGGACGGAAGATTTCTTGTTGTGGAAGGGTAATAAATATGAAACGTTTTAACAGAAAAAAAGCGTTGTTATTTTTGACGATCCTTTTAACAATTTCCATGCTTTTTTCAGGCTGTGAGATCATGGGGAAAAAGTTGTATTTTAAGACCGGAACCGGGACGGGTAATCTGTTTCGCGTAGGTGAACTTTATTGTCCCGAAGAGGAAGTAAAAACCTATCTGTTAAATACAAAAAATATCTACGGAACAATATACGATACGTCTGTTCTTTCAAAAGATTTTGACTCCAAAGAATTGTCATCCGGAATCGAAAAAAAAGCGCTGGATCATCTCATAAGAGTTTATGCTCTTAACCTTTATTCCGAGGAGAATAAGATCGAACTTTCGGACAAGGAAAAAGACATTGTTGAGGATGCGGCAAAAGAGTATTTTGATTCACTTTCCGAAGCCGAAAAAGAATACATCGGTGCGACGGAAGAAGACATAAAAAAGATGTATGAAAAATATGCGCTTTCCGAGAAAGCATATTTTGATCTTATCGGAGATATCGATGAAGAGGTCAGTGAAGACGAAGCGCGTGTTATGGAAGCCGAGGTTTTTTATGTTACTGATGAGAGTAAGATAAGTGACATAAAGAAGGCGCTGAAAGGTGAAAAAGAGTTTGCCGATATTGCCGGAAAATACAACGAAGGCAAAGGTCAGATCGGTGTTACGTTTACCAGAAACACATATCCGAAAGAATTCGATGACGTTGTTTTCAGAATGGAAAATGATGAGATCTCGGATGAAATAAAAACGCCTGACGGAAAGATTTATTTTGTAAAATGCATCAATAAATTTAACGAAGAATTATCCGAAAAAAATAAGCAGAATGTTATCGAAAGCAGAAGACAAAAAGTGATAGAAAATGTGACCGAAAAGTTCGATGGATACTACTCAAAATTCGATACGGAACTTTGGAATAAAATCGAATTTCCTTATGAGGAAAATCTTCAATCCGATTCGTTTTTTAAGGTGCTGGATGAGCACATTTCTTTCGAATATTTTTGATGTTTTTTATTGAATAATTTTACTAAAACATAAACATAAAAAAATGCAATGTTTGTATTGTATTTTTATGAAATTAGTATATAATGATAAACGACTTTCATTGGAACACTTTTTAAAATATCAATAAGATTTTTTGAGAGGAGATTTTTTAAGATGGCAACGACAAAGTCCACAACAAAGAAGACACCGGAAGAAATCAAGAAGGAAGTCAGCGAAGCTGCAAGCAAGATCGCTGAAGCAGGAAAGGCAGAAGCAGAAAAGGTTGCTGCAACAGCTAAGACAGTTGCTGCTAAGGCACCTGAAAAGAAACCGGCAGCTAAGAAGACTGCAGCAAAGAAGCCGGCGGCTAAGAAGACTACAGCTGCTGCAAAGAAGACAACGGAGAAGGCTGCAACAGCTAAGAAGGCAACAGCAAAGAAGCCGGCAGCTAAGAAGACTACAGCTAAGAAGGCAGCAAAGACAGCTTTAGAGACAAACGTATTCTTTCAGGACAACTACGGCAACTCAAAGACACAGGAAGATATCATCGCTCAGGTTAAGGCAGACTTCAAGGCATCAAACAGAGCTGCTGTTAAGAGCATGAACGTATATGTTAAGGCCGGTGAGAACAAGATCTACTATGTTGTTAACGGTGACAAGAACGGAGAGATGAACCTCTTCTAATCGGATTTTCTTTAATACGATATAAAAACAGGTGGTTATGCCACCTGTTTTTTGCTATAATATACTGCGTTAAACCATGTTTAGTACGGAGTAGTAACAAGCAGATGAACAACAATGTTATGTTAATCAGTGAGGCAGAGACTTTTACCATTAAGGGGCTTGAAATGAAGCTTCAGGGTATAGGTGCAAACATTAACCATGTACTGCCCAAAATGAAACATCTTGAAGGTAAATTTGATACGGCGGATCTTATCATTCTGTGCACGGATGAATCCATCAGCAATAATAGCACTACGCTTGTATATATAAAGGATCAGTGCGCAGATCTTAATCGACAGATCGTTGTTGTCGGAACAAAACGTGAGTATGAAGTTGTACAGACGTTCATACCCAAAAGATACATACTCGGCTTTTTTGAAAGGCCTCTTAATATCGAACGTCTTCTCGATACTGCGGAAGAGCAACTTGAAAGCAGAGCCAGGGAAGCGAGAAAAAAGAGCATACTTATTGTCGATGACGATCCCCAGTATATGAAGCTGATAAAAGAATGGTTAAGTGACGATTACCGTGTGTCCATGGCAACATCCGGAATGAATGCGATCACATGGCTTGCTATGAACAAGGCGGATCTTATTCTTTTGGATTATGAGATGCCGGTCACAAACGGTCCTCAGGTTCTTGAAATGATAAGATCTGAGCCTCTTACGGCGTTTACACCTGTAATGTTTTTGACGGGAAACAGTTCAAAATCCAGCATTATGCAGGTGCTTAAACTAAAGCCTGCGGACTATCTTTTAAAGACTATAGATAAAGAAGGTCTGCTTAAAAAACTCGGGGACTATTTCTGTTCTCATGATGCAAAAGTAGTTTAGTTTAGTATTTATCATATAGTATGAATGATGTAAAAGAAAGAATCAGAAGATCTACAATTTTAAGTGTGATTGTCTCCATAGTGATCATCCTGTTCTTTTTGGGTGTGATAATCGCCTATTATGCCATGCTGTATTCCGAAACACGGGAAAGGGTTATGAAAAGCGGACAGCTTTGCGCGGAGGAGGCGGCGGAGCAGATAGAAAAATATCTTAACACCGGTATAGATACTCTTACTCTTGCAAGCTACACTTTTGACAAGATGATACGCGACAAGAGTTCATATGAAACAATAGATACATTTCTTATAAATCAATCAACGGCAATTGAAAACATAACTTCCGGATATTCAACCGGTCTGTATGCATATATAAACGATATTTATATGGACGGAACGGACTGGGTCCCGGATGACGTTTTTATTCCGACCGAAAGACCGTGGTACATCGCAGCGATGGAAAGCGACGGACAGGTTGCCATTGTCGATCCTTATCTTGATGCTCAGACCAAAAAGATAATGATAACTCTTTGCAAAACACTGTGCGACGGAGACAGTGTTCTTGCAATGGATTTTTCCCTGGATTACCTGCAGGAGCTGACGGAAAATCTGTCCACGACCGGCGGAACGGATATGGAGATCGTCCTCGACGGGGACTATAACGTTATTACCCATTCCGATCCTTCCGAAGTCGGTAAAAGATATATCGATAATGACGGGTCTTTCGGATATACACTTGTATATAATCTAAAACAGGCGGAAGAAGGCTATTGCTCGTTTACATACGAAAACAGGGACTATATTGTCTATGTAAAAGATGTTGCAAATGACTGGCATTGTCTTTCCATAATAGATGCGACATATGATTTCGGGCAGCTTCAGAATATGCTCGGTTTCACGATAATCGCCGCTATACTTGTTGTTCTTATCCAGGTTCTCATAATGATCAGACTGAATAAAAAGAATACAAGAGAGATGCTCTTAAACGAAGAGACGCAGAGAGCGGTGGCGGCCAGCGAAGCAAAGTCCACTTTCCTTTCAAATATGTCACATGAGATCCGCACCCCGATAAATGCAATGCTGGGAATGAACGAGATGATCCTCAGAGAGAGTGAGGATAAAAATGTCCGGGAATATGCACAGAACATCCATGCGGCGGGAGATACGCTCCTTGGACTGGTAAATGACATACTGGATTTCTCAAAGATAGAAGCGGGCAAGATGGAAATCATCCCTGTCGAATATGATATTTCATATATGATCGCGGATCTTGTCAATATGGTAAGAACAAGGGCGGAAGATAAGGGACTTCACTTTGTGACGGAGATTGATGAAAACATCCCGAAGATTCTTTTCGGAGATGAAGTCCGCATAAAACAGGCTGTAACAAATATTCTTTCCAACGCGGTGAAATATACGGAAAAGGGAAGTGTTACGATCCGTATAGACTATAGAGGAATTAATTTTGATAAAGAAAACATCATGCTATGTTTCTCGGTAAAGGATACCGGAATAGGAATAAAGCAGGAGGATATGGAAAAGCTTTTTACGGAATTTGAACGTATAGACGAAAAGCGGAACAGAAACGTGGAGGGTACCGGTCTCGGGATGAACATCACCATGCGTCTTTTAAAGATGATGGGATCGGAACTTAAAGTTGAAAGCGTATACGGAGAGGGATCCGAATTCCGTCTCGAGATCAAACAGAAGGTTGTGAAATGGGAGCCTCTCGGGAATTATGAGACCGCATATCATGAAGCGATTTCAAAACGGAAAAGATACAGGGAGAAATTCAGGGCGCCTAATGCGCATATTCTTGTAACCGATGATACAAGAATAAATCTTACAGTATTCAGAAATCTTCTTAAAAGTACGGAAGTTCAGGTTGATACGGCAATAAGCGGAGCTGATGCCCTTATACTGTTGCAGGATAAAAAATATGATGTTGTTTTCCTGGATCATATGATGCCGGAACCTGACGGCGTTCAGACTTTGCATATACTCCGTGAGGACAGGGAGAATAAAAACAGAAACGTTCCCGTGGTCTGCCTTACCGCAAATGCGATCTCGGGTTCCCGTGAAACCTATATTTCGCTGGGATTTGATGATTATCTTTCAAAGCCCATAGAATCCGATAAACTCGAGGATATGCTGATCAAATATCTTCCTAAGGAAAAAGTATGCCTTGTTACGGATGACTCGGAAGAAAGTGTAAAAGACAGCGCGAGCGAATATGATATATCCGTTCTTCCCGAATGGATACAAAAATGTGAAGGCATAGATCCCGTGGAGGGCGTTAAAAACTGTGCAGGTCCCAAGGAATTTCAGAATGTATTAAAGGGATTCTATGAGACCATAGACGATATGGCGGATGAGATAGAGGGATATCTTAAGGATTCGGACATTAACGACTATACCATAAAGGTTCACGGACTGAAGTCCCTTGCAAGGATTATAGGCGCTTCGGAACTTTCAAACAGGGCGGCTCTTCTTGAAAAAGCGGGAAAAGAAGAGGATATGGATTATATCAATGCAAATACTGAAGAAACTCTTTTACTCCTTAAATCCTATAAGGAAAACCTTTCGCCGGTAAGTGAAGGTAATGGATCGGAGAAACTTCCCGACATTCCCGAGAAAACGTTAAAAGAAGCGTATGCGGCGCTTTTGGAATTTGCGGAAGTCCAGGATTATGACTGCTTTAACATGGTCCTGGATTCACTGAGAAAATACAAACTCCCGTCCGATGATAAAAAACGGATCGATGAGATAGAAAAATATAATCAGAAAATTGACTGGGAAGGAATAAGAAAACTGCTGTAGTCTTTGCTGAAGGAGGTTATGAAAAATGAAAAAAAGAATGAGTAAAACGTTGTCCGTGTTCCTTTCGTTGATTATGGCGATCTTAGTTATCTGTCCGTCAATGAAGGCATTTGCCGAAGGAAAAGAGATAAGTATCATTTTTGACTTTAACGGAGAAAAGGATGCGGGGGGAAATACTGAATTTGTTTATCCGTACCTCATGGAAGGTTCTGCCCTGGGGGGTATCGGCGCGGTAATCCCGCAAAATCCGCACAGACTCTTTAAAAACTGGAGCATTGATAAAGAGGGAAGACAACCTATCGAAGATCCTTATGAGTTTATTCCCTACGACGGTCAGAGAATATATGCGAACTGGATCGATGCTTATGTTGTAACTCTTAAGCCGGGAGAGGATTCATATTTTGATTGCACCAGTATAGGCTATTCAAGCAGCAAGGACTCTTTAATAGACTATTTCAGGGAAGAGGAAGACGAATACTGCTTCAATGTCGAAAAGGACGGTTCTTTCGGTCTGAACATGAATAACCTTCCGATAAACAGAAAAGGGCTTATGCTTACGGGGTGGAAGTCCGATGACGGAAAATATTATATGGATGAGGATGCCGACATTGTCAGGGATGTGACGTTTACTGCTGTTTGGGGTACAACGGAATGGAAGGGAAACGAGCCGTATGTTACGGATATAGTTATTCCTGAGCATTCTGTTGCCGATTTTAGTTTTACTCTTTCGGATAGCGTGAATACCGGAGGAAACGATACATTTCTTGTGGGAGATCTTACGGTTGAACAGTTTGAGGGAGATAAACCCGTAAAAAATATAAAGAGTTTGTATTATTGGAAAGACCATGAAAACGGGATTTATTATCCTTCACCGCTTTCTTCCGGAATGCCAAAACTGTATCAGCCGCTCACAGTTGACAGGCTTGAGAATCCGTCGGAGGAAGCATGGTTTGTTACGCTGACGCTTAATTATCCCGTTAAAGATATAAAGTATAATGTCACGTCCGAAACCAATGTATATCGTCTGTATAACAAACATACAGGTGAACATTTTTATACTTCAAACAAAGCCGAATATGATTCTCTCGGAGCTGCGGGATGGTCTCAGGAGGAAGTCGGGTTCGTAACCCCGGCAATCTCCGATAAACCCATATATCGTATGTATAATCCGAATGCCGGAGATCATCATTATACGATGAACTACGGAGAAGTTGTTTCTCTTATCGATGCGGGATGGAATTTTGAAGGCGTTACTGCCTACAGCGGACCTCTGAATAATAAACCGGTTTATAAACTTTATAATCCGAATGCTGTAACCGGAACGCATCATTTTACGGAGAATAAAGCGGAATATGAGCATCTTGCCGGCATCGGCTGGGTACAGGAGGGAATAGCCTGGTATACCGATGAATTTGACTGGAACAAGTTTGATACCCTTTGATAGGATATAAATGAAAAGAAGCGGATTGCATTGATATGAGAGAAAGAAAAAACGAGAACTTTATCCTGTTGCTTTTGACTGCGGCTTGCATAGGAATCACAATAGTAAGCATTTTTTTGCATTGGGAATTTTGGGTCCCGCCCCTCGCGATCGTTGCGATAATCTATCTTTGGGTGGTGAACATAAGAGAAAAGCCGGATTATAAGACAAGAACGGCCCTGTATTTCATATATGCCGTCCTTGCCATATTCTTCCATGGAATCCACGCGACAAGTATTTTTGATATTTTTGTGCTGGTTTCATTCGGTATGGTAAGCTTTTCCTTCTTTGACCGTAAGATCATGATGGATGTGTTCATTTCCGAATACGTTGTGCTTCTGTTTATTCAGCTTCTGTACATACAGGAAGACGGATTTCTGTCTAATAATCCGCTTTATGTTTCAAGACTGGTGCTTCATGTTCTGCTCTGCCTTTTTATCTATATGCTGTGCAACAAGATAATAAGCGACCGTGTCGAGGCCATTGAAGCCAGAAAAAGAATGGAGGAGAGGATAGAGTTTAACGATGCGGATATGGAGGACTTTCTTTCAAATATCTCCCATGAACTGAGAACTCCGGTAAACGTCGTAAACGGAATGTCGGATCTCATGATAAAAAGAAGGGCGGGAGACGAGGCATATTCAATAAAGGATGCCGGAATACGACTTGCCTTTCAGATAGAAGATATCTCGGATTATACGGAATGTAAAAGAAACAGCATTCTGCTGGAAGAAGAGGATTATATGAGCACATCGCTCATAAATGATGTTGTGACAAGTTTCAGGATGATCGATAACAACGATCTTGAACTTGTTGTCGATATGTCGCCTTCCGTTCCGACCATGCTGAAAGGTGATATAAAAAAGCTTCATAAGATATTCAGACATCTTCTTGAAAATGCCGTTAAGTTTACAAAATACGGTGGAATATATGTTAAGCTTTCATCGGAAAAGACGGATTACGGAGTGAATCTCGTAATAGAAATGGAAGATACGGGTGTCGGAATGGGACAGTCGGATATCGAATCCGTCTCCGAAGGTCTGTATCAGGTAAACAAGAGGAGAAACAGGAGTTCAGGCGGAATCGGCCTGGGACTCTTTATCGTATACGGATTTGCTCACAGAATGGGCGGATTTGTTAAGATAGAAAGCGAAAAGAGAACCGGCACAATGGTCCGTGTTACCCTGCCTCAGAAGGTTTCGGACGAAACGCCGTGTCTTGCTTTATCGAAGGATTTTAAGGGAGATATCCTTTTCCATGTAAGATCAGATAAATATCAGGTACCCAGGGTCAGGGATTTCTACAGGTATATGGCAACAAACCTTGCAAGCGGAATCCGTGTCCCGCTGTATTCTTCGGAAACGATAAAGGATCTTGAACGACTGAGAGATAAACTTAATGTTACTTTTATATTTATGGGACAGGAAGAGTACGAAGAGAACGCCGCATACTTTGATGAATTAAGTAAGGGCGATATTGTTATTGCGGTTTCCGCGCATTCGGGATTTAAACCGAATCCCGGAAGCAGGGTTATGGTTATGCCCAAACCCCTGTATGCGTACCCGGTAGTAAAGATATTAAACGAAGGAAGAGACGCAAAGAATATTGAATATGCCGATTCCGTGGAAAAACCGGTATTTAAGGGCGTTAAGGCCCTTATAGTTGATGATGAACCCATGAATCTTGTTGTTGCAAGCAGCCTTTTCTCGGATTATGAGATGATAACGGAGACGGCAAACAGCGGAAAAGAAGCAATAAAGAAATATCGTGCGGGAGATTACGATGTAGTCTTTATGGATCATATGATGCCGGAGATGGACGGTGTTGAGGCTATGAAGCTTATAAAAGAGGCGGCGGTGGAAATGAACAGAAAAGCCATAGTTATAGCCCTTACCGCAAATGTTGTTTCCGGCGCAAGGGAAATGTTTGTAAGGGAAGGCTTTGACGGGTTCATCGCAAAGCCGATCTACACACCGGATTTTGAAAGGGTAATGCTGCAGGTGCTTCCCGAAAAAAATGAGTTGACGGGAGGTGAGCAGGCATGAGTAAAAGAAATATCATAAAAGACTTCCGGGATGCCATTATGGATCCGGAAAGGAACTTTTCCGAAAGACTGTTCCTGCTTCTTACGTTTATAGCTGAAGTGACGGTTACAATTGCTCTTATCGGAGACATTATAACAAGAGAAAACATTAGGGAAATCGTTCTTATTGTCGGAGTTATGATATACGTTCCGGTAGTATCTATAGTGTGCTTTTACAGAAATAAACTGAAATTTGCGATAGGCTCCGTTGCCGCCGGACTGGTTTTTCTTGTTGTGCCGGGACTTTTCTTCCTGGGAGGAGGCGTTGAAGGAGGCGGATTCATCTGGATCGTATTTACGTTTTTATACGTAGGTCTTGTTATCTCGGGTAAATGGCGCATCATTCTGTTTTCGGTGCTTTTTGTAGTATCATTCATCTGTTATACGATATCGTATTATTATCCGAGGCTGGCATCCGTACATTCCAGAAAGATGTTTTTTGCGGATTCCTTTATATCGATAATCCTTGTGGGGATTCTCTGTTTCGTTATGACATGGGCACAGAACCTTATGTTTATTGATGAGAACAAAAGAGCAAAAAATGAGGCGGAAAAAGCAGAAGAGTTAACGCGTGCGCAGAACCGGTTCTTTTCAAGCATGAGCCACGAGATCAGAACTCCGATAAACTCCATTCTCGGACTTAACGAACTTATACTTAGGGAGGAGAGCGCAAACGAAGAGATAGTTCGGGATGCATCCGGAATACAGGGCGCAGGAAAGATGCTCCTTGCTCTCATAAACGATATCCTTGATTTTTCAAAGATGGAAGCCGGAAGCATGGATATTGTTCCCGTGGATTATCGCGTTTCCGATATGCTTTCCGAGATCGTGAACATGATCTGGATAAAGGCCCACGACAAAGGATTAAGGTTTGACGTGAGCGTGGATCCGAAAGTCCCGTCTGTACTGTACGGTGACGAGGTCCGTATAAAACAGATCCTTATAAACATTCTTAACAATGCCATAAAATATACTACGGAGGGCTCGGTTTCCCTTCATATTGAGAATGAGATGGCGGACGACAAGACGGCGCTTCTTAACATTTCCGTTACCGATACGGGAATGGGAATCAAGAAAGAAGCCTTGCCGAATCTCTTTGACGCTTTTAAGCGTGTTGATGAAGAAAAGAACAGATATATCGAGGGAACGGGGCTTGGTCTTTCCATTGTTAAACAGCTTGTGGAACTAATGGAAGGAACCATATCCGTAAACAGTGTTTACGGTGAGGGCTCAACTTTTACGGTAACCATAAGACAGGGAATATCGGATGCAACAAGCATCGGCGAACTTAATATAGAAAACATACAGACCGGAAGAAAAGAAAAATACGAAAGCAGTTTCAAGGCTCCGGATGCCAGGATTCTTATTGTTGACGATAACGAAATGAACCTGGAAGTTGAAAGAAAACTTCTTTCCGATACCGAGATAATAGTAGATACCGCGGTAAACGGAAAGGTAGCTTTGGATCTTTCGGTAATGGTCCGTTACGACGTTATCCTTATGGACCATCTTATGCCGGAAATGGACGGTATCGAATGTCTTGGAAAATTAAGAAGTCAGGAAGGCGGCCTTAACAGATCGACCCCGGTTATCGTATTCACCGCAAATGCCGGAAGCAGTAACAGGGATCTTTATACAAGAGCCGGATTTGACGGATATCTTGTTAAGCCTGTATCCGGCGCAGTCCTGGAAGATACGCTGATAAAACATATCTCGAAGGATAAGCTTATACTTACCGGAAAATCGGTTCATATGCGTGAAGATATAAACACAGCCACGGGATATGCAAGAAAGACTCCGGTAATAATCACAACAACAAGTATGAGCGATATTCCGGACAGTATTATCAAGAAATTAAGGCTTCCCATACTTCCGTTCCTTATCCAAACGGAAGAAGGTGTTTTTAAAGACGGCGTGCAGATGAGCTCGGGAGAACTGATCCGTTATCTGAGCAGCGGAAAGAATGTAACTTCTTCTCCTCCGGGAGTGGGGGCATATACGGACTTCTTTGCGGATACCTTAAAGCGGGCTCATCATCTTATACATATATCAATTACGACAAGCATGAGCGCGGATTACGACCGCGCGTGCGAGGCTGCAAAGTCTTTTGATAATGTTTCGATAGTAAACTCGGAGTGTTTATCTTCCGCAACGGGGATCCTTGTGCTGATAGCTTACAGACTGGCGCAGCAGGGAGTTTCCGCCGAGGATATAGTTAAGGAACTGGAAACCGCAAAGAAGCGTTTGAAATGCAGTTTCATCATTGACACAACGGATTATATGGCGAAAAAAGGACTTATAGGTACAAGGGTACACAGGATCGCAAAGTCCTTTAACCTGCATCCGAGCCTTAAGTTTAAGGATGATGTTTCGGGACGCGGAAGGATCCATCTGGGAAGCACGGCCCGGGCATACAGAAAATATATCAGTGATGCTTTTCCCGTGGATATTATTCCGGATTCGGATGTTTGTTTCGTAACTTATGCGGATGTTCCGCAGGAGACGTTAAAATGGATAGGCGAGGAAATAAGCAAGATGGCGTATTTTGAAAACATTGTATTTCAACCGGCATCCGCTGCGATTTCTTCCAACTGCGGACCGGGAGCTTTCGGTATTCTTTACTTTGTAAAATCGAATAAATCATATAACCTTGGCACATTATTTGAAACCATTAAGGATGATGGGATTGACGAGCCGGAAGAAGAAACGGCAAGCGATAAAAAGGAAGTGACAACGGCAGAGAGTACAAATAAGCCGGCGGAAGAAGAAAAATGGTATGAAAAAATAGAGTTTATCGACGCTGATGTTGCCCTGCAAAACAGCGGATCCGAAGATGCGTTTAAGTCCGTGCTGAAGATCTTTTATGAATCCGCACCGGTTAAATCCGGGGAACTCAACGGTTTCTATGAAAACGAAAACTGGAAGGACTACACGATAAAGATCCATGCCCTTAAGAGTTCCGCAAAACTTATCGGAGCGCTTGAACTGTCGGATAAGGCGCTTGCGCTGGAAATGGCCGGAAAAGAAGATAATACGGCGTTTATAAAGAATAATCACGATTCTTTTATGAAGGATTACATTGCCTTGGTAGAACAGTTAAAAGAAAGTGTTTTCCCGGAGGAAGAAGCTGATACGGAAGAGAATCCGGATAAACCTCTTGCGGACAAATGCCTTATCGAAACGGTTTACGAGGAGATAAAAAAGGCGGCGGAAAATATGGATTGCGATACGATCGAAGAGGTGCTCCGCGAGCTTGAAGATTACAGGCTGCCGGAAAGCGAAAAAGATAAGATAAAAGAGATAAAAGATAAATTGGATGCTTTTGATTATGAAGGCTTATCCGGTCTTTTTGAGTGATGAGAGGATAAGGAACGGTTTTGGGACAAAATATATTGGATTTAATTATCAAAGTTAATGATGCGGTAAATTCCTTTGCATGGGGAACTTTCGGACTTATTCTGCTTCTCGGAACGGGACTTTTATGTACGGTTATAACGGGCTTCTTCCAGGTGACGCATGCCGGGCACTGGTTCAAAGAGACTTTCGGGATAATAAAGACTAAGGGCCGTGTTATAAACGATGCGGGCGCGCTCTCACAGTTTCGTGCTTTTTGTACCGCCCTTACCGCAACGATCGGAACCGGAAACATTGCCGGGGTATCAACCGCAATCTGTGTCGGTGGCGCAGGCGCGGTCTTTTGGATGTGGGTTGCCGCATTCTTCGGTATGATGGTCAAGTATTCCGAAAACGTTCTGGGCATTTATTACAGAAGAAGAAATTCGGAAGGCGCATGGTCCGGTGGCCCCATGTATTATCTTCAGGACGGATTGGGCTCCATAAAACATTGCAAAAAACTGGGACGTGCGCTCGGTATCTTATTCTGTGTATTTACGGTGCTTGCATCCTTCGGTATCGGAAATATGGGACAGATCAATAAGATTACGATAAACTTCGGAGAAACCTTCCTTTCGGATATGGATATGGGAACGCTGTTCGGATTTTCAAAGGCTGATATCACGATAGGTCTTGTTCTTATGGCCGCTACCGCGCTTATCATCATGGGAGGTTTCAGGCGACTTGCCGCGGTTTCCGAAAAGCTTGTGCCGTTTATGGCCATTGCTTATTTCATGGGATGTCTCCTTGTGATATTAATGCATCTGGGAGTGTTACCGGCGGTATTTTCCGCAGTATTTAAATTTGCGCTGGGTCCGAAGGCAGCTGCGGGCGGCGCAGCGGGAACAGCGGTACAGCTCGCTTTTAACACCATAAAAAACGGTTGCAAAAGAGGTGTGTTTTCAAACGAAGCGGGACTGGGATCTTCCGTTATGGTACACAGCAACACCTGCGCAAGAGAACCGGTAAAACAGGGACTCTGGGGAATTGCCGAAGTTTTTTTGGATACTATTGTTATCTGTACGATGACGGCTATAGTAATCTTAAGTTCCGGAGCAATAGATTTAAGCACGGGACTTGTAAAGGAAGGAATGAATGACGCAACACTTGTTACAAAAGCCTTCGGCGCAAGCCTCGGTAAACCGGGCGAGTGGTTCGTTGTTCTTGCCATAACGTTTTTTGCCTTTACAACCGTTATGGGATGGTCATATTACGGCGCAAAAGTTACGGAGTACCTTTTTGGATTGACTTGTGCTAAAATATATCGGATTGTTTTTATTATGCTTATCATTTTCGGCGCTGTTATGGAGTCGAATCTTGCCTGGGATATAAGCGATACCTTTAACGGACTTATGATGATACCGAATCTTATAGGGCTTATTTCGCAAACACCGGTTATAATCAGGCTTACAAGAAATTATATTGATCGCAGAATTAAAGGAAAGGATGAAAAGCCTATGCTTTCATTCAATCCGGACATACAAAAAGAAGCAGAGAATGCGATAAAGAAGGGAATGGACTAAGTAATGGAATTTCATATTGCCGTAGTCGATGATGATGCGACAAGTCTGATGAGCGCAAGGAAGATACTTACGGACGACGGAATGCGCGTAAGCTGTCTTCGATCGGGAGAAGATCTTTTAAAATATATGCATAAACACGATCCGGATATTATACTTCTGGATGTTATGATGCAGGGACTTGACGGGTTTGAAACCTTTGACAGGCTTAGAAAACTCGAAGAAGAAATGGAAAGAAACTATACACCCGTTATCTTTCTAACCGGTGAGGAAGAGGTTGAGATAGAAAGACAGGGACTCATGGCGGGAGCAGCGGATTTTATCCGAAAGCCCCTTGTAAAAGACGTATCCATAAGACGTATTGTTAATGCCATAAGCAATAACAGGAAGATTGAATCTTTATCCGAAGAAGTTATGACCGATAAGCTTACCGGTTTTTTAAACAAGGCAAGCGGAACGGAAAAGGTTTCGGAAGCGGTCAGGGATACGGAAGGAATGCTGATGATCCTTGATCTTGACAACTTTAAACTTGTAAACGATCTTTTCGGGCATGATGCCGGAGATAAGGTTCTTGTAGCGTTTTCAAATATCGTAAGAAAGAACACGAGAGATAACGATATACAGACCCGTATCGGCGGAGACGAATTTATGGTATTCCTTCCGGGAGTTACGGAAGAATCCAGGGTTGCCACTCTTACGCATAATATTAATGCGGAACTTTCCCTTGAAGCAACGATTATTATGGGAGAAGGACACGGAATCCCTCTGGGGGTTTCGGTAGGCGCAGTTTCCGTTCCCTTATACGGAAGGGATTATGAAGACGTCTTCGAAAAAGCGGACACATCTCTTTATAAGGCAAAGAAAAACGGTAAACATGCTTATTCTTTCTACAGCGACAGGGAAAAACTCAGAGAAGAAATTGCGAACGACCCGGAGAAAGAAATGGACAGGGTTCTCAAGATAATGCAGGAGAGAAACATCGGAAACAGTGCGCTTTTTCTTAGCCCGGATGCCTTCGGAAATGTTTACAGGTTTGTTATGCGTTTTAATATGAGAAACAAAAAACCTGCCGCCTGTGTGATCTTTTCCATCAATCCAACGTATAAAAACGATGACCCGTCTTTGGAATATCCCACGGACCGGTTTCTTGATATCCTGAGGAATTCTCTCAGGAAAAGCGATGTTATAATGCAAAACAGAAAAAACCAGTTTTTTGTACTTTTGCCGGAACTTGCGGAGTATCACGATGTTGATACGGTTACTTCCCGCGTTATAAACAAATGGGACTGCACTGAGGAATCCAAAGAATACAAAGTTACTTTTTACGAAAATGACATAATCTTTTAAGGAGCTTTCTTAATGAACACTAAAGAAAAAAAGATTAAATGGAACAGCACACTGATGAAAACATATCTGGCGGGTTTTTTTGTGATAGCGTTTTTTATTGCGGTTGTGGTCCTGTTTTACCGTATGGTCTATACGGAGAGAACCAACAGTATAATAAAGGACGGAAAGATATCGGCAAGTAAATCCGCCGACGAATTCGACAAGTATCTTTCCACCAATACGGATATTGTTAATATTGCCGCATATACTCTTGATGAGATGCTTGCGGAGAACAGATCCGAAAAAGAGATTCAGGACTATCTTGTGGCACAGTCCACTGCCGTAAGAAAGTCCGTAAATGAAAACATGACCGGACTTTACGGATATATAAACGGAAGATTCTATTCGGGAACAAACTGGGTCCCGCCGGAAGATTATGATGCCACAGCCCGTCCCTGGTATCAAAAACCCATGGGAAACAAGGGGAAGATCACGATCCTTGAGCCTTATGTTGACGTACAATCCGGAAATACAATGCTTGCCATAGGTAAAACGTTAAGCGACAAGCAGAGTGTCATCTCCGTAGACGTGTCCCTGGACAAGATGCAGACGCTTACTGAGGAGATAGTAAGATTTGAAAATGCCGATATAGAGATGGTTATTGACGGGGACGGAACGGTTGTCACACATTCCGATATCAATGAAGTCGGGAAGGAATACAGCAAGGAAGACGGAAGTCTTGGGGCGCTTATTTTCAGCACCATAATGGAAACCGGAAACGATTTCTTTGACATTGAATATGAGGGTACAAAGTATATTGTATATTGCGCACCTTTTCTTGACGATTGGAGATGTATTTCCGTAAAGAATTCCTCGCAGGAACTCGGATCTCTCAACAGACTGGTCTTTATAACAATAGCCATAATAGTTCTTATCATAATTATGATAAGTGCGATCATGATGGGAATCATAAAACGAAGCATTATTACGGATAAGGCCGTTGCGCAGAATGAGGCCAAATCCCTGTTCCTGTCCAATATGTCCCATGAACTCAGAACCCCAATAAATGTGGTCCTGGGATTTAACGAGATGATAATACGGGAAAGCAGGGACCCTGCAATCCTTTCACATTCGGAAAACATAAAATCCGCGGGAATGAAGCTTCTTGAATTTGTAGACGAACTCCTTGCGGTTTCGGAAAACAAAGAGGACTATGAAAAGGTTCTTTCCGAAAAGGACAATAAGGAATCCGTCGAAAAAACTTTTCTTGCGCCAACCGCGCATATCCTTGTTGTGGACGACAATCCCATGAATCTTATCGTCTTTAAGAATCTTACAAAGAGAAACGAAGTATGGATCGACACCGCGGACGGTGGAGAAGATGCGGTTCTTGTCGCAAAGAGAAACAAATACGATATCATCTTTCTCGATCATATGATGCCGGGAAAGGACGGTATCGAAGTCTTGCATGACATAAGAGAAAACGACGAATGCATTAATCAAAAAACTCCGATAATATGTCTTACGGCAAATGCAATATCCGGCGCGAGGGAGAGATATATTGCTGAGGGGTTTGACGATTATATAAATAAACCGATAGATCCGGATGCGTTGGAAGATCTTATCATAAAATTCCTTCCGTCGGAAAAAGTCCGGTTTGTTGAAAAAGAAAAAAGGAAAACGGAGGCTTTGGATAAGATCGTAATACCGGATGATCTTTTGCCTCTTACCGAGTATACGTTTTTCGATGTCGAAAGAGGTATCCGTAATAACGGCGGGTCGCCGGAATCCTATAAGACACTCTTACAGGTTTTTCACGACTCAATGGACGATATTTCTTACGAACTTGAAGGTTACTTCCATGAAAGCGACTGGAAGAGTTATACTGTCCGCGTTCATGCCCTGAAGAGTTCCGCAAGGATCATAGGCGCTCCGGGGCTTGCGGAAGAAGCATCGAGACTTGAGGAGGCCGGAAAGAGAAATGACATAGATTATATAAAGCAGCATCATGAAAGCTTTATTCGTGAATACAGACAGTTTGCCATACCTCTTGAAAAGATCTTCCCCAAAGAGGATATAGCGGAGGATAAGCCTGTTGCAGATGAAGATATTATAAAAGAATTCTACGAGGAACTCTATGCTGCGGCGGAGGATATGGACTGCGACAGAATGGAAAACGTATTTGAATTTACGAAGGATTATTCCTTCCCCGAAGAATACAGGGATGACTATGCAAAGCTTAAGGATGCGGCTTCCAAGTTTTTATACGATAAAGTTACAGATATAATCGACGCGCGAAGAAATGCATAAGATAAGTTAGTTATGATCAAGGAGATTTAAGATGAGTATCGAAAAGAGAATCGTTATCGTTCGTGATAAGGAAAGCATCGTTTTACGTGGAATCGAAAAGAAATTCACGGAAAACGGATGGTTCGTGTTCAGCTGCGATGAGGATCCGAGAACGGTGAAAGGAAATGTTGAACGCGCGAAGATTTTTCTTTTGTATCTTCCGGGAGATGCATCCGTAAGTTTCAGGGATTCAAGGATGCTTCCCGAGACCGAAAAGTTAATACGTGAAGGCGGCGGGACAAAGATCCTTTTGGGAGAAAGAAAACATTACGATGATATCATTAATTACGTCCCGGCTTTTTTTAATGACACCTGGGTGGATCGCCCGGTGGACATGGATAAACTTCTCGAACTTGTCGAAGATATTTATGAAAAACTGAAAAAGGGGGAATCAGTGGGAGCAAAAGCGAACGCGCCTTTGGGAGGCGGTACGCCTTCCGTCGATGGAGCTCCTGCGGGCAATACTTCCGGTGAAACCGCTAGCTCCGGATTTACGCCTACGGTGGTAAGCGAAAAGAAGAAGATACTTATTGTTGACGACGATCCCGCATATGCAAAGATGGTCCGTGAATGGCTAAAAGATTTATATAACGTAAACGTCGTTGTTGCAGGAATGCAGGCAATAACGTTTCTTATGAAGAACAGGGTGGATCTAATTCTTCTTGATTACGAGATGCCCATAGTGGACGGACCCCAGGTTTTTGAGATGTTAAAGAGCGAGCCCTTACTGGCGGATATACCGGTCGTATTCCTGACGGGAGTGGGAACCAAAGAAGGAGTTGAACGGGTTATGGCGTTAAGACCGAAAGGCTATATTTTAAAGAGTACCACAAAGGATGAACTGATAAGATACCTTTGGAAAACCATCTGAAAAAAGGAATAGGAACAGGATTGTTAGCACTCTCTTTAAAAGAGTGCTAATTTTTTGTTGACTTTGCATAACCGGAGGAGTAATATAGTTTCTCGGAGAATAACGGGCGGTAGTTTTGCCCGAATATTTAGAAAAAAGGAGTGAATTAACAATGGGTGAGAAAAGAGGTAATCTTTCAATCACAAGCGAGAATATCTTTCCGGTCATTAAGAAATGGCTCTATTCCGATCATGATATTTTCGTAAGAGAGCTTATAAGTAACGGATGTGATGCGATCACAAAATTAAAGAAGCTTGAGATGATGGGAGAGTATGAGTCTCCTTCGGATTACAAGGCAAAGATAAGCGTAGAAGTAAGTCCCGAAGACAAGACCTTAAAGTTTACGGATAACGGTCTCGGAATGACGGCGGACGAAGTTGAGGAATACATTAATCAGATTGCTTTTTCCGGCGCAACGGACTTCCTTGAAAAATATAAGGACAAGGCAAACGAAGATCAGATCATCGGACATTTCGGTCTCGGTTTCTATTCCGCGTTCATGGTATCCGACACGGTTGATATCGATACCCTTTCCTATCAGAAGGATGCGACACCCGTTCATTGGGAATGTGACGGCGGTACCGAGTTTACCATGAAGGACGGTGACAGAAAAGAAGTGGGAACCACGATCACACTTCATCTTAACGAGGACTGTCTCGAGTTTGCAAACGAATACCGTGTTCGTGAGATCATCGAGAAATACTGTTCCTTCATGCCCACGGAGATTTATCTTACGAAGAAGGGCGCACCGGAAGAATATGAGACCATAGATAAAGAAGACAAGCGTGATACGGACGTCGTTATAGAAGAGATACATGAGGACGCGAAGACGGAAGAAAAGGAGAATGAAGACGGCAGCAAAGAGACAGTGGAAGTTTCTCCCGCAAAGGACAAACTTAAGATCGTAAAGCGTCCGGTGCCTCTTAACGACACAACTCCGCTTTGGGCAAAATCTCCCAGCGAGTGCACGGATGATGAATATAAAGAATTCTATCGTAAAGTCTTCAAGGATTATAAGGAGCCGCTTTTCTGGATCCATCTTAACATGGATTATCCCTTTAACTTAAAGGGCATTCTTTACTTCCCGAAGATCAATATGGAATACGATACCATCGAAGGAACGATAAAGCTTTACAACAATCAGGTATTTATCGCGGATAACATCAAGGAAGTCATTCCGGAATTCCTTCTTCTCCTTAAGGGTGTTATAGACTGCCCGGATCTTCCTCTTAACGTATCCCGTTCGGCGCTTCAGAACGACGGTTTTGTTAAGAAGATAGAAGAGTATATCACCAAGAAGGTTGCCGACAAGCTTACCGGAATGTGCAAGACGGACAAGGAAAGCTATGAGAAGTACTGGGATGACATTAGTCCGTTCATTAAATACGGCTGCCTCCGTGACAACAAGTTCTGTGACAAGATGAACGACTATATCCTCTTTAAGGATATCAACGGAGAGTATACCACACTTCCGGAACTCTTAAAGAAAGAGGAAGAAAATAAGGAAGAAGCGGGCGAGGCAACCGACGAAAACGGAGAGAAGGTTGAAGCCGAAGTCGTTGACGAAGATAAAGATATTGACGAACCGGACCGCATGGAAGACGAAGACGAAACGGATAAGAGGAAGAAGGTCTTCTATGTCACGGATATGAACCAGCAGAGCCAGTATGTAAACATGTTCAAAGAGCAGAACATGAATGCTGTTATCCTTGACCATAACATCGATACTTCATTCATCACCCAGCTTGAGCAGAGAAATCCGAACTACAGATTCCTTAGAATCGATGCGGATGTTACGGAAGAATCCGTGGAAGAGACATCCGAGGAAGATCTTAAGGAAACAACGGATTCCCTTACGGAGATCTTTAAGAAGGCTCTCGGAAAAGATAATCTTGATGTTAAGGTTCAGAAGTTTAAGAACAAGGAAATCTCATCCATGATAACTCTTTCCGAAGAGACTCGCCGTATGCAGGATATGATGAAGATGTATGCAGCGCCCGGAATGGATCCCAATATGTTCGGCATGGGCGGAGAGACCCTTGTACTTAACGCGGATAACGAACTTGTGCAGTACATCTTAAACAATAAAGATAATGAGAATGTCAATGATTTCTGCTGCCAGCTTTATGACCTTGCGATGCTTTCAAACAAGCCCCTTGCTCCGGAGGAAATGACGGAATTCATAAAGAGATCCAATAAGATAATGCTTTTGCTTGCAAAGTAAAGCAAAAGGTAAACTGCACGGAGAACAGATATGCCTATATCATCAATTGACAAAGAATTCAAAAATCTGGATACGGTGCGCCTCAGTGACGAAGGCGACTCGGTCCTTATAATAGACCAGACGCTTCTTCCGAACGAGGTAAAGATCTTATCCCTTACGGAAGAGAAGGAGATGTATGATGCCATATATCTCCTTCAGGTCCGTGGGGCGCCTGCGATCGGTGTCTTTGCAGCGCTTTCCATGTATGTTCTTTCTCTTAACAACAGGGAGGAAGACAGGGACAGCTTTATTATTGAATTTAAGCGCCAAAAAGACTATCTTGACTCCGCAAGACCGACCGCGGTCAATCTTTCCTGGGCATTGAAGCGTATGGAAAGTGTTTTGTTAAAAGAAGCACAGGTTAAAGAGAAAAATTTTCGGGAAAGATTTTTAAGCGTCCTTAAAAAAGAAGCAATATCAATTTATGAAGAGGATATAGAGACTTGTAAAAAGATCGGCGAAAACGGTGTTACGCTTATAAAAGACGGAGACGGGATAATAACCCATTGTAACGCCGGACGTCTTGCAACCGTGCGCTACGGCACGGCTACCGCGCCTATGTATCTCGCAAAAGAAAAGGGGCTTAATATCAAAGTTTTCTGTGACGAAACAAGACCTCTCCTCCAGGGCGCAAGACTTACGGCATTCGAACTGTCGAAAAGCGGGATAGACACAACTCTGATCTGCGATAACATGTCCGCATCCGTAATGAAAAAGGGATGGGTAAACGCAGTGTTTGTGGGAGCGGATCGCATTGCGGCAAACGGCGATGCGGCAAACAAGATCGGAACCTCGCTTCTTGCAACGGCCGCAAAGAGATATAACATTCCGTTTTATGTATGCGCGCCCAGATCGACGATAGATCCTGCAACGAGAAACGGAAACGAGATACATATCGAAGAGAGAAATCCGAAGGAAGTGACGGAACTCTGGTACGAAAAGAGGATGGCTCCCAAAGATATAAAGGTTTACAACCCGGCATTCGACGTTACCGACGCGGATCTTATATCCGGCATAGTTACTGAGTACGGCGTGCTTAAGCCGCCGTTTACGGAAGCCATAAAGGGTATCTTTTAGGCTTTTTATTTTCACTTTCGGCAATTTGTATATGGAAAAAACGGATTTCTCCTATTATAATACGACGGATTGTGTAAAGGAGAAAGAATATGTACAAATTGGGTATCGATATCGGCTCAACAACAGTAAAAATTGCGCTTTTGGATGAGGAAAACAACCTTATCTTTTCCGACTACGAAAGACATTTTGCAAATATAAGGGAGACTCTTAAAACACTTCTGGAAAAAGCCTACGACATAACGGAGGATATCTCCGTGTCCCCGATGATAACGGGATCCGGCGGGCTTACTCTTGCAAAGCATCTTGAAGTTCCTTTTAATCAGGAAGTTGTCGCTGTGTCCACGGCGCTGGAGTTTTATGCTCCGAAGACGGATGTTGCCATAGAACTGGGCGGCGAAGACGCAAAGATCATATATTTTGAAAACGGAAATATTGAACAGAGAATGAACGGGATCTGTGCCGGAGGTACGGGTTCTTTCATCGATCAGATGGCATCTCTTATCCAGACGGATGCCTCCGGTCTTAACGAATATGCAAAGGATTATAAGGCTATCTATCCCATAGCGGCGCGTTGCGGTGTTTTTGCAAAAACGGATATACAGCCTCTCATAAACGAAGGCGCAACCCGTGAGGACCTTTCCGCGTCCATCTTTCAGGCCGTGGTAAACCAGACAATTTCCGGTCTTGCTTGCGGGAAACCGATCCGCGGACATGTTGCCTTTCTCGGTGGTCCGCTTCACTTCCTGGATCAGCTCCGCGAATCTTTTATCCGCACCTTAAAACTGGATGCGGAACACACGATAATCCCGGAAAACTCCCATCTTTTTGCGGCAATAGGATCCGCTCTGAATTTCGACGAAAAGAAGAACGAGATGCTTTCCGAACTCATAGAAAAACTCTCGACGGAAATCCATATGGAGTTTGAAGTCGCACGTATGGATCCTCTGTTTAAGGATGAGAACGAGTATAAGGAATTCCTTAACCGTCACGGAAACAACCACGTCACAACGGGTGATCTTTCGACGTATAAGGGAAACTGTTATCTGGGTATCGATGCCGGTTCAACAACGACAAAACTTGCTCTTGTGGGCGAAGACGGAACCCTTCTGTATTCATTCTACAGCAGCAACAACGGAAGTCCGCTTACAACGTCCATCGGAGCGCTGCAGGATATCTATAAAAAACTTCCCAAAGAAGCGAAGATCGTACATTCATGTTCTACCGGTTACGGTGAGGCGCTCTTAAAATCCGCTCTTAAGCTGGAAGAGGGAGAAGTTGAGACCGTTGCCCATTATTATGCAGCTGCCTTCTTTAACCCGAAAGTAGACTGTATCCTCGACATTGGTGGTCAGGACATGAAATGCATAAAAATAAAGGACGAGACTGTTGATTCCGTACAGCTTAACGAAGCATGTTCTTCCGGCTGCGGATCCTTTATCGAAACCTTTGCAAAGTCCCTTAATTTTTCCGTTCAGGACTTTGCGAAAGAAGCGCTTTTTGCCAAGCACCCCATCGATCTTGGAACAAGATGTACGGTGTTTATGAATTCAAAGGTTAAGCAGGCGCAGAAGGAAGGCGCTTCCGTTTCCGATATTTCCGCCGGACTTGCATATTCCGTAATAAAGAATGCTCTTTTTAAGGTTATCAAACTTTCCGATCCCAAGGACCTTGGTGAAAATGTTGTTGTTCAGGGAGGAACCTTCTATAACGATGCGGTTTTAAGATCTTTTGAAAAGATTTCGGGTGTTGAGGCGACGCGTCCGGATATCGCCGGTATTATGGGTGCTTTCGGCGCAGCGCTTATTGCCAGGGAAAGATATGCGGACAGCAAAGAAACAACCATGCTTTCCATTGATGAGATAAACGATCTTACGTTTAAGACAAAGCTTACACGCTGCCAGGGCTGTATGAACCATTGTCTTCTTACGATAAATCTCTTTAACGACAACAGACGTTTTATCACGGGGAACAGATGCGAAAAAGGTCTCGGACAGGAAAAGAACAAGGACAATATTCCTAATCTTTACGAATATAAGATGGAAAAGATGTTTTCTTACGAGCCGCTTTCAAAAGAGGAAGCAAAGCGCGGAACGGTGGGAATACCCCGTGTTCTTAACATGTATGAAAACTATCCTTTCTGGGCGACCTTCTTTAAGGAACTGGGGTTCTCGGTTATTATTTCACCGGCATCAAACAGAAAGATTTACGAACTGGGCATCGAATCAATTCCGAGTGAATCGGAATGTTATCCCGCAAAGCTTGCTCACGGTCATATCGAATGGCTGATAAAAGAAGAACCGGATTTCATTTTCTACCCCTGTGTTCCCTATGAAAGGAATGAATTCCCGGATTCAAACAACCATTACAACTGCCCGATCGTAACATCTTACGCGGAAAACATAAAGAATAACGTGGATGCCATAACATCCGGAAAGGTACGTTTCCTAAATCCGTTTATGGCGTTTTCTTCCGAGCAGATCTTAACGGATCAGCTTATAAAAGTGTTTAAGGAAGAGTTTGACATAACCCCGCTTGAGGTCCGCGCGGCAGCGCATAAAGGCTGGGTAGAACTTACATCCTTCCGGGAGGATATGGAAAGAAAGGGTGAGGAAACCCTTAAATATCTGGAGGAAACCGGACGAAGAGGGATTGTTCTCTGCGGAAGACCTTATCATATCGATCCGGAGATCAATCACGGTATTCCCGATCTTATCAATTCCTACGGACTTGCCGTCCTTACGGAGGATTCCATCTCGCATCTCGGAAACGTTGAAAGACCGCTTATCGTTATGGATCAGTGGATGTATCACTCCAGAATGTATGCGGCTGCAAACTATGCAAAGAAGAGGGATGACCTTGACGTCATACAGCTTAATTCCTTCGGTTGCGGTCTTGATGCGGTAACAACGGACTGTGTTGCCGACATCCTTACGGGCTCCGGAAAAATATATACCTGCCTTAAGATCGATGAGGTAAATAACCTTGGAGCGGCAAGGATCAGGATCCGTTCCCTTCTTGCGGCGATACGCGTACGCGAAAAGAGGAACCAGAAACGCGAGATCCGTCCCGCAAACTATGATCGCGTTATTTTTACGGAAAAGATGAGGGAGGAATATACCATACTCTGTCCGCAGATGTCACCCATACATTTCGACCTTATTGCGCCGGCTTTTAACAGCGCAGGGTATAAGCTTGTGATTCCCGATATACCCTCAAGGGAATGTGTTGACGTTGGTCTTAAGTTCGTTAATAACGATGCGTGCTATCCTTCACTTATAGTTGTGGGGCAGCTTATGGCGGCTATCCAGAAAGGAAACTTTGATATGAGCCGTACCGCGGTTCTTATATCGCAGACGGGCGGTGGATGCCGTGCATCGAACTATATCGGCTTTATACGTCGTGCCCTTGCGAAAGCGGGATATCCCGACGTTCCGGTCATATCGCTGAACCTTAACAATCTTGAGAAGAACCCGGGCTTTACCTTTACGCCGAAGCTTGTGCAGCACGGTCTTTACGCTCTTATTTTCGGAGATATTTTCATGCGTTGTCTTTACCGCGTTCGCCCCTATGAACTTGTGGAAGGCTCAGCGGACAGACTTCATGAGGAATGGAAAAAGAAGGTTATAGATTTTATCACGCAGGATAAAATGCTTTCACATGCAAAGTATAAAAAGATGTGCAGGCAGATAATCCGCGACTTTGACAACCTTCCGATAAAGGAAGACCTTGTTAAGCCCAGAGTCGGTATAGTGGGAGAGATCCTTGTCAAATTCCTTCCTGCCGCGAACAATCACCTTGCGGATCTTTTGGAAGCGGAAGGCGCGGAGGCAGTCATACCGGATCTTACGGACTTCCTTTTGTACTGCTTTTATAACACGGGATTTAAGACGGATAACCTCGGAACAA
The DNA here is from genome assembly GCA_017418645.1 of Lachnospiraceae bacterium. GTDB lineage: Bacteria > Bacillota > Clostridia > Lachnospirales > Lachnospiraceae > FD2005. Next base: position 4,979 of record JAFOND010000070.1, on the reverse strand, counting down.
GCAAAAAGAGCGAGTTCTATTGCAATATGGGAATTAAATTCTTTGAGTGGTTAAGATCCGCGGCAAGATCCGAATTCAAAAAATCAAAGAGATTTACTCCGCCTGCGTATATCAATACAACCGCAGGTCGCGCGAAGGATATCGTTTCCATAGGCAACCAGACCGGAGAAGGCTGGTTCCTTACCGGAGAGATGCTTGAACTGATAGAAGACGGTGCTAAGAATATCGTCTGCATACAGCCTTTCGGATGCCTGCCGAACCATGTTGTGGGCAAGGGCGTTATCAAGAAGATACGTCACGACAACCCGGATGCGAATATCGTAGCGATCGATTACGATCCGGGCGCATCGGAGGTTAATCAGCTGAATCGCATCAAGCTTATGCTATCGACTGCGAACAAGAATCTGAAAAAAACAAGTATTGCGTAGAAATGTGACGCCGCTTTGCGGCTACACCTCATCCGTCGGCTATGCCGACACCTTCCCCTCAAGGGGAAGGCAAATCATTGACAAAAACAGCGTACACACCTATAATAATATGGTTTGAAATAAATTGGTTTAGGGAAGATTTCTGATGTTTGACAGACTGGAGAGAAAGTTCGGAAAATACGCGATAAGACACCTTATCAACTACCTTCTGATAGGATACGGAGTGGGGTATCTTTTCGTTATAGCGGGTAATATTTTTAGATTTGATGTTATTAGTCTTATGACGCTTGAACCGTACTATATAATTCACGGTTTACAGTTCTGGCGCCTTATTACCTGGATAATGATCCCGCCCTACACGCTGGGAAGCATGTTTTCGATTTTGCTTATACTTATCATGGTGTACTTTTACTGGCAGCTCGGAACCGTGCTTGAAGCAAACTGGGGAACTTTCAGATTTAATGTATATATGTTCGGAGGGCTTATCTTTACGCTCCTCGGTTCGTTCATATATTATCTTATCTACTTTTTGATCCATCAGACCCCGCTTCTCGGAATAGGAAGCTATATCAGTACCACATATGTCAATATGTCAATCTTCCTTGCGTTTGCCATGAGTTTCCCGGAGATGAAAGTATATCTTTATTTCATCATTCCGATAAAGATGAAATGGATGGCGATCGTATATGCGGTAATTACGGTTTATGAGATCATTGTCTATCCCATGCCCGCAAAGGTGGCGATAGTAAGCTCTCTTTTAAACTTTGTAATATTCTTCCTTATGACGAGGAATCTGAAACGGATAGATCCGCGGGACATCCACAGGCGGAACGAATTCAAGCGGCAGTATAACGCCGGGATGAACAGCCATTTTTCGGGTGCGGGAAGTGCCGATGGCGCGAAAAAACCACATGCAAACAACGGGCCCGTAGCAAGACATAAGTGTGCGATATGCGGAAGGACGGAGATCTCCAACCCGGAACTTACTTTCCGGTTCTGCTCAAAATGTAACGGAAATTATGAGTATTGCGAAGATCATCTGTTCACGCACACACATAAACAGTAAAAGGAAAAAGGTAAATGGAAAACGAAACAGTATCAAGAAATTTTATAGAAAGAGAGATAGACAAGGATCTTTCGGAGGGAGTGTACGATCATGTATGTACGCGATTCCCGCCGGAACCCAACGGATATCTTCATATAGGACACGCAAAGTCGATCCTTTTAAACTATGGGTTGTCGAAGGAATATGACGGCGAGTTCCATATGCGTTTTGATGACACGAATCCCACAAAAGAGAAGGATGAATTCGTGGATTCCATTCTTTCGGACATCAAATGGCTCGGTGCCGATTATAAGGATCATCTTTATTTTGCATCCGACTATTTTGATAAAATGTATGAAGCGGCCGTTAAGCTTATCGAAAAGGGGAAGGCCTATGTTTCCGATCTTTCCGCGGAAAAGATAAAAGAGACAAGAGGAACCCTTACGGAAGCGGGAACAAACGACCCCAACAGAGACCGTCCCGTCGAAGAGAGTAAAAAGCTTTTCGAAGAGATGAAGGCAGGAAAGTATGAAGACGGAAGTCTTGTACTTCGCGCGAAGATTGATATGGCGTCTCCGAACATCAATATGAGAGATCCCGTAATATATCGTGTAGCGCATATCAGCCATCACAGAACGGGCGACAAATGGTGCATATATCCCATGTACGATTTTGCGCATCCGATCGAGGATGCGATCGAAGGAATCACTCATTCGATATGCACGCTTGAGTTTGAAGATCACAGACCGCTTTATGACTGGGTAGTTAAGGAACTTGAATATGAAATGCCCCCAAGGCAGATCGAATTTGCAAAGATGTATCTTACAAATGTTGTAACAGGAAAGAGATACATCAAGAAGCTTGTTGAAGAAGGAAAGGTTGACGGATGGGACGATCCACGCCTTGTCTCCATTGCAGGCTTAAAGAGGAGAGGGTTTACTCCCGAATCCATCAGGATGTTCGTGGAACTTTGCGGTGTTTCAAAATCGCAGGCGTCCGCGGAATACGGTATGCTGGAATATTGCATAAGAGAGGATCTGAAGGTTAAGAGGCCGAGAGTTATGGCAGTTCTCGATCCGGTAAAACTTGTCATAGACAATTATCCGGAGGGACAGACGGAACTTCTTGATGTGGCGAACAACCTTGAGAATGAATCTTTGGGAAGCCGAAAGGTTATCTTTGAAAGGGAACTTTTCATCGAAGCCGAAGACTTTATGGAAGAACCGCCGAAGAAGTATTTCAGACTTTTCCCCGGAAACGAAGTACGTCTTATGAATGCGTATCTTGTTACCTGTACAGGAGTGGAAAAAAATCCGGACGGAAGCATAAAAGAGATACACTGCACGTATGATCCCGAAACCAGGGGAGGAAATGCCCCCGACGGAAGAAAGGTAAAGGGCACGATACACTGGGTGTCCGCAAACCATAATTACAAGGGAACCGTTCGTCTCTATGAAAACCTTATCGACGAAGAAAAGGGAGTATACAACGAAGAGGGAGAGATTAATTTCAATCCGGATTCACTGAAAGTATGCGAAGCCGTCATCGAAGAAGGCGTAAAGAGCGCAAAGGCGTTTGAAAGCTTTCAGTTTGTACGGAACGGATTCTACACCGTGGACTATAAAGACTCCGCGGAAAACGAACCGGTATTTAACCGTATTGTATCACTTAAGAGTTCTTTTAAATTACCCGCACAGGGTGGAGGTGCAAACTAATGAATTTATTTGCCGGACTTGAAAAATTCGGATTTTCCGGAATGGGCGATGTGGATATCCTCGAAGAGGAATCACAGGGCAATAAAAGGCAGGTCGCAAAACAGGTAAAGAAAGAAGAAAAGCCTGTGGAGGAAAAGGATCTTGTGCTTTCAAAGACCGTTACATGCCCCGTCTGCGACAACAAATTCCATACTTTGGTTGTTAAGACCGGTAAGGTACGTTCACAGGAATCCGATTTTGATCTTCGTCCCATACCGACGATCATCGATAAGACAAAGTATGATGCGTGTGCATGCCCGCATTGCGGTTATGCTGCATTAAACAGCACGTTTATGTCGCTTATACCCGCACAGATGAAACTTGTCAGAAACGAGATCGGAAGTAAGTTCCGCTCCATCAAGGATCAGGAATATGAGACTTATACGTATGAACAGGCTGTTGACCGTTTTAAACTTGCTCTTGTTTCCACAATGGTAAAGAGAGGCAAGCTTTCCGAAAAATCATATACATGCCTTAAGATTGCATGGCTTTATCGTGAAATGTTAAAGACCGCTCCGGAAGGAACGGAAGAACAAAAGGCAAAGAAGGCGCAGATGAAGGCGGAATACGATGAATTCTACCGTCAGGCGTACGAAGGTTTTATTAAGGCATCATCAACGGAGATGCCGCCGTTTGTAGGATCGATAGATTCAAATACAATGGATTTCATGCTTGCAAACATGTCCGTATATTTCGGAGAATACGAGACTGCAAGCAAACTCGTGGCAAGGCTTCTTTCAAACCAGAATCTGCCCAGCCGCGTTAAAGATAAATGTGTGGATCTAAAACAAAAGATCATTGAGGATGTAAAGAAACAGAATGCCGCTCAAAAACAGCAGCAATAATAATTCTGTTTTAAAATAAAAAACCGTGGGTTCGAGGTCCATCCCCACGCTAATAAAAACCAGGAGGAACATTAAAAATGAAAAAAACAAAAAAAGGTGCTCTTTACATTACGCAGGGAGCAATGATCGCGGCGCTTTATGTCGTACTCACCATGATAAGCAACGCTTTCGGACTTGCAAGCGGTGCCATTCAGGTAAGACTTTCGGAGATGCTTTGCATTCTTCCGATATTCACACCGGCTGCAATACCGGGGCTGTTCGGAGGATGTCTTATAGCAAACGCTCTTACGGGCGCTCCCATCTATGACATCGTTTTCGGCAGTCTTGCAACGCTTCTCGGAGCTTTCGGAACTTATGCTTTAAAGAAGACTAAATTCCTTTTCACGATTCCGCCGGTTATCGCAAATGCGATTATAATCCCGCCGGTATTGAAGCTTGCATATCAGGTTCCGGACGCATGGCTTTTCCTTGTGGTAACCGTAGCCTTAGGAGAGATAATATGTGTATGCGGACTGGGAATGCTCTTAAAGGGAGCCCTTTGGAAGATAAGATATTCGGTGTTCAAGAATCAGGAAGAGGTAAAGTTTTCCGAAGAAGTATCAGCCGAATCTGAATAAAAAGAAAAACGGAGTGACGAATGAGAACATTAACGGAAGAACTTTCCGAAATACTTAAAAGCGGATTTAAAAAGGCGGGTTATGACCCGTCTTTCGGCAATGTAGTGCTTTCCAACAGACCGGACCTCTGCGAATATCAGTGCAACGGTGCTATGGCTGCCGCAAAGCAGTATAAAAAGGCGCCCTTTATGATTTCCGAAGAGGTTGTTAACCTTGTTTCGGACAATGAGGCATTTAAGTCCGTGGAATCCGTAAAACCGGGATTTATCAATATAAACCTTAATCCGGAT
>JAFOND010000069.1 GCA_017418645.1 Lachnospiraceae bacterium | reverse complement strand
GAAAACGAGACGTCCGTCAGCTTTACAACGCCGTGGTTTTCATCGTTCAATCCCATCATTATCATGTGGAGCGGTCCGGTGTTCTTTTCCGGATCGTAATCGATTCCCAGGGAATTGTATGCAGTGTTAAAAATTGCTCCGGACACAAAAGCTATCGATAAAACAAGGACCATGGTTAACACATATCTTTTTATGTTAACCCGCTTTATAAGAAGTTTTAGGGTGTGAACCATAAATATCGCAATCCCGGGGATCAGCGCCGTCGGCTTGATCTTGAAACCGACATACAGAAGAAGGGCGATTGCCGCCCACTTTATATAATCCTTTTTGTCTCCGAAAGGGAAACATATATCCTTAACGCCGCTATGGGGAAAAGCATTGCCGTAACGTCCGTATAAAACACGACCTGCCAGGGGGATATGCAAAATACAAGGGCAAACAACCACCAGGAAAGCGTGGCGTATAATTTTTCGTTGCCGGGTTTTGACGCATCCCTGTTTTCGGTAAGCTCGGCATTCTTCACTATGGCGTATACAGTCCCATAGATCAGATAGGCCGAAACGGATATCACCGCGGATTGCAGGATCAGTCCGCAAAGCGCGGCGCCGGAAAGATCTTTTATATTAAAGAGTTTAAAAAGATATGTTTCCAGAAGAAGAATCCCCCGATTGTTGGGAAAATAGGAAAAATAATCCGCATTGACGGAGGCAGGATCCCCGTTTTTTATCATAAGGGCGCTGTTCGTCACCGCATAGGGATCCCAGCTTGTTGTATAAAAGAGTATCGAGTATCCGGATATGATATTGAAAAGAAAAAGAACTCCGGATGCAACGGCGGCATTGAAGGTCAACCGTTTTTTTGCGGTACCGCCCGTTCTTTTTTTTGTATAAGAAAATAGGAGCATAAACAAAAGAAGAGCGATGGACAGCGTCACCGCCGATGAGAAGAACGTGTCTTTTTTCGTAATATAATCTCGGAAGGAAAATAAAACATCATTTAAGAAAAACAGCGTAATCATCCGTCAGCAACACACCTTCTTAAAGAATTCACCCGGTTTTCCGTGGATTTTGCAGAGCAGCGCTCCAAAGAGCATACAAAGAGCCGCAAGGCATATGCACCATATAAGAGAATTAAACGGAAAGAGTTTTCCGACGATCCAATGCAATGCATATGCGCTCATAACATATGTGGAGAAGAACTTGATCACTTTCTTCACTTTTTCGTTTAATCCGTCAAAAGGCAGAAGCCAGAAGAACAGGAAAGTTACGGGGGCAAGAATGATAAAGCTAAGTCCCGAAAAAGCATATGTATACCCCGCCGTCGGGAGGATGGTCTTTCTGAATAACAGAATTATAATAAAGGATACGAGCAGGACCGGCAAAGCGACCCATCTTTTCTTTTCAAGTTTTTCGGGAATTTTTAATTCCTTTAACAAAAGACCCTCCGTCATGAACGGGGTCATCTCGATGATCCTTCCGTACGAGTTTATTACCTCATAGGGCATGTTTTCCATCAGACGGTAAAGCGTTCCCTCATATTCCGATATGACAAAAAGCACCGATATCACGGAAAGTATGATAAGGACGGGAAGTTTCTTATACTTAAACAATGCCGCAAGGATCATAAAAAAAAGCGTCATCACCATTATATCGCAGAGGAACCAGAAGACCGGATTTATCCTTTCCACGGTTCCGGTAAAAATCTGGAGAGCAAGGCCCTTTAGTGTTCTGTCTGCCACAAGCCAGGATACCACGCACCAGAAAAGATAGGGAAAAAGAAGGCGTTTCAGCCTGTTCTTCTTCTTATCAAAATCCGGTTCAAAAAACATCTTTTCCCCGAAATAAAAAGAGATAAGAAAATAAACCGGCACCGTAAGAAACCAGAAATATGTGTAGTTATCCGGCCAAACTTCCCAGTTTCTGTGATAATGAGTGCACACAACAAAGATGCAGGCCCATATCCTGAGCAGTGATATACCGTAGTTTTCTTTCTTCAAGGCAGTTCTCCTCTCAAGAACGGATCATCGTTTTTCTCCGCGTCCGAACAGTTTTTCAAGGCTCTTCAAAAGAAGCTCCGACAGTAATTTCAGTATAAAAGCCCCCGCCGTTACGGATATAAGATACAGCGGCAATAATATAAGCTTTTTATCAAGGTCTTCCGTCAACCCGAAAACCGTGGGGAAGACGTATGACCGGAACAGTTCATGTATAAGATAGATATAAAGCGAAAGCGAGTCAAGGATTTTCACCGCCCTCGATGTCAGGACGGGATTCTTTGTCTCCGTAAAACATCCCGCGACTCCAAACACAAAAAGCAAAGTAAATATATAATCCCAATAGTCTCTGCCCTTATAAAGAGTTCCAACGGAAAGTATAAGCATAAGGACAAGCATCACTCTTCCGTACAGAACTTTCCTCCCGGACCGCTCCATGGCATGATACAAAAGATTCGAATAAATACCCAGAGTCATTCCCGCGAAACCGCGAAGGAGCGGGTAGTTTATAAGCCCGTCCATATCCACCACAACATCAAGATGTCCGAAGCGGAAAAAGAGAACAGCGTATATTATAAGCGTTACGGCAGGTCCGATGTATCTTACGTACACTTTATTAAATTTTGTTATAATAAAATGCAGTATCGCTCCGTCAATAAACAGTGCGGATATAAACCATAGCGTCGGATTTATATCGAACCACCCCCGGTTCGGTTTCAAAATCTGGAGTCCGAATATCTCCGGTACCGCTCCCCAAAGCAGGCGAAGCGGCGTTTCCTCCCGTCTTTTTAAGATCACCATGGAAAAAAATACAAGCACAAAGGAAATGATATATCCCGGATAAATTCTCTTATACCGGCTTATGACATACGCTTTAACATCTTTATACTTCCCGCTGTTAGCGGTTTCATACAAAAGGAATCCCGAAACG
>JAFOND010000068.1 GCA_017418645.1 Lachnospiraceae bacterium | reverse complement strand
GCGGATATTGCGGGGAGGATCTTTGCCATCTCGTCTTCAAGAAGGGGTGAAGAAAGTGTTTCTTCGCGGGAAAGCATCTTGTCCGCATTTCCCTTTATCGTATTGATCTCTCCGTTATGAACTATGAGCCTGTTCGGATGGGCTCTCTCCCAGCTGGGAGTCGTGTTTGTGGAAAATCTGCTGTGTACGATGGCTATCGCGGCTTCATAATCCGGATCGCGAAGATCGTCAAAAAACGTGCGGAGCTGTCCAACAAGGAACATTCCTTTATATACAATCGTCCTGGAAGAAAGGGATGCAACATATGTGCTTCCCTCGCTTGTCTGTTCATACAGTCTGCGAAGGACATAGAGACGGCGGTCGAAGGGGAGACCGCGCTCTATACCTTCCGGACGTTCGACAAAGCCCTGGCAAATGCAGGGCATACAATCTCTTGCAGTATCCCCGAGAACATCGGGCATAACGGGAACCTCACGCCAGCCAAGGAACTTAAGACCTTCCTTCTCGGCGATTATCTCGAACATTTTTTTCGCGCGATTCCTGTCTTTTTCATTCTGCGGGAAGAAGAACATTCCCACGCCGTAATCGCGCTCATCCTTTAATTCCATTCCCGATGCGGCCGCAGCTTTTTTAAAGAATTTATGCGAAATCTGCAGCATGATCCCGACACCGTCTCCCGTCTTTCCCGTCGCGTCTTTTCCGGCGCGATGCTCAAGATTTTCAACGATCGAAAGCGCATCGGATACTGTCTTATGTGACTTTTTTCCTTTTATGTTTACTACTGCGCCGATGCCGCAGGCATCGTGCTCATACGTTTCTGCTCTCATTTTTATGCTCCTTACTTTCCTGCTGCCCTTATAAACTCTCTGAAAAGCGGATGTGCACGGTTTGGTCTGCTCTTAAACTCAGGATGGAACTGCACTCCCACATGGAACTTATTCTTGCCGTCCTCAACCGCTTCTACGATGGATCCGTCCGGCGATGTTCCGCAGACGATAAGTCCCGCGTCCATAAGCTTTTCTTTATATTCATTATTAAACTCGAATCTGTGACGGTGACGTTCGGAAATGATATGTTCTCCCTCGTCCGTGATATGTCCCGCATTGATGCTTTCACGTACCGTCTCTTCTTCGGAAAAATATGCTTTATCAAGGATCGTATCCGGCACAACCTTGCAGGGATATGCGCCGAGTCTCATTGTTCCGCCTTTCTTTTCCACGGCCCTCTGATCTTCCATAAGATCTATGACAAGATGCTCTCCTCTCGGATCAAACTCTCTGCTGTTCGCATCTTTTATGCCGAGAACGTTTCTTGCATACTCAATGACCGCAATCTGCATTCCGAGACATATTCCAAGGTACGGAACATTGTTCTCCCTTGCGTATTTGCAGGCAATGATCTTTCCAAGGATTCCTCTGTCTCCGAAGCCTCCTGGAACAAGAATTCCGTCCGCATCTTTAAGTGTTTCCTTAACGTTTTCTTCCGTTATGGTTTCGGAATCCACCCACATGATCTCCACATGGGAATCGCTTTCATATCCGCCGTGATAAAGAGCCTCGCGAACGGAAAGATATGCATCATGAAGCGCCACATATTTTCCGACGATGGCGATGGTTACGGTTTTGCTCAGACTGTGTATCCTATCCGTCAGCGCCTTCCACTTTGTCATATCCGGCTTTGCGGACCATATGGAAAGTTCACGGCAAACAACCTCGTCCAGTCCGTGTTCATGAAGCATGATCGGAGCCTCATAAAGAGTTTCAACCGTATCGTTTTCGATAACGCAGTCTTTCTTTACATTACAGAAAAGTGCGATCTTGTCTCTTATGCTCTGTTCCATCGGTCTGTCCACTCGCGGAACGATTATATCCGGGTGGATTCCCATGGACATCAGCTCTCTTACCGAATGCTGAGTGGGTTTTGATTTGTGTTCCTCGGATCCGGAAAGATAAGGAACAAGAGTAACATGTATGAAAAGACAGTTCTCGCGACCCACTTCAAGGCTGACCTGACGGATCGCCTCGAGGAAAGGCTGGCTTTCGATATCACCTGTCGTTCCGCCGATCTCCGTAATAAGAATATCCGCGTCCGTGCTCTGGGCACCCATATAAATAAAATGCTTTATCTCGTCCGTGATATGCGGAATGACCTGAACCGTCTCGCCCAGATATTCTCCCGCACGCTCACGGTTTAAAACGTTCCAATAAACTTTTCCGCTTGTGAGATTTGAGAATTTGTTCAGACTTTCGTCTATGAATCTTTCGTAGTGTCCAAGGTCAAGATCCGTCTCCGCTCCGTCGTCCGTAACAAAGACTTCGCCGTGCTGGTACGGACTCATTGTTCCCGGATCCACGTTCATATACGGATCAAGTTTCTGCGATGCGACTTTAAGGCCGCGCATTTTTAAAAGCCTTCCGAGGGATGCCGCCGTGATACCTTTTCCCAGTCCGGAAACGACGCCTCCCGTAACAAAAATATACTTTGCGTTTGTCATGTCATGCTCCCTTCATCCTGACATAAACTAAAAAAAAGAGACGACTTCCAAAGCTTTCGCCTCGGAAATCGCCTTTGATTTCACTTCTGAAATGATACCACAAATTCTGCCGGTGTCAAGATTAAATTATTCATCCGGCAGTTTTACCCATATTACGGGTCTTATGGCACCGTTCGGCTTATTGACATATTTCGTGTCCAAAAGTATTTCGCCGTCATAGTCAACTATGGGAGCGGTCATCTCTCCTTCTTCGTTTGTTCCGCGAAGCCACCACCATGAGGAATCATATCCCTTTTGATCCCACTGGGGATTCTTTACATAACGGTTTGTATTGACGCCGCATGCCTCCGCATAAGGAGTTATCATAAGCTTTCTGCCTGCATCGTCATAAAAATACTCTTCCGCTTCTTCTGCCGTAAGTAGTGTGATGAAGTCTCCGTCGATCTCCATAACATCCGGCCGCTCGTATTTACTGAACATTGAAAGCGCTTCGTCCGTATTAATAAGTTCCCGAAGATCGCTTTCCTTCCATGTGACTTTTGCATACTGCTGGTCGTAATAGCTTCCGTAAAGACCTTCTTTTGAGAGAAGACATACTTTTCCGTCTTCCTTCTTTACCACTATCCAGGTTAGTCTTTCATTACCGCTTTTTTTAAGATCCGTTTCGAACCTGGCAAAATATACCTCGTCCCCGACTTTTGCCTCTTTAAGAGTCTCCATCTCCGCCCGGTGCTCTTCCTTTAATATAATGAATCTTCCGACGGAAAGGTAGAAGACTGCAAATATGGCGACCACTATGAAAAATACCGTAAATGCTTTTACAAGCACCTGTCTGTTTGCCTGTTTCATTTCGTATCTTTTGCTCTCAAGCGTATCATTCTTAACATGACGCCAGGTCAAAAACTCGATGGTCTTCTTTACAAGCTTCTTAACGGGAATTGAGATGAGCGCGGTTGCAACAATGCTGCATACGATAACGCAGAGGAAACGCAAAAAATCGTTCATCCGGACTTTGTCGAAAACCCGGTTTATAAAATAACCGTGTATCAAAAACAGTTCAAGACTAATGCCGCTTATGAATTTCACGGCGGGGTTACCGATGGTTATCTTCATGTTAAGAAGAACAATAAACGTTGTACAGATAAGACAGGATACGCTCTGGATCAAAAGGGTCTTTGTTGCGTCGTTATTTCCCAGAGAAAAGACAATATCTTTATAGTACCCGAGGTGATCAACGGCGTAAGAAGATGCCAGGCCGGAAAGAACGGAAAGTATGGCAAAGATGATTATAAGCACTTTGTAATACTTCTTAAAAAAACCGTCCCAGCTGTCCCTGAATCTTGCATACAACATACCGAAGGCAAAGGTTATGGTTGAGTTATACCACCATTCCCCTTTGAACCAGCTTGATTTATCATAGGCGGGATCATGCCCCAGAGAAAAACTGTATATGATAAGAAGAACCGTTGCGATGCAAAGGAGAACAAGCGCAATGTCCTTATTTTTTATGAGATTAAAGAGCGCATAAAAGATAATATATAAGAATATGATCTCAATAATAAACCATCCGTTACTGTTTATGAGCGTAATCCCGAACATATCGTCAAGGGTTTCCGCCGCACTCTCCTTTAAGCCGTATACGAAACGGTTAAGAAGCACGGAGAGAGTATTGATCATTAAAAACGGGATATAAACTGTAGGTAGTCTCTTTCGAAGAAAAGTCCTTAAATAATCCGGTTTGTTATAGACGCTGTATATGAGTCCGTAACCTGAGAAGAAAAAGAAAAGCGCCGTAAACAGAAATCCGATGTAGCAAAAGCCCGTCACAATGCCCTTTTTAAACATACCGTAGGTTGTCACTTCCTGCGCCAGATGATGGATCATGATTCCGACGCAGGCCACAGCCTGTATGAACTTTGTCTGTTCAAGAGAAAGGTGTTCGGGGGCAAATTCTCCGCGCAAATTAACCTTTGCGCCGTAAAACGCAAAGACAAAAAAGAGTATGGGATAGATTGTGAGGATAATACTGTTCATGATGTTTAAAACTTACAGCTTCCCTCCCACTTTTCCAAAGGAAAGCAGTTTTTTTGCGGAATCCGCGTCCAGCTTCAAAACATTATTCGTAAACAGCGTTTTGGTAAACCAGACAAGAATTACAAAGGCAAGGAGCGGTATAAGGCATGCCGTAACCACCATTACTGCAAGGGATTCAAGAAGATCCCGCAGGAATACCGATAGTTTTTCGACCGCGCTGCTTGCGGCATTAGTAAGTTTTTCACGGAGTGTGGAACCTTCTTTAAGATCAAGTTCGTTATACTCATCCAGAGTATGTTCTATGGACTCCGCCTGTGTTTTATAGACTCCGTCCGTTATCATTACGCTGGCAGGTACGATAAGATATACAACGATCCCGAATAAAAGAACCTTTGCGGCTATCGTTCCGAAGCTTTCTTTTTTTGATATCAGCCAGGCGATAAAGAACGCGCCCGCAATGGGAATTATAAAAGTAAACGTGACAAACCCCGAAAGGCAGATGAGATATTTTTCAAGATAAAGCGCACTCAGGATCAGCAGAAAATATTTTGTAAATTCCGCAAGCTGTTCAGCTATGGGAGTGCAGGCATCCCCGGGTATTAACGATACCAGCGCGGATGCTCCCGCGGATACCGCCGCAAGTTCCATAACAACAGAGATCTTATCCTCCGTCTGTTCGATGGAGTGCCTGTGATTTTCCGGATCCTCCGTCCATGGCGAAACCTTTGTTACGGAGATTACCATTAAAAGTATAACCAAAACGATAAGCGTTATTTTTTTAAGATCCATAATTCCCCCCATTATGATTCGTTTTATTCGATTACAACGTTTATTGTATATTCTGCGGTTTCCGGAAGACTCTTCACGAAGTTTTCAAAATACTTCTTTGCGGTTTCATCAGACTTTTCAAGAATGCCTTTATCCAGAGCATTCTTTCTTGCCGCTTCCTTGAAGCCCTTTATTGAATCGTTATAATCTTCTATCTGAAGCTTGTTCCAAAGATAATCCTTCTCCGAGTATTTTTTGAAGGAATCGTTATCAACTTCAACATGTGTGATCTCCGACTTCGGTATCTTTATCGTTATCGTTTTGTTCTCCTCGTCGGATTCAACCTTTACTTTTGAGGCGTTAACGCCTGCGGTAACATGAACGTCATAACTGTAGGTAAATTCGGATTCGGATTCGAGAACAACAAAGATCGGCTTTGTTTTTGTATAGGTTTCAACCTGGGTAGCAAAGTAATCCTGGGTCTCGAGAAATCCGGTCTCGTTAATGCTTTCCTCAATGGTTTTTACATCGATGGTAACTTTAACGTTTTCTTCTTCAGCATCATCCGTCTTTACTTCTCTTTCTATCTTGATGCCGTCCAATTTAGCGGATTCTTCCTTTAAATGCCCGGTGTAACCAACGATAAGAACGATCATTGCAAGAGCTGCAACTACAATAACAGCAATAAAAATTGTATTTTTATGATCTTTCAGATTGTTCATATGCATCCCCCTTTATCCATGGTTATTCTATCATATAATTATTATAGGCTCAATATTCCCCGTACTCGCAACCCACATGACCGACACGGATGTCGTCGATAAGCTCCAATCCGTTTTCCGTCTTTTTATAAAGCTTGATATTGCCTTTTCCGTTTCCTCCGTTGAAGAGACGTTTATGCCGTTTCCTTCCGTCGGGAGATTCATAGTTTACAAGAAGCATATCCTTCTTTTTACATACGATCTTCGTATCCATTACACTGTCCCTGTTCTCCTGGCACACATGCCAGTAAACCATTTCTTTACCTTCTTTAAAAGAAAATTCGGTTTTCGGGCTCATCCAGAATTTCGAGAAATTATATTCGTATTCCTCTCCCTCATACCAGAATGCGCCGAGAAGCTTCCTGTTAAGGGGTACAAAGAAAACCTTGGGGCGTCCGCCGCCGATATCAAACACACTGTTTTTTAAGCGTTTCCCTGTGATCTTGCTTCTTAAGTCGTTGGATGACAACCATACCCAGGGACTTGTAAAATTGCTTCCCCAGTTTTTATCCGCGTAACCGAAGGATCTTCCGGGAATGACATCATACTTTCTTCCGTTTAATGTGATGCTTCCCGCGAACTTTGACTTCATGCCCTCCGCATGCCAGTACATTTCAAATGCCTTAATGTCCCTGAAGAGCCTGCTTGCGCCGTAGCCAACGTTAAATGCGATCTCTTTATTTATAAGAAGATCCCAGCTCATCTCTCCCGCATCGCTCATCCATTCCGGATGCTTTTGTGCATCTTTCTTCGAAACGGAAACAGAGCCGCGGATAGCATTTTCCGATACATAACAGTCTTTTGCGGAAACGGAAAACGGAATGCCGGGATTAGCATTAACGTCCTTCCAGGAAAAGAATCTGTGAAGCTGAACCTTTTCATCGCCCCAACAGCCTGCCTTTACCATCAGATATGAAGGCTTTTTATGATGTATTTTATTAGCGGG
>JAFOND010000067.1 GCA_017418645.1 Lachnospiraceae bacterium | reverse complement strand
CACTTTTATTTTATTATAGACTAAACCCCTTTTTTCCATTATAATATGAAAGATTGCGACAAAGATTTCAGCGGTCGAAAAGGAGCAAAAATATGAAGAAGGTAGTGAAGTTCGGAGGAAGTTCCCTTGCGGATGCAAAGCAGTTTAAGAAGGTGGCGGATATAATCCGTGCGGATAAGGACAGAAAGTTCGTTGTGCCGTCAGCGCCGGGAAAGCGCTTTGATGGGGATACGAAGGTTACGGATATGCTTATAGCGCTGTATGAAAAAGCAGCTAAGGGCGAGGATATCCATGAAGATATGCTGGAAGTAAAGAAAAGATATGACGAGATAATAGAAGGACTTGAATTAAAGAACTTCTCACTTGAGACGGAATTCTTCGAGATAGAGACAAATCTTAAGAAGGCGCCGAATCTTGACTATGCCGCATCCCGCGGAGAGTATTTAAACGGAAGGATAATGGCGGAATATCTTGATTATGAATTTGTGGATCCGAAGGATACGATCTTCTTTAACGAGGAAGGCCATTTAAACAGCTATAAGACCGAAAAAACCATGAAGGAACGCCTTACAAAGGCGGGAAATGCCGTTATCCCCGGATTCTACGGAATGGGAAAAGACGGAAAGATAAAGACCTTCTCGAGAGGCGGATCGGACGTTACGGGATCCATCGTAGCGGGAGCTCTTCAGGCGGATGTATATGAAAACTGGACGGATGTTTCCGGATTCCTTGTTGCGGATCCCAGGATAATAAAGAACCCTGTGGGAATAAAGACCATAACATATCGCGAACTTCGCGAGCTTTCATATATGGGTGCATCCGTGCTTCATGAGGATGCGATCTTCCCGGTACGCTCCGCGGGAATACCCATAAACATAAAGAATACCAATGCGCCGGAAGACGAAGGAACATGGATCGTGGAAAGCACCGGACAGAAACCCGAATATACGATAACGGGTATAGCCGGAAAGAAAGGTTTCTGCGCGGTCCTTGTAACGAAATCATTAATGAATTCCGAGATCGGATTCGGAAGAAAAGTACTTCAGGCCTTTGAGGAAAGCAATATCTCCTTTGAGCATATGCCTTCGGGAATCGATACGATGACGGTTGTTGTTCATGAGGACGAATTCCTTGATAAGGAACAGCAGGTAGTTTCAACAATACACAGACTTGCACAGCCGGATGCGGTGGAGATAGATACGGATCTTGCGCTTATTGCGGTTGTGGGCCGCGGGATGAGAAGCACGCGCGGTACAGCGGGAAGAATCTTCTCCGCACTTTCCCATGCAAGAGTAAACGTAAGAATGATCGATCAGGGATCATCCGAACTTAATATCATAATAGGCGTTGAAAATAAGGACTTTGAAACGGCGGTAAAAGCAATATATGACATCTTTGTAGAGACACAGGTGAAGTAGATAAGGAAAGAGTAATGAATAAGGAAACAGAAGAAAAGCTTGGCACGGTCCGTGAGACATTAAAAGAGATGCAGTATTACAATAACGCGGCAAACGTTATGAATTACGATCTCGAAACCATATGTCCCAAGGGCGGACAAAAGATACAGGGAGAGACGATAGCGTTTATCTCGAATCAGGAATTTAAACTCAGGAAGAATCCTGAATTTATAGAAGCGGCAGAGTATATTTACGAACACAGGGAAGAACTTGAAGAGATAGATAAGATACTGGCGGAAGTTCTTCACAGATCATATCTGGGCGAAAAGAACATCACTCCGGAGAAGCAGCACGAATTTGCGCTTGTACTGAATAAGGCATACATTGATTGGGAAAAGGCAAAGAGAGAAGACAGTTTTGATGTCTTTAAGGACTCGCTTTCGGAAGTGAAGAGAGTGATGCTTGAATCCACCGGCCTTCAGGAACGTATGGAATATCAGAAGGATTATTCCGATTACGATCTGATGCTGGATAATTACGAACGCGGCATGAATACGGAAAAGGTCCGTGCGGCCTTTGACGAATGCAAAGAAAGACTTGTTCCGTTTCTTAAGAAGATACAGGCTTCGAAGAAGGAGATAAGAACAGACTTCCTTGCACGTCCGGTTACGGATGAAAGCCAGAGGCAGATGGCGCAGTACCTTCTGGAGGTAATGAATTTCGATTTTAATCGCGGCGCATTCACCACGACGGTGCATCCCTTCACCGAGACGCTTTCAAGAAATGATGTGCGGGTTACGACAAATTATAAGAGGGATAATTTCACGTCCAGCATGTATTCCATAATCCATGAGGGCGGACATGCTCTTTTCGGGCAGAATGTTCCGACGGAAGATTACGATCATTATATCGACGGAAACAGAACCCTCGGAATGGATGAATCAGTTTCAAGATTCTATGAAAACAGGATCGGACGCAGCAAAGAATACATGCATCTTATATATCCGAAAACCTGCGAGATCTTTCCGGAGGCCATGAAAGGCGTTTCCGAAAACGATCTTTATGAAGCGGTGAACATCGTAACACCTTCATTAATAAGAACGGAAGCGGATGAATTTACGTATACGTTTCATATTATAATAAGGTTCGAGATCGAGCAGGAGATCATAGCGGGCCGGGTTAAGATCGAAGACGTTCCGGAACTCTGGAATAAAAAGTATGAAGAATATCTGGGCATTCGCCCGACGTCATACAGGACCGGAGTTTTGCAGGATGTGCACTGGTCCTTCGGATTCGGATACTTCCCCACATATGCGTTGGGAAATATGTATAACGCAATGTACATAAACAGGATGAAGAGCGATATCGACCTTTGGGGCAGCGTTTCAAAGGGAGATTTTAACACGGTAAACGGCTGGATGACGGAGAATGTGTTTAAGGAAGCGGAGAGAAAAGATCCGGCGGATTGGATAAGGGATATCACGGGGCGCGACTTTACGCCGAAGGATTTCCTTGATTATCTGGAAGAGAAATATGGAGAGTTGTATGGTTTATGATGTTGTAATAATCGGCGGAGGTCCTGCGGGACTTACAGCGGCAATATACGGGAAAAGAGCGGGACTTTCCGTTCTTGTGGTAAACGACAGTCCCCAGAGCGGCGGTCAGATATTAACGACATATGAAGTCGATAATTATCCGGGACTTCCGAAGATCGGCGGAATGGAGATCGGACAGAAGTTCCGTGAGCATGCGGATAACTTCGAGGCGGAATTTGCCACCGGAAGAGTTTCTTCTATTATAAAAGAAGAAAACATATTTAAAATTGTTACAAGAAAAGTAACATATGAGGCAAAGACCGTGATAATCGCAACCGGTGCCGGACACAGACACCTGGGCGCACCCGGTGAAGAAACATTTAACGGAATGGGAGTTTCGTACTGCGCCACATGTGACGGAGCGTTCTTTAAGGAAAAGGTTACCGCGGTTGTGGGCGGCGGCGATGTTGCGCTGGAGGACGCGATCTTTTTGGCAAGGACATCATCAAAGGTTTATCTTATACACAGGCGCGATGAATTCCGCGGTGCAAAGGTCCTTCAGGAT
>JAFOND010000066.1 GCA_017418645.1 Lachnospiraceae bacterium | reverse complement strand
TGCGGCTGCGGGCTCCACGGATGCGCGGAGATGTATGGTTCCGCAACGGGTGTTGTCCGTGTTGCAAGAAGACATATAAAAAATAACGGAAACAATGACAGCCCCATAAAGAAGGCTGCGGACAAGCCGGAATTCTGTGCAAAGGACGTGTTTGATGCGGCGCGCTTCGGAGATTCTCTTGCAATGGAGATCGTATCCGACGTTTGCGATAAGCTGGGAAGAACCCTTGCAATAGTTTCCGCGGTTTCGGATCCGGATGCGTTTATAATAGGCGGTGGCGTTTCAAAAGCCGGCGATATCCTTATCCGTCCGCTGGAAGAAGCCTTCAAAAAGTATGCATTCCATGCGTGCCGCGAGACAAAGATCGTTTCCGCAACGCTGGAAAACGACGCGGGAATGTACGGCTGCGCAAAGCTTATATTCGACGCGTGATAGGTTTTTGCGGCAGCTTCGGCGGGCGCGATTAACAAAAAAATAAAAAAACACTTGCAATTTCCGAAAAATTCTTATAATATATATAGCGCTGACGCCCGAAAGGGCAAACGGCAATCGATGCGTGGCTCAGTTTGGTAGAGCGCTGCGTTCGGGACGCAGAGGCCGCTGGTTCGAATCCAGTCGCATCGATTTTTTTTATATAAAAATATAAATTTATGGGAGGAAAAAAAGATGCCAGAAGTAAAAAAGTTTGAACTTAAAAGCGGGAAGCTTTCCGCAACGGTAATGGATTACGGCGCAAATCTTCTTACGCTTAACGTTCCGGACAAGGACGGAAAAGTCCGCGATGTTGTATTGGGGTACGAGAACATCGATGATTACGAAGGAAACGATCCGGGCTACGGCTGCTCCGTTATCCCCTTCGCAAACCGTATCGGGGATGCGAAGTTCACGTTAAACGGAAAAGAATATACCCTGGATAAGAACGACGGAGAGAACAACCTTCACAGCGGTTTTCATCCTCTTCATCATAAGACCTGGGATGTTGCGGAAAAGTCCGATAACAGCATAACCTTCACCATCGAAAAGAAGGATATGGAATGCGGCATGCCGGGAAACGTTAAGGTTTCGGTAACATATACGTTAACGGATAATGCGCTCCACCTTACATATAAGGCGGTTTCGGATGCGGATACCATCTTCAATCCCACCAACCATTCATATTTTAACTTAGACGGCCATGATGCGGGTCCGGGCTCTGCGCTTTCCGCAAAGATCATGATAAACGCGGATCAATTTACGGAAACGGATGATACCTCAATCCCCACGGGTAAGCTTCTCGATGTTTCGGGAACGCCCATGGATCTTCGTACTCCGAAGGCTTTAAAAGACGGCGTGGATTCCGATTTCCATCAGCTTAAGCTCTGCGGCGGATATGACAACAATTACGTTATAAAGAAGGATAAACCCACGGACGAATTCGGCGCAAAGGAAACCCTTTATCTTGCGGCTTCCATGGAATCTGAAAACTCCGGGATCAAGATGGAAGTCTTTACGGATCTTCCGGGAATCCAGCTCTATTGCGGAAACTATATTCCGGACAAGAAGGAGACGGGAAAGGGCGGCACGCTCTATGAAAGAAGAGGCGGCGTGGCCTTTGAATCCCAGTACTATCCCAACGCCATCAATATTCCGGAATTCCCCCAGCCGGTGATAAAAGCAGGGGAAGAATTTGTGAGCGATACTGTGTATAAGTTTTCGGTGTAAATAACGTGACAACCCCCCGTTAAAAGAGTATAATAACTCTTATCTATACGATAACGGGGGGATGTTTGTTTTGAAGGTTCTGGGACCGTTCGTCCGGTTTGTTAAAAAGGACACCGATAATCCGAATGAGTCTAAAAAGATGGCGGTGCTTATCCGCTTTCTTTCCCTTGTTTTAATCCTCTTTTTCACAATCAATGCCATTGGTTTTGCGATTCACGGAACTCCGGAAGCCATCGGCGGAAACGTAGCCCTTGCGATCCTGTATCTGTCGGTTTTCGGTCTTTCCTACAGACTCCCGAAAATGGGAACGGTCTGGGCATTTATAATCGTAACGACGGTGTGGGCGGTTTCACTGCTCTGGCTTTTCGGGCCGGACTCAAGTTTCCAGATTTTCCCGCCTTTTCTTATCATGATATTTTTCTTTGCAAGCTATGATAAGTTTTTGATCAAGCTTTTATTCGGGCTTGTAACCTTTGCGGTGTATATGGGAATGTCGTTTTTGTACGGGGACCGTATTCCCGTTGTGGAGATGAGCATGGGTGCCCATCGCTGCATCCGGGATTCATGCATGTTCATCATCATTCTCTGCACCTGTATTGCCGCATACACCTTTGCCAGCGACAGTCAGAGTCTTGAAAACAAACTCATTGTATACAATAAAAAATTAAAGGAAAAAGCAAACACGGATCCTCTTACGGGACTTAACAACCGCGGAATGGCAATGGATTATCTTAAGCAGTTTGTTAAGGCTGCGGACGAGATGATCTGTTCCATATGCATCTGCGACATCGACCATTTTAAACATGTGAACGATACCTACGGTCATGACATCGGAGACGTTGTTTTAAAGAACGTTGCAAATGCCCTCCGGGAATCCGTGGGAGATCACGGCTTTGTTGCCAGGTGGGGCGGCGAGGAGTTCTTCATCGCTTTTCCGAACATTAACGGAGACGAGGCAACAACCGTACTCTACAACGTTCAGAAAGAACTGAAAAAAGCCTATGCGCAGGTTAAGGATGAGGAAGTTCGAGTTACCCTTACCTTCGGGCTTACGGAATACGACAGAAACATCTCCCTTGAGGAGAATCTGAAAGATGCGGACAACAAATTGTACATGGGCAAGGAGCAGGGCCGCAACCGCATTGTATACTGAGGTGGACCACATGGACGACAACGAACAAAAAACCACAAAACTTGCAGTCTTTTCACTCTCGCTCGGCTGTATCATCGGCTGGGGTGCATTTGTTTTGCCCGGCTTGTCCCTTATTCCCAAGGCGGGGGTTGTGGGTACGCTGATCGGAATTCTGATAGCCATGTGCATAGCAAGCATTATCATGGCAAACCTTATCGCCCTCTCAAAGTGCCTTCCCGGTAATGTTGGCATCTATCGGATGACAAAGGAAGTCTTCGGCATCGACCATGCATACTTTGTTGTCTGGTCAATGCTTCTTGCGTACGTTGCCATTATCTGGTCCAACGCATCCTCCGTTGCATACGTGGGAAGATTTTTGTACGGAAACAGCAGAAATCACATTCTTCATTACAAGGTTATGGGCTGCGAAGTCTGTCTCTTCGACATTTTGCTGGCCATCGGTATAACGCTTATTGCGGCACTTATAGTAAGACGCGGCAGCAAACTTTCGTTAAAGGTGATCTCTGTCCTTACGGCAGTCCTTGTTATTTCGGTCATCCTCCTATTTGTCGGAGTGATGATGAATACGGATATACATACACTCTTTACACCCGCCTTTGAGGTCGGCGGAACATCAAAGAGGATCGCGGGAGTGTTTACCGTTGCGACCTTCTCTCCCTGGCTTTTTATCGGATATGAAGCCATCTCTCCCATTGTGTCCGAGGTAAAGATAAGCCGCACGAAGGCATTTGCCATTGCCGGAATCTCAATAATCGCGGGAACCGTTGTATATATTATGCTGACGCTCCTCATAAATTCCACCGTGCCTGATGGTGTCCGCACCTGGGAAGATCATGCGGTGCTGTTCGAAGGCATAGAATCCTTTTCGGATTTCCCGGCGTATTATGCCGTAAACGAAAAATTGGGAACAGTTGGCGTTGCGGTTCTGATAGTAGCATTCATAAGCGCCATAATGACATCCATAATCGGATATATGATGGTTGCATCCCATGTCATAAAACTGATGGCGGATGATAAAGTCGCAACCAAGGGACTGGAAAAAACCAACGCTTTCGGTGCGCCTAAAAACGCCATATGGCTGATCCTGGGTTTCTCCGTTATCTTCCCCTTCTTCGGGCTTAACGTTGTAAATTGGGCAATGAACATCACATCTCTTACGATCTCCATCGTATACGGATATGTCTGCATCGCCCTTGTCCTTCGGGCGGGAGAGACAACAAGATACAAGGTGATGGGAACCATCGGCGCAATGCTTTCATTCGCAATCTTTGCGCTGTTTATAATGCCGAATACATCCGTCGGAAACAATCTTGTAAAGAACGAATATCTTATCTTTGCAATATGGTGTTTCTTCGGACTTGTTTTCTATCATTACGCGCTTATGATAGATCATGAAAGACGCCTCGGAAAGTCCATTATAATGTGGATGATAATGTTTTTCCTTCTGTTCTATTCCACCAATATGTGGGCCCATGGACAGATGGAAGAGGATATATTGAATTCCCGGAATCTCTCCGATCTTTCATCCATCCTTATGACGAACAATCTTGTAGGGACGCTGGTTGTCGTGGTGGCCCTGGTCCTTCTTTTCGAGATGTTCTCGATTCTTCTTAAGCGAAGCCGCGAGCTCAACGAAAAGATATCCGATGCGGAAGAAAGAGAGCGGAAAAACAGATTCCTTCTTTCGAACATGTCCCATGATATAAGAACGCCCATGAACGCAATGCTGGGATTTACGGAACTTGCGCTTTCGGAAAAGAAGGATGTGGATAAGATCCACGACTATCTTAAAAAGATCCATCTTTCCACGGAACATCTTCTTTCACTGACAAACGATGTGTTTGAAATGAATAACATTGCGTCGGGAAAGGTAGATTTTGTGGACGAAGCGATCAACCTTCCGGAGTTTCTTTTAAACCTTGAAAAAAGGGTGAGGAATAACGGAGAAGTTAAGAACAGGGATTTCATCGTGGACATAAATCCCTTAAGGAACGATTGCGTTATAGCGGACAGAAAGAGGATAGAGAGAGTATTCCATACTTTCATCATGAGCGCCGTGAAAAATACAAAGGAAGACGATCGTATAATAATCGGCGTTATGCAGCTTTCGGAGGCGGAAGAAGGAAAAGCGCTGTATGAATTTTTTGTTAAGGATAACGGAAAAGGCGTTGTACGGCCGGAAGAAGACGACGGTACATATACTGCGGAAGATACGGAAGGCACGGGCCTCGGAACGGCTATCGCAAAAGAGTATGTTCGACTTGTGGGAGGGCATATAGAAATAGAAAACGCGCCGGACGAAGGAAATGCAGTTTATATTACGATGGAGATGGATGTTACGGATAAAGAGGTGTCCATGAAGAACGCGG
>JAFOND010000065.1 GCA_017418645.1 Lachnospiraceae bacterium | reverse complement strand
GGCATCCTGTGATCAATAAAGATGATGTCGTAGCGGTGTTTCTGCACCATCTTAAGCGCTTCTTTTCCGGAATCCGCCGTATCTATATTGATTCTCGTCTGCTTCAAAAGACCCTTTATAACAACAAGGTTCATATTCGTATCGTCCACGACAAGTACCTTTGCATCCGGTGCCTGGAAGCTCTCGCGGTATACATACTCGTCGCCCTTGTTTCTGCTGTAATGTTCTTTTACGTCACCGATGGGTTCCCACTGGATAACCTCCTGTTTAACCGCAAAGGAAAATGTTGAGCCTTCACCGTAAACGGAATTAACCGTAAGGCGGGAGTTCATCATGGCAAGGAGAGAACGGACTATATCCATTCCGAGTCCCGTGCCTTCGATGTTATAATTCTTCTTCTCTTCGAATCGTTCATAGGGCGTAAACAGTTTCTCCAGGTCTTCCTGTTTTATACCCATTCCTGTATCCGTAACCGTAAACGCCAGCGCGATCTCGTTCTCGCTTTCCTTGTTAAAGTCCACGGTAAGTTCGATGCGTCCCTCCATCGTGTATTTTACTGCATTTGAAAGTATATTTGTCACGCACTGGACGATACGTTTTTCATCGCCGAAAAGAACCGACGGGATATTCGGATTGATATTTACTTCAAGCTTAAGACCCTTATCCTCCGCCTGAACATCCACCATGGAGATGAGGTTATTTACCGTTCCGGCAAAGTCGTATTGCTGGGGCTGGATCTGCAGTTTCCCTGCTTCGATCCTGGAAAGATCAAGGATGTCGTTTACAATACGAAGAAGCGTATCTCCGGATTGCTTTATGTTGTCCGCATATTGTTTAACGCCGGCCTCCGTGCTCTCCCGAAGGATCATCTCGTTCATGCCGAGGATCGAATTTATCGGAGTTCTTATTTCGTGCGACATATTGGAAAGGAAGTTGGTCTTTGCCGTATTTGCTTCCTTTGCAACCTGAAGTTCGGATTCAAGTTCCTGTTCCTTTTTCTGCGTATCGATATAATCCACGATATCACGCATCATGCGCTTTGTGGCGTTATACATTTCCCAGATATCATCGTGAACTTCCGGTTCCACATTTTTGACGCTCTGCATGTAAGAAAGTTTTTCGTCGTCTCTTGCATCCGCATAACCCTGGATGTATCCCGAAAGGTTTTCTATCGGCCTTACCGTTATCCTTTGAAACGCAAAATATGTGAGCATTATCATCGGAAAGGCAATACAGAGGAACATGAGGAATATTTCTATGAAGAACGCAACCGGATCACTATACTCGCCGAATCCGCTGCCCGGCATTATCTGTCCGCTCTTTCTGCTGTCATCCTTATATTCCTCAAGTTTTTTAAGATTTTCCATTACGGAAAGATTACCGTCCGCGGTATATTGCGCAGTCTCTTCATACAGAGCGTCGGAAACGTTTTTCATATTTGACAGTCCGATCATATTTCCCGCTATGTAAACGGAAGTTGAAACGATGACCGCAAGATTTATTATGAGACCGAGCATCATATTCCTTCCCAGCTTACTCTTCTTGCCGGCTCTGCTTTTTTTGTATTCCTCGTATTCTGGAAGATAAAAGAACCCGCAAAAAACTTTTTTCAGGATTTTCTCCGGCGCCCTGGTAAAGAAAATATATGCCACTGCGGTTCCTATCATGTATTCGGGCAGCATATACGAAAACAGCATAACCTGTCCGACGGCCGTAACCTGTGAAAAGCCCAGAGGAGAGAGAAGACATACAAGAAGATAAAATCCGTTTCCGTTTATCAGCGCCATGGTTATGCAGGTTATGATCACGAGGAACAGCCTTTCTCTCTTAAAGACAAGCTTTCTCGAAAAATAATACCCCAGCATTCCCACCAGAAGGAATATGGCGCAGCCGTATGCCATCCGGAAATTGTACATGCATGCATGCATAAAGATTATAAGCGCGACTAAGGAAACATCGGCATACCCGAATATCGCTCCCAATAGAAACATCAGAAGATGTGAAAGACAGAACGTAAAGGCTCCGATGGAAAACGTCAGTAAAAGGCCGTTTGACTTAATATCCAAAAGCGTGACAATTCCCGTCACCAATATGGCAACGGCATCAAGCCACGTCATGGCGAATGCGTGGTAGAAAAAAGTGCCTATTTTTCGCGGTATCTTCGTTAATGTATTCATAAGCTTCCTTTTTTTCTGATTACAAAAATACTATTTTAGTATATCAGTTAATGCTTTCTTTGCATATATTTTTTTGCAAAAATATCGATATATTGTTATAATCCTCTTCATGAAAAATCTAAAAACATTTACCGAACTCTATACCTCATTTTTTCAGATAGGCGGGCTCACCTTCGGAGGCGGATATGCAATGCTTCCGATGATGCAGCGTGAACTTGTGGATAAGAAAAAATGGGTATCCGAAGAAGACATCCTCGATTACTATGCAATAGGACAGTGCACCCCCGGCGTTATCGCGGTAAACACCGCAACTTTTGTGGGATATCGCGTGGCAGGTTTTTTGGGGGCTGTTTTTGCCACCCTGGGACTGGTTACTCCAAGTCTTATCATCATAACCCTGATCGCGCTTTTTATCAGGAATTTTGCAAGTTATCCCGTTGTGCAGCATGCGCTATCCGGAATAACGATCGCGGTTTTCGCCCTTGTTCTTGATGCGGTCATCACCATCGGGAAAAAGAGTCTTATTGATGCGCTTTCATGGATCCTTTTTATTGTGGTATTTATTTTTTCGATGTTCACCAAAGTTCCCTCCGCAGCGCTTGTTGTGGGCGCAGGGGTTCTCGGTGTTCTGTTTTCCGTTCTTTCTTCAAAGTTTAAATGGACATGGTCCAAAGCGCCGATTCCGGAAAAGAAAAAGGAAGACGAACAGGAAGAAGGAGGTGAAGAATAATGCCGATACTCCTTCGACTTTATCTTGAATTTATGCTGATCGGTCTTTTCTCCATCGGAGGCGGACTTGCAACCCTCCCCTTCATAAAGGAACTCATGCATAAGACCGGATGGTTTACCATGGCGGATATTTCAAACATGATCGCCGTTTCGGAATGTACTCCGGGACCTTTCGGCGTTAATATGGCAACCTATGTGGGAAACACCATAAGCGGACCTGTGGGAGGCATAATCGCAACCCTCGGTCTCATC
>JAFOND010000064.1 GCA_017418645.1 Lachnospiraceae bacterium | reverse complement strand
GATGCGGAAGTTGCGTAGCAACGGAGCAGCGCGTAGATTATGAGCGAATAGGGGTGTAAAATGTCAGAAGAAAATACTATGCGCTTAGATAAATATCTTAAGGTTTCCCGTCTTATAAAGCGACGCACCGTTGCAAACGAAGCCTGTGATGCGGGCCGCGTCAAAATTAACGACAAGGAAGCCAAAGCCTCCTCAAAGGTTAAACCCGGCGATATCATAGAGATCGCCTTCGGCAATAAAACGGTAAAAGCGGAAGTACTCGACATCCGCGACACAACAAAGAAGGAAGAATCAAAGGAACTTTTCAAATATTTATAAAAATCTTTTAATTTCCTATAAAGTATTCCTAACCACCTGCCGATATACTTACTGAAAACCGTAAATCCGCGAAGGAAGTACTATGAAGAGAACCGAAAATAAAAACTTAAAAGCATTAAGATCAAAGAAAAAGAAGAAAAAAACAGGCCGCCTTACAATGGGGCTTGTAATTGTCGTTCTCATAGTTGTTCTTTCGTACCAGATGGTTTCGCTTTATAACCGTCGGAATGCATATCTGGACACGGAGGCCGAGAAGCAGGAGGAACTTTTAAAGGCGAAAAAAGAATCGGAAGAACTTCTTGTGTACGAGGAATACACAAAGACTCCTGAATTCATTGAAAGTACGGCAAAGAAAAAACTCGGAATGTTAAAGGAAAACGAGATCGTATTCCGGGAGAAGCAGGATTAGAAAGCAGCAGACTTTGAAAAACAGATTTTTGGAATATATAAAAAGGCATGGGATGATAAGCGAGGGAGATACCGTTACGGTGGCACTCTCCGGGGGCGCGGATTCCGTATGCCTTCTTTTTTTGTTGAAAGAATCCGAGGAAGAATTAAAGATTAATGTCAGGGCAGCGCATGTCGAGCACGGCATCCGCGGCGAGGAAAGCATCGGCGATATGGAGTTTTGCAAAGAACTCTGTGAAAAGCTGGGGGTTCCGCTTTCCGTAAAGCAGGTCGATGTTCCCACATATGTAAAGGAAACGGGAAAGTCGACGGAGGAAGCAGCAAGAGATCTGCGTTATGAGGCGTTGCGTGAAACAGGCTATAGAATCGCGCTTGCGCATCATGCGGACGACAATGCGGAAACAATGCTCTTCCAGCTTATCCGCGGCACCGCATACCGCGGCCTTTCCGGCATGGACCCGGTTCGGGGCGACCTTATCCGCCCGCTCCTTTTTGCGACGCGTGAAGAGATAGAAGCCTATCTTAAGGAAAAGGAACAGCCTTATTGCACCGACAGCACAAACGCAGATACCGAACTTTCCAGAAATAAGATCCGCCATGAGGTGATCCCGCTTCTAAAAGAGATCAACGAGCGCGCCGTGGAGCATATGGGACATTCCGCGGAAATCCTTAAAGAACTTATAAAGGAACATGACTACAGATTAAAGAATCTCGAAGAAACATGTTTTTCCGAAGACAAAACAAAACTTCTAAGAAAACCCACAGCCGCGCAGCCGGACTTTATCCAGCGCGAGCTGATATCTTTATATCTACGCGAAAATCTTCCGCATCTTAAGGATGTATCGGATGTACATATCCGTGCGGTCCAGGGGATTCTTACGGGTCCCTCGAACCGCGTCATCGAAATCCCGCACAAGGTCGCTCTCCGTGCGGAGAAGGAATGGCTCTGCATCGTCCCCCAGAAACCGAAAAAAATATAGATATATATCCCCAAATATGCTAAACTATACTCCGTATCTTTATTTACACATTTATAATTGGGGAGACATAAATAATGAGCGATAAAATCAGAACAATGATCCCGGAGGACGAGCTTGATAAGAGGATCCGGGAACTCGGGGAAAAGATAAGCAAGGACTATGAAGGCCGCGAGGTGTTTTTGGTATGTATTTTAAAGGGCGCTTCGTTCTTTGCCTGCGAACTTGCAAAAAGGATAAGCGTTCCCGTAATGATAGACTTTATGGCAACTTCAAGCTACGGTTCCGGCACGGTATCGACAGGAAACGTTAAGGTTGTGAAGGAACTCGACCTCGATCCCTCGGGCAAAGACGTTCTTATTGTTGAAGATATCATCGACAGCGGACATACCCTTAATTTCCTGAACGGATATTTTAAGGACAAGAATGCGGCTTCCGTTAAGCTCTGCACAATGCTTGATAAGCCGGACAGACGCGAAGTTGATGTTAAGGTGGATTACACCGGCTTTACGATCCCGGATGAATTCGTTGTGGGCTACGGCCTTGATTTTGATCAGAGATACAGAAACCTTCCGTTCATCGGAGTGGTTGAAAATGAAGGATAAAAGGACGGATACTTTTAAATGAAACAGCAGGAAGGCCATCGAGGCATCGGACTTTATATAATCATAATACTCTTGGTTGTGGTGCTCTGGTATTTGTCGACACAAAGACAAGAGCCCACTTTTACTATGCAAAAACTGGATAACGCGATAGCGGAAAAGACGATCTCGGCGGTAACAATAGAACAGAATACGGAAGTACCCACAGGTACAATATACATCACCCTTAAAAACGGCAGCCGTTATATGATGTATGTTTCCGACGTAAACAAAATAGAGGAAAAACTGGGCGAAAACGGAATAGTATACAGCGTGACGGATGTGCCCCGCGACGGATGGATGAACACACTTCTTCCCATGCTCATCGTTGCGGCGGTAATGATCGTTATAATGATGATGTTTATGTCATCCCAGCGCGGCGCCGGTATGGGCGGCGGAAGCAACGCGCGGATGATGAACTTCGGAAAGGCCGGCGCAAAGCTTACGGGAAAGGAAGATGTTAAGACAAGATTTTCCGATGTTGCCGGACTTAAAGAGGAAAAAGCGGAGCTTGAAGAAGTTGTGGACTTCTTAAAGGATCCGGAGAAATACACGAAGGTGGGCGCAAGAATCCCCAAAGGAGTTCTTCTTGTGGGCCCTCCGGGAACCGGAAAAACTCTCCTTGCAAAGGCTGTGTCCGGCGAAGCGGGAGTTCCTTTCTTTACCATATCCGGTTCGGACTTTGTTGAGATGTTCGTCGGCGTCGGCGCAAGCCGTGTGCGTGATCTTTTTGCGGAAGCAAAGAAGAACGCGCCCTGTATAGTATTCATAGACGAGATCGATGCCGTTGCAAGACGACGCGGCGCGGGTCTTGGCGGCTCACACGACGAGAGGGAGCAGACCTTGAACCAGATGCTGGTCGAGATGGACGGATTCGGAGTCAACGAAGGGATAATCGTTATGGCTGCAACGAACCGCGTCGATATCCTGGATCCCGCCATAATGCGACCGGGCCGTTTTGACAGAAAGGTATTTGTGGGACGTCCGGATATCGGCGGCCGCGAAGAGATCCTTAACGTTCATGCAAAGAACAAGCCCCTTTCGGATGATGTTGATCTTCCGGAACTTGCCCGTACAACTGCGGGATTTACCGGAGCGGATCTTGAAAATCTCTTAAACGAAGCAGCAATAAACGCCGCAAAGGAAAACCGTGTTTTCATAAACGGCGAAGACATTAAGAAATCCTTTGTAAAAGTGGGACTCGGAACGGAAAAGAAATCCAAGATCATCTCCGACAAGGAAAAGAAGATCACGGCATATCACGAATCCGGTCATGCAATTCTTTTCCATGTGCTTCCGGATGTGGGTCCGGTGTATTCGGTTTCCATCATACCCACGGGAAACGGTGCCGCGGGATATACAATGCCCCTTCCGGAAAAGGACGAGATGTTCCTTACAAAGTCGAAGATGCTTCAGGATATAGAGGTGTCTCTGGGCGGACGTATTGCGGAAGATCTTATCTTCGGAGAGATTACAACCGGTGCTTCCCAGGATATAAAAACAGCAACAAAGACTGCCCGCGACATGGTTATGAAATACGGCATGTCCGATAACATCGGAACAATAAACTACAATACGGATGATGATGAAGTATTCCTCGGCCGCGATCTTGCCCATGCAAGGGGTTATGGCGAGAAGGTTGCGACGGCGATAGACAAGGAAGTTAAGAAGATCATCAAGGAATGCTACGACGAGGCGGAGAGGATCCTGAAAGAAAACATGGATATCCTTCATAAGTCCGCGGAGCTTCTTCTCGAAAAGGAAAAGATTTCGGGGGAAGAGTTCGAAGCATTGTTTGAACAATAAATCCGAAAGGCTGTAAACACGGAAACATATGAATCGAGACGCAATATTTTCAGACGGAACAGAAGAATACAGAAGCCCGATGGAGCCGAAACCCGGGCAGAAGGTGACGGTGAGGATCCGTGTGTTAAGAGACGAGAAGGTACATATTTATTTTCTTACGCAACGGACAATGGAAGAGATGCACCTTGAGAGACAGACCGCTGTCTTTGATTATTATGCAATAACGATCCAGCTTTCTTACGATCCGGTGGATTATATCTTTCAGCTTGCGGGTGAAAACGACACCTGTTTCTTCGACCGCTATTCGGTTTCGGAAGAACCCCGCTGGGGTTATGCCTTCAGACTCACTCCGGGATTTGAAACGCCGGACTGGGCAAAGGGCGCGGTAATGTATCAGATCCTTGTGGACCGTTTCGCAAACGGAGAGGACGATAACGATGTTGAGGACCGCGAATATCATTACATAAACACATACTCAAAAAGGATAAGAGACTGGAACGCCATGCCGGAGGAATTCGATGTCTGCAATTTCTATGGCGGGGATCTTGAGGGCGTTCGTCAGAAACTATATTATCTTAAGTCTCTGGGCGTCGAAGTTATCTATTTCAATCCCATATTTGTTTCGCCTTCCAATCATAAATATGATACGGAGGACTATGATTACGTTGACCCGCATTACGCAAAGATCGTAAGCGATGGCGGCGAAGTTCTTGAAGACGGTGATTATAACAACTCCCACGCCACAAAGTATATCCGCCGTGTTACGGACTTAAGAAACCTTGAAGCTTCAAACGAATTTTTCGCGCAGTTTGTGGAGGAAGCGCATGGCAAGGGCATCCGCGTGATCCTTGACGGCGTGTTTAACCATTGCGGTTCTTTCAATAAATGGCTTGACCGCGAAAAGATATATAAGAATGCCTCCGGATTCGAACCGGGCGCTTATCATACGGAAGATTCCCCCTATAACACCTTTTTTGATTTTCAAAAGGATGGAAAGTGGCCGGATAACAATGCATATGACGGCTGGTGGGGACATGACACCCTTCCGAAATTAAACTATGAGGGATCGCTTTCCCTTTGCGAATACATTTTATCAATAGGAAGAAAGTGGGTTTCTCCACCCTTCAATGCAGACGGATGGCGTCTGGACGTTGCGGCGGATCTGGGACATTCCGAGACCTTCAACCATCTTTTCTGGAGAAGGTTCCGTGACGAGGTCAAGGCAGCAAATCCCAATGCCGTTATCCTTGCGGAGCATTACGGAGATGCAAGAAACTGGCTGGTGGGAGATCAGTGGGATACCATAATGAACTATGACGCTTTCATGGAGCCGGTATCCTTCTTCCTTACGGGAATGGAAAAGCATTCGGACAGATTCGAGGAAGATGCCGTCGGAAACGGCTCGCGTTTTGAGCTTACGATGCGACATGCCATGACGGCTTTCCTGACACCGTCACTCCATTGCGCCATGAACCAGCTTTCGAATCATGACCATTCGAGATTTTTAACAAGAACAAATCATAAAGTCGGCCGTGTGAAGGATCTCGGATCCGCTGCGGCATCGGAGGGCATTAATTTTGCCGTTATGAAACAGGCTGTTGTTATGCAGTTTACATGGCCCGGCGCCCCGACTTTATATTACGGTGACGAGGCCGGACTCTGCGGATTTACGGATCCGGACAACAGAAGGACATATCCCTGGGGCAGTGCGGACTATGAGCTGGTGGACTTCCACCGCGACATGATCATGCTCCATAAAGTCAGCCCCGCCATCCGCTACGGCGCGTTCATGTTCCTTAAATGTGAGAAGAACCTTGTAAGCTATGCAAGGTTTACCCGGGACGAACGCGTTATCGTTGTTGTCCATACGGGAAACGACAGGGTGGAAACGGATATCCCCGTCTGGATGGCGGAGGTTCCGAAGGAATGTATGATAGAAACCTGCATGACAACATATCCCAAGGGATATTCCATCATGCCGGTTAAAATGCAGGTTACCCGGGGCATGCTTCATCTTGACATGCCGGGGGACTATGCGGTCGTGCTGAGACACGGCAGATAAATTTTTTAAAAATTATGTGTTAAGTTTCAAAAATATCGTCCGATATAAAAAGTGTAAAAAGAAATACACTTGAAAGGAGAGTGCCGTTATGCGTATAGATGCTTATAATCAGATTTCCCAGATCTACGCCGCAAGCAGGCCCAAGAGCGCCCAGAAAACCGATAAGGTGAGCGGAGCAAAGGATGAGTTTAAGCTTTCATCCAAGGGAAAAGAAATGCAGGTCGCAAAACAGGCAGTAAAGGATGCGCCGGATATCAGGGAAGATAAGGTTGCCGATATAAAATCAAAAATAGACGCGGGAACTTATAATGTTGATACCGGAGATTTTGCGAGCGTATTAATGCAGAAGTTCCAGTCCGGAGTATTCTAAGGAAGGAACGAGAGGGTTAAAATTTGGCGAGTTTAATGGAAGAGCTGCTCTCGGTTCTCGAAGAAGAAAAGAACGGATATATCGATCTGTATAATCTGTCGGAACCGAAGCGCGATGCTATAGTCCATAATAAGGTGGAAGACCTCGAAAAGATAACTTCAATGGAAGAGGTCTTCCAAATTACGCTCAAAAACCTTGAAAAAAAGAGAATTCAGACCTTAAAGGACATGGCGGTTGTCATGGGACACGACGGAGAGGACATGACGGTCACGGATCTCGCGGAACTTCTTACAAAGCAGCCCAAAGAAAGGGAAGCGCTATTAAAGGCGAGAGACGAACTCATTGAAGCGGCATCGAAGATGCGCTTTATGAACGAACAGAACCGGATACTTCTTGAGCAGGCACTTGATATGGTTGAATTCGATCTTACATTATTCAAGAGCATGCGAAGAGCACCGGAAACCGCAAACTACGGCAAGAACGGAGAAAATACCGGAGACATTCTGGGAGGAGGCGGCTTCGATGCGAAACAATAGGTTCGGAGGATATATTATATGGCTAATGGTTTCGGAAGCTTGTATATCGGAACATCCGGTATGCAGACCTCACAGAACGGATTACATGTTATCGGAAATAACCTGACGAACGTTAATACCGACGGGTATGTTCGCCAGCAAGTTATATATACAGACAAAGAATACAATCCCACGCATCAGTTACAGAGCATCGGAAAGCAGCAGACAGGACTTGGCGTTTCGATAGGCGATGTTTTGCACGCGCGGGATGTTTTTTTGGACGCATCTTACAGAACGCAGAATTCCAGGCAGACATTTTACGATGCCTGCTATGACGCGTCCTATGAAGTAGAAACTTTTCTTCAGGAGATGGACGGTGCGGATTTTAAGGCCGCCATCGCTGATCTTTACGAAGCATTTTCCGAATTTGCGAAGGATCCTGCGGATTCCGCCAACCAGAATATTGTTATTCAGAAATCCCAGCTTTTTATCGCAAGATCCCAGGCTCTTTATAACGGTTTAAAAGAGTATCAGTCAACGATCAATACAAAGATAAGCAATGATGTTGACAGAATAAACGAGCTGGGTATCAAGATCATGGATCTTAACAAAAAGATCCAGCGTATCGAGGCAGCGGACATCGAGACCGCCAGCACGCTACGTGACGCCCGGGATATGGCGCTTGACGAGCTTTCCGGACTTGCAAGCATTACCTATAACGAACAGTATAACGGTATTGTTACCGTTAAACTGGAAGGACAGGATTTTGTTACGGAAGCAAGAGCACATCAGATTGCTCTTAAAACGGATGAGTCTACAAAGTTTGTTACGCCGTACTGGCCCCATCTTTCCGAGCCGGATAAGGATGAATATTATGAAGTCTTCCAGTTGAACAGGGTTTCCGCGGACTTCAATAATGACAGGGGAGAGGTTAAGGCCCTTCTTCTTGCCCGCGGCGATCACTTCGCAAAATACAGCGATATAACAAATGTTACGGATCCCTATAAGTATGAGATCGGTATCGGAAACTCCGTAATGCTGAATTCCGAGGCGGAGATCGATCTTCTTATACATAATCTCGTGACGGCAATAAACGATGTCATCTGTCCGAACACGACCGCAGGGGAAGCACTTCCGGCAGGAACGGATTATACACAGGATATAACGCTTCCCAACGGAGAAGTTATTCATATTGACGAGAACACAAAGATCCTTGATGCGGATAACTGTTCCGTCGGTTCCGACAACCGCATCCCGCCGAGAGAACTCTTTACAAGAACAGGTGCGGAAAGATATACGGAAGTTACGATCCAGGTTCCGAAGTCGGATGGATCGGGAACGGAACCGAAGACTATCTATCTTTATAACGAAGAAGATCAGGATGATCCGTCCACAATGTATACAATGAGCTCCATCCGGGTTAATTCCGAGCTTGTCGCACAGCAGAGTCTGCTTGCCCACAGGACACAGACCCAGAAAGAGAACGCTGTTGATTATTCTCTCGGAAAGAAGTTCGAAGATATATGGACGGAACAGAAGTATTATCTTAACGCCAGCGACGAGACGCCCTGTACCTTCCAGGAGTTTTATGCAAAATTTGTGGGCGATGTTGCCACAAACGCTAATATTTTTAAAGCAACGTCCGAAAGTTATAAGAGAACGGTTGATTCCGTGGATTCCAGCAGGCAGCAGGTATTCGGAGTATCATCGGACGAGGAACTTACGAACATGATCAAGTTCCAGAATGCGTATAACGCATCATCAAGATACATTAACACGGTTAATTCAATGATAGATTATCTTCTGTCATCATTGTAATTCACACTAAGGAGGCGCTTTATGGCTTCAACATTTTTCGGATTATCGATCGGAGCATCCGGCTTAAACGCTTTTCATGCAGCCGTAAACACAACCGCAAACAACATATCGAATATTCAGACGGAAGGATATACAAGACAGCAGACTAATCTTGAAACTTCCGAATCCATGCGTACTTATCAGCGCTACGGAACAATGGGCACGGGTGTTACCGCAAAGTCCGTTACCCAGATGCGTGATGAATACTACGATACAAAGTATTGGAGAAACAACGCAAAGTACGGCGAGTACGAAAGAAAATACTATTACATGGAGCAGATCGAGAATTATTATACGGACTCCGAAGAAGTCCAGGGTTTTTCCCGTCTGTATTCAAAGATGTTCAACGCGCTGGATTCCGTAAAGAATTCCGCAGGCGAAAGCGCAGTAAGAAACGAATTCATATCCGATGCGAAAGAGGTCTGCGTATATTTTAACACCAAGGCAAATCAGCTTTCGGAACTTCAGTCCACTCTTAACGACGAGATAAAGAGCGTTGTGGGTAACATAAACTCCATAATAGACAAGATCACGGCGCTTAATAAACAGATAAACGTTATCGAAGTTCAGGGCATGCATGCAAACGATCTTCGCGATGCGAGAAATCTTCTCGTTGATGAACTTTCGGAGATAATCCCCATAGAGATAAACGAGGAGAAGGTTATTAACTCAAACTATGTTGAGGGTAAGACTCCCCGCGATATGCAGTATACCGGCGCGACTCTCTATACCATAAAGTTCAACGGAAGACTTCTTGTTGATACAAAAGAGAATCATAAGCTCACAACCGTTACCAGAGACGAAAAGGACAATCAGAGCGATATCGACGGTCTCTATGATGTATGCTGGGCGGATTCCGAAGCAAAGATAGACCTTAACGGATACAATATGACCGGGTCGCTCAGGGCTCTTTTCCAGATCCGTGACGGCAACAACGAAGACAACCTTAAGGGAACCGTTACAAGAGCGGACAAGGTGAATGTGGGAGGAACCGTAAAGCAGCAGGTGACCATCGAAGATCCGAGCATAACGGACATTACTCTTATGAACATGCCGGAAAGCGGACGTCTTACCATAAACAGTACGGTTTATGAATACGATGGTTTTTCCTTTGAGACAGACAAGGACGGAAATATCACGAAGTATATTTTTGATCTTAAGTCCGTTGTACCCGACGACATTGCAGATTCATTTGTCGGCTCCATTGCGGAGAACGGAGACGGAGTTAACTATAAGGGGATCCCTTATTATCAGAATCAGATGAATTCCTTCCTTCGCGCGTTCGCAAAGACTTTTAACGATCTTGAAACCACCGGTTCATATCAGTATGATGCGGCAAAGGACGTTGACAATGACGGCAAAGTTGACGGTGTGGGATATGACTATTACGGAAATCCCGCGGAATCTTTCTTTGTGGCCATATCTTCGGACGGTAAGGAACTTGACTTCAAGTCGACGGGAAGAGCGACGGATTCCGCAAATATTGAGTTTAAGGGAACGGATAAGGATAAGTCAAGAACGGGTGCGGATGCACTCACATCCGGCGGAAATACATATTGGAGACTTACGGCATCAAACATCGATGTTGCGAAGGCAACCCGGGAGAACCCGAAACTTCTGGGAACGACAACATCTTCCAAGAACAATCCGGACGGTGTGGATGCGTATGATATAGTGGAAAGTCTGCAGCAGCTTCAGAGCGATATCGTCCTTTTCAGAAACTGCGGCGGAGACGATTTCCTTGAATGCATCTATTCCGATGTTACGGTTGATACGAACCAGTGTAAGGTCTTTACGGAGAATTTCGAAAACGTTAAGGATACCATCGAGGCGCAGCGCACCTCCATCTCCGGCGTTGACGAAGATGAGGAAGCCCTTGATCTTGTGAAATTCCAGAACGCGTACAACCTTTCATCGAAACTTATCTCGGTATTAAATGAAATGTACGACCGGTTGATATTAAGTACAGGCGTATAACGGACGATATATTAAAAAGAAACATAAATAATACAGGGAAGGATCATCTGGCGACAAGGATGTTGCATAGGAGATATTTATTATGATGCGAGTAACCAACAATATGATCCTTAAGAATTCGTCCACGAATATCAATGGGACGAAGGTGTCCGTTGACAATACAAATACGCAGATGACAACCCAGAAAAAGATCTCCCGTCCGTCGGAAGATCCTGTTACTGCGATCAGATCTCTTCGATTTTCGACAACACTTTCACGCGTAAACCAGTATTACGAAAAGAATATCCCGGATGCGGAAAGCTGGCTTGATGTTACGGAGACGGCTCTTGTTAACATGCGTACGGAGATAACGAAATACAGAACCCTTCTTGATCAGGGCGCAAACGGAACGCTGACACAGGATGACAGGAACGCCATCCTTACACAGCTTAAATCTCCTCAGGATGCGATATATGCGGAAGGCAACGCGGACTATGCGGGACGTACCGTATTTACGGGATACAGAACGGACAAGAATCTTACATTCCAATCGGATGAAACGTCAACGAAGTATTCCATCCATCAGACATTGATGGCTGCAAATACGGTTGAGGAGTGCAGATATTATAACGGAATAACGGAAGCTCCCACAACGGGAGAT
>JAFOND010000063.1 GCA_017418645.1 Lachnospiraceae bacterium | reverse complement strand
TAAGAAACATGTTGACGAACTTCGTAAGAAGATGGAAAAGGCGGCGGGCGATCTTAACTTTGAACTTGCGGCCGAGTACCGTGACCGGATGATAGAGGCGAAGGAGATGCTTATTCGGATGTGACGAAACGGGGATCCCCCCGTTTCGCCTTGACATTCGCCGTAAACTCAAGTAGAATACCAACTTGGCAGCCGGGGAGTCAGCGGTTCCCTGTACCGGCAATCCGCTATAGCCGGGGTGATGCGCCGCCTCGGGGCGGGTTTGTTCATGCAGTCTTCTGCAGGTAACGTTGATATCCGGGTCTTCTGCAATGGACGCCTGTGAATCGTGTCAGGTCAGGAATGAAGCAGCACTAAGCGGGAGTGTTCATGTGACAGGAGGGTGCCTGGGTTGAGTCAACCACAGGAAAAACGGTGGACAGATCTGTTTCAAAGCGGCGCGCCTTTTTATTATGCAAATCAAGGGGACAGCGAAACAGGGGGACGGTTCTTGCGATCGTAACGATCACAAGAACCGTCCCCCTGTTTCCCCTTGTTTCGCCTTTACTTTGACAACAAAAAAAGGTATAATCACTCTGTATGATTATATGACAGAGGGACTGCAAATATGAGTGCACAGGAAAGAACGGAAGAAGTATTACGTCAGATCCATACCATGTTTTCCATGGCGGAAGCCTATAACGGGAGCAAAAGGTATGTGATAATCGATAAAAACAGAATAATGGACATGCTAAAGGAACTTAACGATGCCCTTTACGACATGCAGGAAGAATATGAACTTACGCAGGCAGGACGCGACCGTGCAAGACGCCGTCAGGAAAAGGAAGGAGAAGACATAGTCTTCGAGGCGGAACGACAGGCGGACGATGTCTATGCCGGCGCGATCATGTATACGGAAAATGCGCTTCATGATATACAGGATATTATTGAAGAAACAAAAGAGAGAATGAATCAGGTTCTGCTGGGATTTGATGCGGAAATAGATGCTGCGGCGCAGAGCGTCAAGCAGAACAGAAACGAACTAAAAGCCGAACTCCAGAACATGGTGGATGAAAAGAAATACATGAACATCATCGCGGAGGAAAACGAGAGACGAAAGAAGAGAAAAGACGCGGAAGAAGGAAAGGACAAGGAAGACGATTTTGAGGAGCCGCCGCAGTTTGCGGATGTTAAACCGGAGATAAAGATCAATAAGGATTATTTTGAGGCACACGGTTTAACCGTTGAAACGGAAGATGAAAACGGAGCTCCCGAAGAGAAGCTTATAACCTCGGAAGACCTTGATGCGGAATATTTCGACTGGGTGGAAGACGAGGAAGAAAAAGCTGACAAAAAGGAAACCGAGAGAAAAAAGAAGAAGAAAAAAGGATTGTTTTAAATGAAACTTTATGAAAACGGCGTGTTCCTTGTAAACGGAACAGAGATCACGGAAAACGTACCAAACGGAACAACAAAAGAAGAAGCAAAGAAAAACACAATAAGCTATGGAATCCTTTCGGAGCATAATACCTCCGGAAACATGGAAAAGCTTAAGATCAAATTCGATAAACTTACATCTCATGACATAACATATGTGGGGATAATCCAGACCGCAAGAGCATCCGGTCTTGAAAAGTTCCCGATCCCCTATGTTCTCACAAACTGTCATAATTCCCTTTGCGCCGTGGGCGGCACCATAAACGAGGATGACCACATGTTCGGTCTTTCCTGCGCAAAGAAATACGGCGGAGTTTATGTTCCGCCTCATCAGGCAGTTATCCATCAATATGCAAGAGAAATGCTTTCCGGCGGCGGAAAGATGATCCTCGGATCCGATTCTCATACGCGTTACGGCGCTCTTGGAACCATGGCCATGGGCGAGGGCGGACCGGAGCTTGTTAAACAGCTTCTCGGAAAGACATACGATATCGATATGCCGGGAGTTGTTCTTGTATATCTTACGGGAAAACCGGAAAAGGGCGTGGGCCCGCAGGATATCGCTCTTGCCATAATCGGAGAAGTATTCGAAAAAGGATATGTAAAGAACAAGGTCATGGAATTTGCGGGACCGGGCGTTAAGAACCTTTCCGTAGATTTCCGTATCGGTGTTGACGTAATGACAACGGAAACCACCTGTCTTTCATCCATATGGGAAACGGACGGACTTGTTAAGGATTATTATGATATCCACGGAAGATCCGAAGATTATAAAGAATTAAAGCCGGGTGAAACGGCGTACTACGACGGCTGCATTGAGATCGATCTTTCAACCATAAAGCCGATGATCGCCATGCCTTTCCATCCCAGCAACACATATACGATAGAAGAGCTCAACAAAAACCTTTCCGACATACTTGCGGATGTTGAAAAGCGTGCAAAGGTGAGCCTTGACGGACAGGTTGATTTCACCCTTAAAGATAAGGTCAGAAACGGAAAACTCTATGTTGATCAGGGTATTATAGCCGGTTGTGCCGGAGGCGGATTCGAAAACATTACGGATGCCGCGGATATCCTTAAAGGAAAGAGCATCGGACCGGATGAATTTACGCTTTCGATCTA
Source organism: Lachnospiraceae bacterium (assembly GCA_017418645.1). Classification (GTDB taxonomy): domain Bacteria; phylum Bacillota; class Clostridia; order Lachnospirales; family Lachnospiraceae; genus FD2005. The sequence goes on along the minus strand of JAFOND010000063.1, from coordinate 1,644 downwards.
TCCGGCATCGACACCGATTTACATGGAACTCTTAAAGAACGGATGCGCCGCAACGCTTCTTGAGACAGGCGCGATCCTTAAGACCGCATTTTGCGGACCCTGCTTCGGTGCGGGGGATACGCCGGGCAACAACGGATTTTCCATCCGTCATTCAACACGTAATTTCCCGAACCGCGAAGGTTCGAAATTACAGAACGGACAGATCGCAAGCGTTGCGCTTATGGACGCAAGATCCATCGCGGCGACGGCGGCGAACAAAGGATATCTTACCGCTGCAACTGACATCGATGTCAATTTCGGAAAACCGAAATATTTCTTTGATAAAACCATATACGAAAACAGGATCTTTGACAGCAAGGGTGTCGCGGATCCCTCTCAGGAAATAAAGTTTGGACCGAACATTAAGGACTGGCCGAAGATGGTTGCTCTTCCGGAAAATCTTATCGTAAAGATCGTTTCGGAGATACATGATCCCGTTACGACAACGGATGAACTTATTCCCTCCGGAGAGACATCTTCTTACAGATCGAATCCTCTCGGACTTGCGGAATTTACTCTTTCGAGAAAAGATCCCGCATATGTTGGCAGGGCAAAGGAAGTTCAGGCGGCACAGAAAAATATTGAAAACGATCAGTGCCCGAGCGGTGCGCTTCCGGAAGTACATGATGTTATGGATGCGATCCATACGAAGTTCCCGGATATAAAGAGAAACAACATCGGCATCGGAAGCACGATCTTTGCGGTTAAGCCGGGTGACGGTTCCGCTAGAGAACAGGCGGCATCCTGCCAGAAGGTTCTCGGCGGCTGGGCAAACATCGCATGCGAATATGCAACAAAGCGTTACAGAAGTAATCTTATAAACTGGGGAATGCTCCCGCTTCTTACAAAGGAAGACCATGAAAAGCTTCCCTATAAGAACGGAGATTATATCCTTCTTCCGAATATTGATACCGCCATTCGCGAAGGAAAGACGGAATTTGAAGCCTATGTCATAAAGGACGGCGGCCTTACCGGGATTAAGCTGTATATGGATCCGCTGACGGAAGATGAAAGAAAGATAATCCTTGACGGATGTCTTATCAATTACTACAGGGAAGAAGCAAAATAGGAGAGACATAAGAGTTGGAACGGGAAGAGCGTAAGAGAAAATTTCAACTGATACTCATGATATCCATTGCGGTAGTAATTACCACATGCGTTATCATCCTGTTCTATTTTATGGTGGCAAGATATGCCGGTTTTAAGCAGGGATGGGCAACCTTCGTCCGCATTATAAGGCCCTTTATAATAGGATTTACCATGGCCTTCCTTATGAATCCGGTAATGAAAGCTTTGGAAAGAAGGATGCGAGCGTTCTTCCTTCCGAAGGCAAAGACGAAAGAAAAAGAGAGAAAATACAAACGTGCCATAAGGATGTTCTGCTCCATAGTATCGCTCATTTTCCTTGTTGGAGTCGTAACCCTGTTTATGGTTGCCCTCGTTCCGGAAATAGTAAGGACGGTGCAGTACCTTATAAATAATATCGAGCAACAGATATACGGAATTCTTGACTGGGCAAACGAGATAACCGGGGGACATTACGAAAAAGAGATAAACGGCGCAAAGAATGCGGAAGCCCTGAAAAGCGCTCTGGATACCGCGGTT
>JAFOND010000062.1 GCA_017418645.1 Lachnospiraceae bacterium | reverse complement strand
TGCATCTCATAACGGACATGCATGCGCCGTTCTTCCTCAAGCCTTATTCTTTCGTATTCCTCTTCGACTTCCTTCATGCGCTCTTCAATGAGCTCGTTGGAATCTATATGAAATTCTTCATCGTCTTCATCCTCAATGGGTGCGACGTTAAAGCTGTAAATTATATTCATACTATACAACGAGGTCTTCACCTCCGCCTCTTGAAATTACGATCTCGCCCGCATCCTCAAGTTTTCTTATAACACCGACTATCTGCTGCTGTGCTTCTTCAACATCCTTCATACGAACAGGTCCCATAAAGTCCATATCTTCCTTTACCATTGCGGCAAGACGTGTTGACATGTTCTTGAAGATAACACCCTGAACTTCTTCGTTTGCGCCCTTAAGAGCGACACCGAGTGTGGAGTTTTCAACATCACGCAGCACACGCTGGATGGAACGGTCGTCGAGAAGAAGGATATCCTCGAATACGAACATCTTCTTTCTGATCTCTTCCGCAAGTTCCGGCTCGTCGATTTCCAGAGATTCCATGATTCTTTTTTCAGTACCGCGGTCAACGGCATTAAGAATGGCAACCGTAGCATCGACACCGCCGGCAATGGTGTAGTCCTGGTTGAGAAGTGATGAAAGTCTTCGCTCGAGAACTCTTTCGACTTCCTTTATGACTTCCGGCGAAGTTCTGTCCATAAGGGCAATTCTCTTTGCAACATCTGCCTGCATCTCCGGGCTTAATGCTCCGAGTATCATGGAACTTTGCGCGGGAGAAAGATAGGATAAGATCATCGCGATAGTCTGGGGATGCTCGTCCTGTATAAAGTTAAGAACCTGGCTCGGTTCCGTTTTTCTTATGAATTCAAACGGACGCACTTGTAAAGATGCGGTAAGTTTTGTGATAACTCTTGCTGCCTCGTCGTCTCCGAGGGCTTTTTCGAGAAGGTCTTTCGCATAGCCGATACCGCCTTCCGCAATATATTGCTGTGCAAGACATATCTGATAGAATTCCTCGATAACGGCATCCTTTATCTGCGGAGACACGCTTCGTGTATTTGCTATCTCAAGAGTAAGTTCTTCAATTTCTTCTTCTTTTAAGTGTTTAAAAATCTCTGCGGATTTTTCCGGTCCCAGCGTTATAAGGAGCACCGCCGCCTTTTGGACACCATTCAGTTCCTCATCCATAAGATGCTAATCCTATCCCCAATCTTCGTTTAACCAGTTTCTTAAGAGGTTTGCAACCGCTTCGGGATTCTCGTCCACAAACTTTTCAATAAGCAGTCTCGCCTCGGACTTATCGTTGACACCGATCTCTTCAAGCTCTTCCTCACGGGCCTGATCGAGAAGGTCTTCAACGGTAACTTCTTCTTCCACAGCTTCCTCTTCTTCCTTCTTCAGTGTTCGAAGAACAACGAATCCGAGAAGTAAGAATACAAGGAGCGCTATAGCTATCTGAATATAATCCGTAATGTCCCTGCCGCTCTTCGAGTACTGGAACATCGGAACGTCATACGCTTTTATTATGATGTTTGCTTCGGGAATACCCGTTGCTCTTGAAACCGCAGTGATCACCGTGGGATCAACTTCCGTTTCAACGTTTGCGGAATTCTGGGCAACAAACTCGTCGAAAGTCATTCCCTCAAGCTGTCCTGCAGCCTTCATAGCATCTTCGTTATATACCACATATCTTGTGGCACTTACGGCTACGGAAGAATTCTCACGGATGATCTTTGCGCCGTTTCCTATGGTCTCCGTTATCTCTTCATCCGGAAGATAATCTTTGTCATATGCTTCCGAAGAGGATGATGAACTCTGGTTATCCGGCATGACATAGGTCGTATCGTCCGCATTGGTATCCGTTCCCGGAACACCGGTTATTCCTTCCGTGGATTCGGTTGTCTCGTAATGTTCGGAATCAAGATATCCCTCCGTTCTTCCGTCATCCACCGAATAATCGTATTTTGTTTTCTTTGTGGTATCGAAATCAAGATCAAGTTCAACCGCAACGGATGCATTGTCATATATTGATCCGTCGTTTGCCGCGCTGGCAAGCGCTGTCCTAACCTTTGCCGCATATATGTTTTCAGCCTGGGTCTTTACCGCAAAATTGGAAGATGCGGAGCCTGCCGCGGAAAGTTCCTCTCCGCCCGCAAAGAGCACATTTCCTTTTTTATCAACGATGGTAATATGTCCCGTATCGTCATTTCCGAGAGTTGTGGCAATAAACCTTGCAAGACCTGCGGCCCAGGCATTTTTATCTTCTATGGAGTTTTCGTTAACTACTTCAATCTGAATACTTGCGTAGCTGTCCTGTTCGTTTGCGATAAGAGTACCGTCATCATCGGGGATATTAAGAGTAACGTCTGCGGATGCGATGTTCTCCTGTCCCTCGAGTATGGTTTCATATTTCTTTTCAAGGTAGACCTGATATTTCTTCTTTTTATCGGCCTCTGTAGTGGTAAAGCTTCCGTTAAGGGCATCATCGATGGTATAGCCGGACGCGGGGATGGCATTCGTTCCCAGGAGGATGTCCGCATCTCCCTTCTGTTTTGCATCAACATAATACTTCATAGCGTCATCGGAACGCTTGAAGGTGATATTATTATCCGTAAGAAGATTCTGGATGGTCTGTGACTGCTCCGCCGAATCTGCTTCCACAAGGAAAACCATATTCGGGCGTGAGACAACGAAAATAAGAATGCCGATAGCCGTTATAACAACAGCTACCGCACTTATGATAAGCGCTCTCTGACGGCCGGTCATACCGCGCCACCAATCTAAGAAGCGCTGTAAGAGCTCCTGAAATCTCTGCTGTAAAGTTTCCATCTTTTTTCCTCTTCTAAACTATAAACTTAAAGTTTATAAAACGGATTGCTCCGTTGCTTAAAAACTCCCGAAAACGTTTTATACCTGCATCTGCATGATCTGTTGATATGCCTGAATAAACTTATCGCGCACCGCTACGGTATACTGAAGCGCGATCTGCGCCTTGCTCTGCGCTATAGCCATATCATGCGTGTTTTCCGCAAGTCCGAGGGCAAATCTGATTTCCTCGGCATCGGCCTTGTTCTGTAATGTATTGGTTTCATCCACCATATTCATGGCCGCATCAAATATCGATGCAAAGCTCTTTCCGTTACTTGCGCTCTTTACCGGAGTTGTCCCGTAATGATTGTTCGGATCATACAGTGAATTAACGCCTTTTGTTTCCAATATATCCATATATAATCATCCTCTATACAGAAATACTATTTCAGTTCAAAACAACTTATCATGAATTACCGCCGGCATTTATTCCCTGCTGAGCGGCAGTCTTCACAGCGTTAAACGCCGTCACGTTCGCCTCGTAGCCGCGGCTGGCATCGATAAGGTTTGTCATCTCGGTAACCGTATTAACATTAGGATAACGCACATAACCGTTTTCGTCCGCATCCGGATGCTCCGGTTCATACGCCATAACAAAATCCGTTTTATAATCATTATAGATTCCGGAAACCTTTACGCCGTTTCCTTCGAAAGGCTTGTTTCCGCCATATGTACCGCTTGTCCTCTTTGCCGCCAGAACCTCTGCAAAGGTAGGATTTAAGGTCTTTTCGGTAAATCTTACGATCTTTCTTCTGTACGGAGTACCGTCTTCCGTACGCGTCGTATTAATGTTCGCAATATTTTCCGCAATGGTATCCATACGGAATCTTTCCGCCGTCATACCGGATGCGCATATATCAAAAGATTGAAATAATCCCATATCTTATTCCTCCGTCGCCCTTATTTGATAACTGCCTTAAGACGTGTCATATCGTGAGTTATCTCGGATATTATCGCCTGATACCGGATCTGCTCGGATGCAAGTTCAACATTTTCCGTATCGGGGTCAACGTTGTTCTTGTCGATCCTGTATGAGAAGGATCCGTGATCGGTATACTGAATGCCGTTTAAACTTCCAACATTCACGTTTTTTACGGCATCTTCAAGGGTTCTGTAGCCTGCCTGAAGGAGTTTTCTCTTTAAAACGTCTTCGAATTCTATGTCCTGTCTTTTGTATGTCGGGGTATCAACGTTGGCTAAATTGTTTGCGATCATAGTAAGCCTCAGATTACTGGCATCTGCGGCTCTGTCCATCACGTTTACATAATCAAACGCGTTAGATAAGATCATAGGCTCTCCTCTCCGGGCGCAATACGCCCACTGCTTAATATTATAAAGGATAATCAGAAAAACACAAGAACTTTTTACAAGATATTGTGCTTTTCTTTCAGCAGTGGCACTAAATAGCGTTTTTGCGTTATTCTTAAAAAACAATAAAGGACTCATGAAACCAAAGCCTCATAAGTCCTTTTATATTCTTACTTCCGTGTGCTCTGCCGAATTTATCTGTCCGTTTCAGCAAACACCGCATCGTTAAGCACTTTTATGTGCGTACCCTTCATACCCGCGGATTTTGTAGTTATGATCCCCGCACTTTCGAATTTTCTCAGGGCATTTACTATAACGGATCTTGTTATATTTACTTTATCGGCAACTTTGCTCGTTACCAACAGCCCTTCTTTACCGTTTAATTCGGAAAGTATACTTTTTATTGCCGTAAGTTCGCTCTGTGAAAGGCTTGAGAGCGCGGATCTTACAATCTGGATCTTTCTGCCTTCTTCCGCGTTTTCTTCGTCCACCGCACGGAGCATTTCAAGTCCCACCACGGTTGTTCCGTATTCCGAAAGGATTATGTCATCTATATCGTAAGGTTTTTTCTCCCTGTAAAAGAACAGGGTTCCGAGCCTGTCACCCGCAATATAGCACGGAGTTATTATGGCATAATACGCCGTCGGATCGGATATTTCAAATCCCAGGGTGCTGAGATTAACGTTTTCTTTGGTCGAAAGAATGGAAAGAAGTCTTTCGTTAAGTGCAAAATCCACAAATTCCCCGACGGTATCCGAAAGAAGTTCCTTTAAAGTCCTGGTGTTAAAGTCATGGCAGACTCCGAGAACTTTCCCTTTTTTGGATATCACAAGAACATTCGAAGAAAGAATCTCCGTAAGCACGGAACAAATGTCGTTAAAAACAACAACGGACGATCCGTTATTATGAAGGAGTTTTCCGATCTTCCTTGTTTTATCAAGAAGTACTACGCTCAAAATCAATCCTTCTTCGGACGCTGCCAGCTTGTGAAATCACACTCCGGATAATCCTCGCATCCGTAGAATCTCCTTCCTTTTTTGGTTTTTCTTATAACGATATCCTTTCCGCATTTCGGACAGGGAACACCGATCTTTTCAAAGTATGGTTTGATATTCTTGCAGTCCGGAAAGCCCGGGCACGCAAGAAATTTTCCGTAGGGCCCGTATTTAATGACCATCTTACGTCCGCAGTTTTCACATAAAACGTCCGTCTCTTCGTCCTTTATCTCCACCTTCTCGAGAGCTTTTGTCGCAACATCGACGGCTTCTTCAAGATCCGGATAAAAATTCCTTACAATGGATTTCCAGTCAACCTTTCCCTCTTCGACTCCGTCGAGAAGGCTTTCCATATTGGACGTAAAGTTTTCGTCGACAATTGTAGGGAAGGATTCCTTCATTATATTGTTTACGGCCTCACCGAGTTCCGTAACATAAATATTCTTTCCTTCTTTAATGATATATCTTCTCTTTTCTATCGTGGTGATGGTCGGAGAATATGTTGAAGGCCGTCCTATACCGAGTTCCTCCAGCGTGGAAACCAGCGTTGCTTCCGTAAAATGTGCCGGAGGCTGTGTAAAATGCTGCTTCTCGTCAAAATCCTTAAACTTTAGTTTGGATTTTTCTTTGATCATAAACACCGGATTCTTCTTTTCTATCTCTTCGTCGTCCGCGGATGTATATACAAGCATATATCCGTCAAATATGCGTTTTGAAGCGGCAGCCGTAAATATCTCGTCTTTTGCGCGGACTTTTACTGTCTTTGTCTCGAACTTTGCATTTGACATCCTGCTTGATACAAACCGTCTCCAGATCAGCTGATAAAGTCTGAACTGGTCACGAGAAAGAGAATCCTTTATATCCGACGGAGTCCTTGTTACGTCCGAAGGTCTTATTGCCTCATGGGCATCCTGTATGTTTTTCTTTTCCGGCGCAGCCTTCTTTACCGAATCCGAGGAAAGAAACTCTTCACCGTAATTCTCTCTTATAAACGAAGCGGCGCTTTCCTTTGCCTCGTCGGAAATACGTGTGGAGTCCGTTCTTAAATAGGTAATAAGACCCGTGGTTCCGCTGCCCTTAATATCAACACCTTCATAAAGCTGCTGTGCAACACGCATGGTCTTCTGTATTGAAAAATTGAGAGCCTTAAAAGCCTCCTGCTGTAAAGTACTGGTTGTAAAAGGAAGCGGTGCTTTTCTGCTTCTTTCCGATATATTTATACTGTCGACCGAGAAATCCGCGCCCGAAAGACGGTTCATTACTTCATCAAGAGACTTTTTATCCTTTATCTCTTTCTTTCCGTTCACATCACCGTAATATGAGAACACGGCATCATTCTTTTCCTTATCTACGTTAAGAATAACGTCAAGCGTGTAGTATTCCTGGGGAACAAAAGCATCTATCTCGTCTTCTCTGTCGCAGATAAGACGGAGAGCCACAGACTGTACGCGTCCTGCGGAAAGGCCTCTCTTAACCTTAGCCCAGAGTAGCGGACTTATCTTATAACCCACGATCCTGTCCAGAACTCTTCTTGCCTGCTGTGCATCAACAAGATCCATATCGATCTTTCTCGGACTTTTAAGCGCATTCTTAACCGCAGTCTTTGTAATCTCGTTAAAGCTGATACGGTCTACTTTTTTATCTTCAAGATTAAGTGCCGTGATAAGATGCCAGGAAATTGCCTCACCTTCGCGGTCCGGGTCGGTTGCGAGATAAATATGATCCGCTTTCTTTACCTCTTTACGGAGCGATGATAAAAGTTCGCCTTTTCCTCTTATCGTTATGTATTTCGGTTCAAAATCATTGTCCGGATCCACCCCGAGCTGGCTCTTCGGCAGGTCTCTGACATGTCCGTTTGATGCCATTACGGTATAGTTCTTCCCAAGGAATTTTCCGATAGTCTTTACCTTTGTGGGGGACTCCACGATAATAAGGTTCTTTTGCATGACAACTCCTAACGTAACTTTACATATTGATTTAAAAAGCACTCTTTGCAAAAGCCCTTTTCCGTAAGGGAAATAATTGCCTGCAGGACGGATATCAAAGGAAGGTGTGTTTTTTCACAGATATCGTCCGCACCGGTGCCGTAAAAATCCAAACAACTATACACCAACATTTCTTCTTTTTCAAGTTTGAAAATTTCCGGAGCCTCCGGAAGAGGCAGTCCGACCTTCGGAAAAAACTCGGAAATCTCTCTGAAAAAATCTTCTTTTGTAACTATTATCCCCGCCCCCTGTTCTATCAGATGATTTGTTCCGTAGGATAAAACATCACCGCATCTTCCGGGAAGAGCAAAGACGGACCTGCCCTGTTCAAGTGCATAGTCCGCTGTTATAAGAGACCCGCTTTTCTTTGCCGCCTCCATGACGCAGATACCGTCGGAAAGCGCGGAAATAATCCTGTTCCTTCCGGGAAAATATTTTGCGAGGGGTTCCGTTTCCGGAGGGTTTTCGGATATGATGCATCCTCCGGAAGACAGGATTTCCCTGTACATCCCTTCATGTTCTTTCGGATAGCACACATCTACTCCGCTCCCGAGAACCGCAATTGTATATCCACCGTTTTTTAATGCGGCGCTATGGGCTTCTCCGTCAATTCCCCGGACCATTCCGCTTACGATACCGATTCCCATCCCGGAAAGACCGTTTACGATCTCCGAGGTCATCTTCCGACCGTATGCGCTGCACCGTCTTGCGCCCACAATTCCGAAACAGGGAATGTCATTTTTAAGATTTCCCTTTATATATATACCGTAGGGCATGCCTTTTAATGTCTTAAACCTTTCGGGATAACCTTCGTCATGTACGGTTATAAAATTTATCCCTCTTGCTTTAAGCGCCTCGTAATTTGCCGACAACCTGTCTTTGTTCTTCTCTCGGGATATATATTCACATTTTTCGTCCGATAACAGATTGGATTTTTTAAGTTCAGCAGTCGATGCGTTAAATACTCCTTCCGCTCCTTTGAATGCTCCGGTCAGCAAGATCTTTTCTTTTACTGAAAGAGGAAGAAGATCCAGCCAGTATTCATATTTCATATCTCATCCTCCCAGAACCTCTTGTCTATTCCGCGATACATAAGTGCTTCAGTAAGATGGATCTTTTCAATCTTTTCGCTGTCTTCCATATCAGCAATGGTCCTTGCCACCTTTAGTGTCTTATGATACGTCCTTGCGGTAAGATTCATCGTCTCAAACATGTTCTCCATAAATTTTGTTTCTTTATCTCCCAGAGGACAGTATTCTTCGATCTTCCCCGCAGGGATCTGACTGTTAAAAAGGATATCCGTTCCCGAGAATCTTTCCTTTTGCACCTTCATGGTCTTAATGACTCTCTTTCTTATGGACGCGGAATCCTCGTTTTTCTCCGGCTTTGTAAGTTCGTTAAACGTAACCGGCTTTGCTTCCACGGAGATATCTATCCTGTCCAGAAGTGGCTGAGACACCTTTGAAAGATACTTCTTTATACTGCTCTGACTGCATCTGCACCTGTTAAGGTCCGGATAGTAACCGCAGTTGCAGGGGTTCATTGCCGCAACAAGAATGAAATTTGCAGGAAAGGAACACATCCCTGCGCTCCTTCCGATCCTTACAACCTTCTCCTCCATGGGCTGTCTTAAAATCTCAATCGTATTCTTTTGAAACTCAGGTAATTCATCCAAAAACAGAACACCTCTGTGCGCAAGGGATATCTCTCCGGGCCTCGGATTTGAACCGCCTCCGGTGAGCCCCGCAGTACTGATCGTATGGTGCGGATTTCTGAAAGGTCTTTTTTCTATAAGTTTTTTATTCTCGGATAAAAGTCCGCAGACTGAGTATATTTTTGACACTTCTATTCTTTCATCCATTGTCATGTCCGGCAATATGGACGGTATGCATTTTGCGATCATGGTTTTTCCCGCACCGGGAGGTCCTATCATAAGGAAATTATGCATCCCTGATACGGCAATCTCGCATGCTCTTCGTATGATCTTCTGACCGTTTATCATGGAAAAATCAAATCCGGTTTCTTCGCTTTCCGAAACCGGTTCCGTTTCTTCTTCCGCGGGAAGAAGCCCGGTTGAAAGAAAAGCGACAACCTCCGAAATGTCCGATGCCCCGATGGTATCTATCCCGGGAACCAGTCTTGCTTCCGAAAGATTTTCCTTCGGAACGATCATGGTTTTAATCCCTTTATCCCGCACGGAAAGAACCATGGGAAGAACACCCCGTACCGGAAGTATGCTCCCCGTCAGGGACAGTTCGCCCACCATGGCAATATCCTCCGTGTTTTCTGACGGCAACTTCCCGAGTGCGCCGAGAACAGACATGGCTATGGGTAGATCGAATCCCGAACCGCACTTTCTTATGGATGCGGGAAACAGATTTATTGTTATTCTTTTTATGGGAAGTTCGTACCCCGAATTCTTAAGGGCGGTACGTACCCTTTCTTTTGACTCCTTAACTTCCGATGCCAAAAATCCCACAAGATCCATGCAGGGAAGTCCCGGAGAGATGTCCGCTTCAACGCAGACTATGGTGCTCTCCACACCTGTAACTATTGCAGTGTTGATTTTTTTATACATTCTTTTCTCCTCCGAAAATGAGGAGAGGGATCTGCAATAAAAGAAAAAAAGACGGAGGTATGATAACATACCCCCGTGATTTTTTAAAGGATTAATTCCGTAAGTCCAACTTTTTTTCTGACTTTTCTTAAAGTTTTGTTTGAAACATATCTTGCCTTATCGTCGTTTTCCTTAATGCATTTATCTATGTATGCACTGTCCGCCATAAGCTCATCGTAACGCTTTCTTATGGGTGCAAGTTCATCCGAAACGGCCTCCCCGACAGCAAGTTTAAAGTCTCCGTAACCCTTGCCTTCAAACTCTCTTTCAATCTCTTCAAAGGACTTACCGGTAACTCCGCCGTATATTTCCATGAGATTGCTTATTCCGGGTTTATCCTCCGCATATTTTACTTCCGCTCCCGAATCCGTAACCGCGCGCTTAAACTTTCTTATAACGGTATCCTTATCGTCGAGAAGGAATACCGTGGCATTCTGATTCTCATCGGACTTTGACATCTTCTTTTCCGGATCCGCCAGGGACATAACCTTTGCGCCCTTCTTTCCGATATAGGGTTCGGGGATCGTAAACACGTCTCCGTAAATATTGTTAAATCTCTCCGCAATATCCCTTGTGATCTCAAGATGCTGTTTCTGATCGACGCCCACCGGCACAACATCCGCCTGATATAAAAGGATGTCCGCCGCCATGAGCACCGGATATGTAAAAAGACCTGCGTTAACATTGTCCTCATGTTTTGCGGATTTGTCCTTAAACTGCGTCATTCTTGAAAGCTCGCCCATATAAGTAAAGCAGTTTAATATCCATGCAAGCTCCGCATGTGCCGAAACATGGGACTGAAAATATATACATGACTTTTCGGGATCAAGGCCCGCAGCAATATAAAGTGCATATAAAGATCTGGCGTTCTTTCTGAACTCCGCCGGTACCTGACGTACCGTAAGCGAATGAAGATCCATTACACCGTAAAAGCATTCGTATTCGTTGTAAAGGCTCACCCAGTTTTTAAGCGCCCCAAGATAGTTTCCGAGTGTCAGGGTGTTTGTTGCCTGCATTCCGCTGTAAAGTATCTTTTTTTCCTTATCCATTTTATGATTCTCCGTCCTTTTTGTTTTTGTTTATAACTTCGTAACCGTCGTATTCACCTTTTCTCCATTTAAAGTGAAGAAGACAGTACAGATCGTTTTTCATTATATATCTTCTTACGTAAGCATAGGCCTTTTTCTCGCCGTACTTTGCAAGATATTTAAGCATATGTTCCAAAAGCGCAGCCGTATCCTCGTGTATCATATGCTTTTCTTTTCCGCGCTCGTAATACTTAAGCGCGCTCTCTTTAGTATACTCGTCCTTCTGATAGTTTTTGCACGCCGCGACACGATCCGCAAACATCTCCACAACATACCTTGTGGGCATCTTCATGCCGCCCATACCGCCGTGTTCTCCCTCACCCGTGGTATAGTCTATCCAGTATTCCATATGATGCTTGTTACGGCCTTTATGATGCAGCCATGCGGATGTATATCCCTTCTTTTCGCGCTCGGCATTATTGGGGCTTCTGTCGCCCTGATAATAGATAGCACCGACAATAAACTCCGTCGGAGAATATTTTGAAAGGTCATGTAAGATACCCTGACGGATAAGCCCCATTTTAAAGCAGCTTTCCATCACGAGTTTTTTATGATTGTTTATCGTTCGAAGATGCTTTATTGCTTTCATTCTTTGCTTTTCTTCTCCTGGGCACCGTTTTTCCCACAAGGATGGTAAGGGATCCTCCCGGTACCTGTATGCTGTTCTGTTCGGTTAACGGTTCTTCAGAAGGTGTCCATTCGTCATCATTTGTGTTTGATACAAAGAACCATTTCCTTCTGTCAGGAAGTTTCGGAAGCGCAAAACTCTCATCAACAAAATAGAAATTGAAGCAGAGCATAACGTCTTCCTCGTTTTCGTTTCTTGCATATCTGTGGTAATACATTATACCGATCTTTTTCTGATCTTCGGACAGCCACATTGTCCATGGCTCGGTTCCGTGATATGAAAGGTCGGGCACTCCCAGATGTTTGTAATCCGTCATCTCGACGGGATCTTTTAATGAAAGAACCGTATGCGCCTTGCGGAATTTAATAAGCTCTTCCGTATACTTTTTAAGCTGCTTGGGCTGTTTCTTTCTGTTGTAATTTACCCAGCCGGTCTCGTTGTCCTGGCAATAAGCGTTGTTGTTTCCGTTCTGGGAATTACCCGTCTCGTCTCCTGAAAGAACAAGGGGGATCCCCTGTGAAAGAAGTGTTGCCGCAAGCGCAAGGCGAACCCTTCTGTAACGCTGGTTTATAATGGATTTATTGGTTGTTTCTCCCTCATAACCATAGTTATGGCTGAAGTTGTAATTCTCTCCGTCACGGTTTCCTTCGCCGTTATCCATATTGTGCTTCTCGCTGTATGAATAGACATCCATCAACGTAAACCCGTTGTTGTTTGCGGCAAAATTAACATATCCGTAGGAAGAAGCCTGACGTTTCATCATATTCGCGAAATCTATGATGCTTCCGTCCATATGGTTCTGAAGCTTTCTCAAAGGATACATAAGTCCGCTGTCGTAACGGAAAAGATGCTTCTTGGAATATCTTGATTCAAACGACAATACATTATTGTTAAAGTCGTCGGAAAAGATCTTCGTGCTTCCGAGAGATGGCTCTCTTGCTATCCTCTCCATGGGAAGTCCCGATCCCACAAGATGGAAACCGTCCACATGATATTCCCTTACCCAGAAATTAAGGCAGTTTATGATATCGTTCTCGGAAAAGGCGGGATCAAAAGACATCAGCATGATAACTTCTATTCCGTTTTTATGGATCTCCCGAACGGTTTCTTTCATATTCGTAACGGGATCTTCGCCACCGAAATATGATGCCTTCGGCGCAAAGTAAAATGCCTTTCCGTATCCCCAGTAATTCACTCCGTAGGGTTCATCCGGAACAAGACGCATATGTTTTCCGGGGATCATCTCGGACTTCATTCTGTACCGAAGTTCTTCAAAGTCATAAAGCGGCATAAACTCTATTGCCGTAAAGCCCATGTTTTTTATATCTGATATTCTTTGTCTTACCCCGAGATAATTACCCTTAAGTTCCGCCTTTATGGGGGCACCCATGGTAAGCCCGCGCATATGAACTTTATAGATTATAAGATCTTCCGCAGGAAGTTCGGGACATCTGTCCCCCTTCCAATCAAACTGCGCGGGGGCAAAACCTCCGTAAACCTTATATCCCTTTTTACTCCTTTTTTTATCGGCCCATTTCTCGCGTCCGTAGATTACGGGAGCGTAGGGATCCGTTTCCTCTTCCTTGCCGTTTATCTTTAAAAGATATGCAGTGTCTTTTGTATCGATACCGAAAATGCTTACGGAATATAATCTGCCCTGACGATAGGTATCATCAAGGAAGATTTCTTTTATCAATTTCTTTCCGGTTTTTTTAAACAGGAGGATCGATACGGGATCATCGGTCTGCGTTTCGAAAGTAAGTGTTACCCGGTCCTTCTCGGAACAGACTCCCATTCTTTTAAAATCACCGTTTTTTACGCTAATATCCATTAAGTCAAACCTCTTTTCGGATTACAATCAATCAAAAGCACACAATTCAACTTATTTTATCATACTTGTTGAATATTTGCCAGTTATTTAATATAATTAGTGATCAGTAAACGGCATTAAATGAAGGAGAACAATATGGAAGAGATTTTTCCCGTTGATGACAGAGATACGGACATCTGCGTAACTTTGGAGCTTGATGACGGAAAGGAAGTCACCGCGGAGATCATCAGTATATTTACCCTCGGTGATCACGATTACATCGTTCTTATGCCCTCCGACGGAAACGGTAAGTTTCTTGAGGAAATGGGTCTTTATTATTACAGATATCATGAGGATCCGGAAGACGGAACCCCGGAAGTGTCGAATATCGAATCCGACGAGGAATTTAAGGCTGCGCAGAAGGAATTTTTCCGCATCTACGAAGAAGTTTTATCCGATAATTCAAGCAAATAACGGGACGGATATAAAAGCGTGTTGTTTGATCGTTTGATCGCGCATAAAAAGAGCCTGTGCCTTGCACGGGTCATGGCAACATAAAACATACGCCTCTCCTCTTCCAGCGCCGCTTCGTTTTTTACTTTTTTCGAGGGCGTTATTCCTTCGTTCACATCCAGAATATATACCGTATCCCATTCGAGTCCCTTTGCGCCGTGAAAGGTGTGAAGGGATACGTTTTTTATTCCTTCACTTTTCAAAAGACAGGAGATGGCATTGGCCTGATAATTGTTCCTGAAGAGAACCGCCGTTTCTTTCCCGGGTGAATCACCGTCACAATTGGAAAGTATCCGTCTTAGTATATCCTCCGCTTCTTCTTTTTCATTCTTATATACGGTGTATGAAATCCTTCCCTCTTCTTTGCTTTCCGGGATATATTCCTTTTCAAATCTTATCCTATTGTTTTTTATCAGATTCGAGGCCTTCCTTACGATCAGAGCATCCGACCTGTAATTCTTTTTAAGATACAGCTTTCTGCATCCCTTATATTCCCTTTCAAAACGCATAAGAACAGTGGGGTCCGCTCCGCGGAATGAATATATGCTCTGGTCGTCATCCCCCACAAGAAAAACATTACCATGCTCTATCGTAAGAAGCTTAAGGATATCATACTGGATCCTGTTCATATCCTGGGCTTCATCAACCATATAATGAGAATACCTGTCGCGCCATTTACGAAGGATCTTATCGCTTGATGATAAAAGTTCTTTTGCTTCATACTGCATATCGTCAAAGTCCGTCTTTTTATACTTTTTCTTTAGTTCATCAAGGGTATTAACATATGTATGAAAATCCTCCTCGGAGAATACCGAAAGCGAAGATCTTTCTCCGCCGTTCTTAAATATCGATATCTCTTTTGAAAGGTCCGAAAAAAACATGGAATCCGTTTTCTTTTCCGGAAATGACAAACGAAGAGCCTCCTTCATAAAGGCTTTCTTCATTTTGCCCATGAGTATATCCTCGTTTTTAAGGCCGTATTCTTCTTTGATGATTGAAAAAAACAGTGAGTGAAAAGTAAAGAAACCCACAGGTGGATGAGCGCCCTCCATCTGCGCAAAAAAACGAAGGGACATTTCTTCTGCCGCATCCCTTGTAAATGTTACAAGGCATATCTTTTCGGGCGCAATATGTCCCTTATCCATAAGATTCTTTACGCGTGTAAGAAGTGTTGTGGTTTTTCCCGACCCGGGTCCCGCGAGTACAAGAAAGCTGCCGTCAGTGGTTTCTGCGGCAGCTCTTTGATATTCGTCCAGATTTGCCATTCAGTTTTTAAGTTTCTTCCCGGAAACCTTATGGCATATTCTATATTTACGCGGAAAGCTTGTCAATCGCGTTTTCGATCCTTTTAACGGATTCTTCTTTTCCGAGTATTTCCATAAGCTCCGTAGCGCCGCCGGGAGTACTCTGTTTGCCGGATACCGCTGTGCGGAGAGGCCAGAAAACATATCCGTTTTTGTATTCCTTTTCCTTCGCAAAATCCGAAAGTTTTGAATACAGATTATCGTTTGAGTAATCATCGATCTCTTTAAGAAGGGGAAGCACTTCCCGAAGAAGAGAAAGGGAGCTTTCCTTTGTTGTCTTCATCTTCTTATGTACATACATTTCTGAATCATATTCCGGTACTTCTTCAAAGAAGTCTATGATATCGGGAATATCGGATATGATCTCCACACGGCTCTGAACCATGGCGGAAACCTTTTTAAGGTCTATGTCTCTTTTTATCGTCTCGGAAAGAACCGGTTTTGCATATTCGAAGAATTCTTCCGGTGAAAGTTTATGAAGGTATTCTCCGTTCATCCACTTCAGTTTTCCCATATCGAATACGGCAGGAGATTTATTTATTCTTCTGTAATCAAAAGCCTTAACAAGTTCGGGAAGACTGAATATCTCTTCGTTTCCTTCGGGGCTCCATCCCAAAAGCGCAACAAAGTTAACGATCGCATCCGTTAAGAATCCCTGTTCCACAAGATCCTCGTACGAAGAGTGTCCGCTTCTCTTCGAAAGCTTTTCATGGTCTTCGTTTGTGATAAGCGGACAGTGAATATAAACCGGAACTTCCCATCCGAAAGCCTCGTAAAGCCTGTTATACTTCGGGCTTGATGAAAGATATTCGTTTCCCCGGACAACATGTGTTATTCCCATAAGATGATCGTCTACAACGTTTGCAAAATTATATGTGGGATAACCGTCGGACTTTATAAGGATCATATCGTCAAGTTCCGCATTGTCGACCGTTATGTCTCCGTATATCTCGTCGGAGAAGGTTGTCGTTCCCGTTCTGGGATTATTCTGTCTTATAACATAAGGCATTCCCGCATCGAGATTCTTTTGAACTTCCTCCGGAGTAAGGGAAAGACAATGCTTGTCATAAATGGATATTTCCTTGTCCCCTATCTTCTGCTTTAATCCCGAAAGACGTTCTTCCGTACAGAAACAATAATACGCCTCTCCTTTTTCTATGAGCTTTTTTGCATATTCAAGATATATTCCCTTTTCCTGTCTTTCGCTCTGAACATACGGACCGCAGCCGCCGTCCTTATCCGGTCCTTCATCATGGACAAGCCCGGTTTTTTGAAGCGTACGGTAGATTATATCCACGGCGCCTTCAACATATCTTTCCTGATCCGTATCCTCAATGCGGAGAATAAAATCACCGTCCTCATGTTTTGCAACAAGGTATGCGTATAACGCCGTCCTTAAATTTCCCACATGCATCCTTCCTGTGGGGCTGGGGGCAAATCTTGTTCTTACTTTCATTTACGTCTCTTTCCTTTCGTTTTCGTATTTGGCTTTTTATATTCTTCCAAAGCCGTTTTATTAAGTCCGCAGAGCCTGTCTACGGACGCTATTATCTCCATGATCTCCGGTTCGTAGTAGTTTCTTTCAAGCATGAGTCTGTCGATCTCGTCACGTTCCGCCTTGACGGATTTAGTGTTTTCCGCGATCTGTTCCCTGACTTTTGAACGCTTTTCAACAAGCGAATGCTTGAACTTTTTCATTTCCTCGGGATCAAGTATTTCTTTTATCCTGCTGTACCAAACATCCTTTTCGTAAAGTTCAAGATCGTCAAGTACACTTGAAAAACGCTGTGTGTAATATTCAAGGTCCTTATTGTTTTCCAGAAATCTTTCCTGTCGTCTTACTTCTTCTCCGTAGCTGTTCCAAAGATAACCAAGTTCCGCCGCCGTACGCACATTGTACTTATTCTGTACATAGTTTATCGCGCTCGTAACATTCGCATATCTTATCCTTACGGAATTTAACAGTGCTATGGTCTCGTTTAATTTCTTTAAAGCCTTCCTGTTTCCGGTACTGCTTTTTGAAAGTCTGACAAAAAGATAAGTACCGACAGCCGATATAAGGAGGATCACGGAAAGCATTGCCCAGCTTGTGTCCGCCTCCACATAAGACTTCAGGATAAAGAATACCGCCAAAAGTGTTGCAAGGGAAGCCATAAGAACAATGGCAAAAAAGCGCATCTTCCTCTTTCTTCTCTTGTGGTCGTCACGCTCAATCTCCAGCCTGTCCCGTTCTCCTTCGAGGTATTTCATATTCTTCGCGATGTTGCTCTGATATACCTCGTTTTCCATCATGGTTTTTATCGTTCTCGGAAGATCGTCTTCGTTTTCGGCCATAAGCTGAAAGTTTTCTTCCGAAATCCGGGGATTTTCCTGCTCGAACGACATTCTCTTTTTGTTAAGCTCGGCCATCTCCCCGGCAACTTTAACAAGTTCCGCTTTCTTATCGGGAGGAAGCTTTTCTATCTTTGTGATATCGTTAAGATAAGATGTAAGATGACGGTATTCGCTCTTCCTTGCCTCTATCTCTTTTGTTGTTCCGATGATCTGTTCACAGGAGTCCAGGATATAGTGTTCGATCTTTTTCGGATCGTCCCACTCTTCAATTGCACGGATCTCTTCGGCAACCTTTAAGAAGGCTTCATCCAGTTTTTTGTTTTTATCTTCTTTTTTCTCAAAAAAACCGAACATTTTTACCTCTTAGATACCGCTCATCTTTCCGTATTCCGACTTAAAGCGAAGGACTTCTTCCTTTGCTGCCTTAACATCCTTTAAAGGCTCGTCCTTATTTTCTTCAAAGAAAACCCTGTCGCTAATGTTCTTAACCTGCTCATCCGGAACATGATACTTCGCTGCCGTTTCCTTCAAAAGATCTTCTCTCTTCATC
Organism: Lachnospiraceae bacterium; assembly: GCA_017418645.1. Taxonomy (GTDB): domain Bacteria; phylum Bacillota; class Clostridia; order Lachnospirales; family Lachnospiraceae; genus FD2005. The sequence continues at coordinate 11,504 of JAFOND010000062.1, read as the reverse complement.
ATTTTATAGCAGAGAAGAAGCATCATAAGAGACGGCACCCTGTGATTCTTTAAATATGCTTTTTCAAAAGATGCCGCGGCTTCCTCGAAAAAGAAAAGTCTTGCATAAGCCGTCCCCAGGTTGTGACGAATATCTCCCTCAACGTTAACCTCTATATCTTTTTTCCTGTCAGGAAAAAGAATTGCCTCATACTCATGGATAGCTTCCACATATCTCTTTTTATCCATAAGTCTGTCCGCCCGGATCTTTCGGACTTCCGCTTCGCTCTTATTCTCAAAGGTCTTTATAACGGTTATGGTATTCTTTATTTCTTTCTGCGTAAGATATCCGTTAGAAACAAGTATCTTTTCCACAAAGGAATGGAGGGGCGCTCCGCTCTGAACCAAACCCAGGAGTTCCTTCGAAAGTTCTTTTTCGTCCGCTTCCCTGCCGATCCAGTTTATAAGTTCCGTACTCATAAGGTCCGCGCTCAAAAGATATACATTATTCTGTATATAATACGAAAGCTCTTCCGTGGAATATATATTTAAGTTTGCGTCCTCTATAAAAAACGGCGCCGCCGCAAGAGGCTTTTCGCAATAAATAAGTTCTCCCATTTTTGCTCCTTAACAGGTCAGTCTGTATGTCCACGTCTTATTGGATGAAGGCACTATCTCTCCGAAACCCAGATCCTTTATCTCTATCCTTATGTCGCGGTCGGATTCCGGTATTGCATTTATCCTGATACGCGTTGTCCTGTTTTCTCTCTCCGGAATATCCGTCAACGTAAACACCTTCATGGATGCTTCCCTGCTGTCGGGTTTCTGTATCCAGACCGTAACCTCCGGCTCACCGTCAAGAATACATTCACATTCGTTTTTCTCGTCGAACCAGCTTTCTCCGGCAGTGCAAAGAGTGATAAAACGCATCTTGTTTTTATCCGAAACCTTTAAGGAAAGGTTCATCTTAAGTTCGTTATCACCGATGAATACAAAGGGCCAGTCCGTTTTCTGCTCTTTGATGTAGCCCGCATAGCACGCTCCTTTGGAATAAAGATTCTTTCCCATAAAGACTCTTCTGTTCTTGCAAAGATAAGCAATGCTCTCTTTCATCCAGTCTCCGTCGAAGCCCTCTCCGATAAGATATACGGAAGATATTGCCTTTCCCTGTACAAGATCTTCGCATAGTTTTAGGAATTCGTTATCCCTGTCAAGGCGGGGTGCCAAAAGAGGTGTTTTCACCAGATTTACAACCTGAGGCTTCGTGTTTTCGTTTCTTGACAAAAGAACGGAAAACATATCCGTCCCGTCATAATCGATAAGAAGCACATCCCGTAAATACAGGGATTCATCCTGGGACAATGCATAGTAATAAAAGCTTTCCCTTCGATCCGTAAGATTTACTTTTTCTTTCTCCATAAAAAGAGAAGCACCGATAGATTGAAAAAGTTCGATCTCTTCCATCCCGACTTTGTCCAGGGTAAAGGTTATCTTCTTTTCCGGCGCATTGATGAACAGTCTTCCGGGAAGCGAAAGCATCTTTTTTATGAATATCAAAAACAGTTCCCGTGCCGAAAAGATCTCTCCGTCCACGGTCACCCTTTTATTCTCTTTTGCGCTTTCATAAAGATCGGGAACCAAAATCGCAATGCCGGCATCCGCTTTATCGATGGCATCGTCTCCGAAATACCACTGTCCCATACCCTTTCTTTTTGAAAGAGCTGTCTTTATCCTGTAGTGTTCGGATCCGATAACGGTGCTCACCGTCTCCGGTTCTTTCATACCTTCGTGAAAGAAGCTTAACATTGTATTGTCTTTATCTATATCTATACCGATATAGACCTGCATTATACCGTCTGTCATATCCATGCACCTAAACCGTCGTAAACATTCTTTCCACGATATTTTCCGTTGCAATATAATCATGTACGGCTTCGGTCAGTTTTTCATCCTCGCCGTATATTATCATGCTCTGCATCCTGTTTATTCTGGAGAACCTTGATTCTTCTCTTTCGTCAACGATCTCCTTACCGGACATCCTGTCTGAGAAAAGTACATTTTGTCCCTCTTCTTCAATGATATCGTAATTTACGGTATCACCGAAGTATAAAACAACACTTGAAACATAGATTCCTTCATACATTTCAAGAAGATCCGCTTCCCGCGTATTGTCGTTCTCCCTGAATCTTATCAGGAGTTTCTTTTGCGGTTCGCATTTATATTCGATAAATGTCTTGTCGTAATAATGATATTTTACCGATATGCTTCTGGGCATATCCGAATAGAAACCGAAGTATATGTTCTTTAACGTAAAGTCGTTTATAAGGCTGTCAAGGGCCTTGAACTCCTTATCGGAGATTTCTTTTTCAAGGCAGAGTCTCTTCGCAAGGGCAACCTTGCAGGTATCGTTAAGATTCGTATCGCGAAGATAGAATCTTAAAAGTTCGGAAAATACTATCTCCGGAACTTCGCCTTCCTCTAAGATGTAACGACGACCCATATAAGTAAGATAAGCTTCTATCACCATCTTGTTAGGATTATGATCAAGATAGTTAAGGTATATCTTTCCCGAGTTTTCGTCAATATGCTCGGTATAAAGCATCTGAAGAAGGGTGCGTTCGTACAGTCCCTCCCCTTTTAATCTGTAATCGTCCGTAAGGTCGCACAGTCTCTTCATTAATACCGTGGGGCCTACGTAATACCTGTTCAGATAATTTATCATGTTTTCGGAGAAGCAGTTTTTCTCCATAAGATCGGCACAGCTTAAGATCAGGAAATCGTCTGATTCAAGTTCTTCGTCGGCAGTCATGTATGAATACAGTTTTCTTAACTGCCTCTCGTCCGCATCCGTTCCGTTAAAGCGCTGTATAAGCTCATATGCCTTATCATACAGTCCGTTCTTTATCGCACATTCGATAATATATGTGATAAGACTTCCGTCTATATATTCGAAGGGTTCCGTATAGAGAAGATGCTTTTCGAGCATGTCTTCCCTTCCCACCTCGGTAAGAAACTCCTTCATTTCCGGATAAAGATCCGCAAGATATTCTCTGGAAACGGAAGGCGCATTTAAGAAATCCTCCACAAACTGGAGATCCTCTCTTTCGAAAAGTCTCCTTCTGGATTCTCCTGTTCCGAAATCATGAATGATGTACGGAAGTTTTTTATTTGCCTCTTCTTTAAGCTGGTCGTAAAATGCGTTGTATCTGAAAAGCGTTTTTACGAATGTCTTCTCGTCCGAAGGAATTATCATACCTTCTTCGTTTTCAAAGAAGATCCTGTATTCGTCCGTAAGTATCGGCGCAAAGGCATAGTTGCCTTCCACCGGCACCGTAAGATGATCCTTCCTGTACGCCTCATAGACATGAACCTTTATTATGTCTTCGGAGGGCACCCTTATCTTTTTTGTGAAAAGCAGCATGGACATCGCATCCGAGACATCCGCGTTTATAAGTCCGATATCAAGGATAAGCTGATAGATCACGGCAAGATCGTCATCTATCCTGTTAAGGCGCATCTGCTCCATGGCAAAAGTCTCTATGGATCTTAAATACTTTTCATAAATTCCCGGCGACGTTCTTCTGTGTTTGATTATATTGGCATAAAGATATGCCATCTTCTGGTATGAAAGATTGTTCTGGTAACGGAAGTAAAGCGTAACAAGTTCCGGAAGCTGTCTTTCGTCATCTCCTCTTACGGACATGATATACGCTTCGTAAAGTCCCGTAAGACGGACTTCTTTTTTAACGGCTTCTTCGTACCAGAAAAGAAACTCCTCTCCGTATTTAACGGAACGGAGAAGATATGAAAGTATCTGCATAAAAAGCTCTTCCTCGGGGAAAGCCTTATATGCGGCTTTAAGGATCTCATAAAGATCCTCGTCAAAATCTTTTTCATTTTCAAGAACATGCGCGATCTGGAGACATATGTCTTTTGTAAGCGCGTTCTTTCGTACCGTCCATTTAAGCACCCTCTTTGTGAATTCGGAAAATTCCGTAAGAAGGTACGGTTCACGGCTTATTATGTAATAAGCCTCTATCATCATGTACGGAGATCTTTCTCCCTGCATGATCCACATTGAAACGGCTTTCAGTTTACGGACGGGATCGTCCATATATTCTTCACGTAAATATAAAAGGAACCAGAATATCCTTACATCGTCCGGATGTTCCCTGAATATTCCCTCGATCTCTTCGGTGAGTTTGTTAATGTATTCTTCTTCGGGTTCAAGAAGTGTGCAAAGATATAAAAGATATGCCCACTCCGCGCTTCTCTTATCCGTGATGTCCGTCTTAAGATCTCCGATGAGCCAGTTAGCCTCTTCCTCTTTTCTTCCGACGATTAGCGCCTGCACCTTCATCAACTGGTACCACATGTTTTTCGGCGGAACTTCTATACCGTTTCCCGCAAGATAGCCGTCATCGGAATACTTTTGGAGTTCATCGATGATCCTTATGCTTTCTTCGGAAAAGGTCTGGCTCTTAGTATTTCCCAGCCTGAAAGATCTGTAAACCGAAGTAAGTTCATAGATCAGCTTTTTCTTATGAAGATCCGATATATACGAAAGATCTCCCTCATCATCGGGAGAAGCCAGTATCTCCAGCTTTTTTCTCGTTGTCCCGTCAAAGAACTCGACCGTTGCCGTGTTAAGTCCGTGATGAAGCTTGTTTGCGTGAACATAATAATTAAGGCGAAGACTGTTTCCAAGGAAATAATCCTTTGTTATCCTCTCTTTTTCAAGGGAAATAAAATCTCCGTTGACCTTCGTCCTTATATCGATCTCGCCCCATGTATCCCTTGTAAGTTCAATATAATCCTTCTGGTTTTCGGTCAGCGAAAAATACGTTCTTCTCTCTTCCTTCATGGAGAAGGCGGTTCTTTCTTTCTGCCCCGCATAAACAAGAAAAGATTCAACATTCTTAGGGATCCTTAAAGCGTTTTCAAACCCGCGATATAAAAGCGCTGTCTTTATACCCTCTTCCTTTATCACGCTCTTAAATCTGTCTTCGTAAAAAAGCGGGATCGCAAGATTCTCGTGATTCCTGTAAAAGGACGTAAAAGACTTAAGATCCGTAATGTCACCGTCTCTTGATGATATGGGTCTTTTAACGAATCTTATGGAAAACGGAATACTCTTTTCGAATCTGTTTGCAATGATCGTAAAATCCCCGGACAGTGTATCGTTATTCTTCGGTTCGGATATTATCGGCGTAAACCTTATGGTTGCCTCTGTACTTTCGAACTGCGGATTTTTACATACAACATAAGGGTTCGACGAATAGACGATGCCGCGGATCGTAACATCGTTTGTGCTCCTGAAGCTAAAGTATCCCTCGTTTTCCTCACCGATATATGCGGTAAGGGATACCGTCTGCGACGAAAAAACTATATTCGGTTTTTCATCGTCGAAGCGGTCCTCCGACATTCGAAAGATGCGTTTTCGCAATGTCTTTTCCTTCCCGTCTTTTATCTGTTCTTAAAGTATTCGTCTATTCCTTTTGCGGCAGCTTTTCCCGCTCCCATTGCAAGGATAACGGTGGCTGCTCCCGTAACCGCATCTCCTCCCGCAAATACAGCGGTCTTTGATGTCTCACCGTTTTCTTCCTTTGCGATTATGCAGCCTCTTCTGTTTGCTTCAAGGCCTTCCGTTGTGGACTTGATGAGCGGGTTCGGTGATGTTCCGAGACTCATTATAACGGCATCGCATTCTATCTCATACTCGGATCCCGGTATCTCCACGGGACTTCTTCTTCCGGATTCGTCCGGTTCACCGAGTTCCATTTTTATAATTCTTATTCCGCGAACCCAGCCTTTTTCGTCTGCAAGTATCTCTACCGGGTTCTGAAGAAGATCAAATATTATGCCTTCTTCTTTTGCGTGGTGAACTTCTTCCACTCTCGCGGGGAGTTCAGCCTCCGAACGTCTGTAAACAACGTGTACTTCCGCGCCGAGACGAAGTGCCGTTCTTGCCGCATCCATGGCAACGTTACCGCCGCCGACAACAACGACTTTCTTACCCCTGAAGATGGGGGTATCAAAGTCCTTAAAGGACTTCATGAGATTATTCCTTGTAAGGAATTCGTTTGCGGAGAATACTCCGTTTGCCTGTTCTCCCGGAATTCCCATAAACTTGGGAAGACCCGCGCCCGATCCTATAAATACGGCTTCAAAGCCCTCTTTTTCCATAAGTTCGTCAATGGTAACGGAACGTCCGATTATTACGTTCGTTTCTATTTTTACGCCAAGGCTCTTAACGTTTTCAACTTCCTTTGCAACAACTTCGTCTTTCGGAAGTCTGAATTCCGGTATACCGTATACAAGCACGCCTCCGGTCTTATGAAGTGCCTCAAAAATTGTAACGTCATATCCGGCTTTCGCAAGATCTCCCGCGCAGGTAAGTCCCGCAGGACCGGATCCTATAACGGCAACCTTATGTCCGTTCTTTTCAGTGGGTGCCTTCGGCTTAATACCGTTGTTTCTTGCCCAGTCGGCAACGAATCTTTCCAGCTTGCCGATCGCAACCGGCTCTCCCTTTACGCCGCGAACGCATACGCCTTCGCACTGGCTCTCCTGGGGGCAGACTCTTCCGCATACCGCGGGAAGTGCTGACGACTCACTGATTATCTCATATGCTTTTTCAAAATTTCTGTTCTTTACTTCGGAAATAAACGCAGGGATGTTAATTGATACCGGACATCCCCCAACGCATCTCGGATTCTTGCAGTTTAAGCAGCGCTCCGCTTCTTCAACCGCTTCTTCTTCCGTATAGCCGAGGCAGACTTCATCAAAATTCTTTGCGCGCACAAGCGGTTCCTGTTCGCTTATAGGCACTCTTTTCATTGGATCACCCATCAGTTTTCCCCTCCTTCCGCGCAATGTCCGCATCCGCCGTGATGCGTCTTTCCTTCCTGTAACTCAAGAAGTTTTCTTCCTTCTTCGCTCTTGTACTGTGCCTGACGCTGCATTGCAAGATCAAAATCAACCTTGAATCCGTCAAATTCCGGACCGTCAACGCAGGCAAATTTAACTTCGTCTCCCACAATAAGGCGGCATGCGCCGCACATTCCGGTTCCGTCCACCATAATCGGATTCATGGAAACCGTTGTCGGTATATTAAGCTCCTTCGTGAGCTTACAAACAAATTTCATCATTATCATCGGACCGATGGCTACACACCAGTCAAAACGCTTTCCTTCATCATAAAGCGCCTGAAGCTGATTTGTTCCCATTCCGTGAAAACCGAATGAACCGTCATCCGTTGTGATGTAAAGATTTGCGGCAACCTCTTCCATTTCCTTCGTGAAGAAAAGAAGATCTTTTGTTCTCGATCCCATAATTACAGTGGTTTCCACGCCGTGTTCCTTAAGCCATTTAACCTGGGGATAAACGGGAGCCGTTCCCACACCTCCGGCAATAAACACGATGTTCTTCTTCTTTGTTTCTTCAAGATTTTTTTCTTCGCAAAGTTCCGACGGGATACCCAGGGGGCCCACGAAATCCATGAAAGAATCACCGACGTTTAAATCGGCCATCCTTGTTGTGGATGCGCCTACGGTCTGAAAAACGATGGTTATCGTTTCTTTTTCTCTGTCATAATCGCATATGGTAAGGGGGATTCTTTCTCCTTCCTCATCCATCTTTACGATCACAAACTGTCCCGGCAGACATGAAGATGCAACGCGGGGCGCCACAACATCCATAAGATAGATCTTGTCCGCAAGGAGTTCTTTCCTGACGATCTTGTACATACTTCCTCCTCTTAAAACACAGTTACTAATTAAAATAAACCAGTTCGTCTTCCGGTTTTTCCGCTTTTTCTATGGATACCGGATAAAGGACGGGGCCTTTACCGTGGTATTCTTTCGCAAACTCGTTTTTTACCTTTGCGGTGATATCGATCCATGATTTGTGTTCGATGTTTTTTGAGTCCGCATACTTTGCTTTCATGCCCAAAAACTGAATATCTTCGACACAGCATGTCATTGCAAAGCGTCCCGGTACAAACGTTCCCGGTTTTAATTTTCCTTCCGTTGTCGGATTATAGACAAGCGCACGAAACTTAACCGTCTTTCCGTCATACTTTTTCGGATACTCCATACAGTCTTCGAACCATACGCAGTAGTCCGCGTCCGTGATATCAAGTTCGCTTTTTGTGATATCATACGGAAGTTCCTCGGGACGATCGTCCACACTTCCGTCCGTACGGATGTATACAAGCTGAGCGGGGCGGTTTATTGCCTTTATCAGGCTTCTGAACTTTGTCTTGTTGGTTGAATCCGTGCATCGGTTGAATATTACAACCTCCGCATGGAAGATGTTCTCCTGCATCATGACGCGCATATTCTGCATGTATAGTTCAAAATTCGTGGCGTCAACGGTGCAAAGATGCTGCAGGATCATCCATCCTTTCGGGAAAAGCTCTCCGTCTTCGTCAAAGAGTTTTCCGGTTTCCCATGTGCCGTTATACTCGATAAATACGGCATCCGGTTTAATCTCATCTTCAAGACTCTGCAAAGCTTCCCTTGTAAGATCCTCTTCGTTTTCAAAGGTCTTTAATGTGGCATGCGCCGCTTTTAATTTTTCGTCCGTGTACTCCACATCACCGTCTTCGCACGCGATAATAAGCACTCTCTCAAGTTCTCTTGCAAACCCGTTGTCAATAAGGGTTTCAAGGATCATACTTGTCTTACCGCTGTCCATAAAGCCGGTGAAAAGATAAACAGGTACTTCTTCCATAGTCCTTTTCCTTATGTGTGTTTTTTAGATTCCGAAGAGATCGTCAAGCTTATGCTCGTCGATATCGGTTCCGATAACAACAAGTTTTCCGGTAATGTCCGGCTCACCCGATCTTATCTCCCATTCACCGTCGACAAGGTCAAAGTACATCCACGTTCCGTCTGTTTTCGGTACCATTCCTTTCGATCTAAGGATGGTTCCGTATTCTTCGGATTCCGCAAAGATCTTTAACGCATTCTCGATGGTTTCCTGTTCGAATACATGCGGTGTTTCGCGGCCGTAACTTGTGAAGATATCGTCCGCATGATGATGATGGTGATGCTCGTGATCATGGTCGTGGTGATGCTCATGCTCATGATCCTCGTGATCGTGGTGATGGTGATGCTCGTGATCATGCTCGTCATGGTCATGGTGGTGATGTTCATGTTCATGCTCTTCATGGTCATGATGATGATGCTCATGCTCATGATCCTCGTGATCGTGGTGGTGATGATGCTCGTGATCATGCTCTTCCTGTTCCTTACGGTGAGCTTCCTCAGCGAGAACCTTCAGTTCAAGGTTATCCCTTCCCTCCATGGCATCAAGGATCTTTTCGCCTTTTATATCATCCCACGGTGTCGTGATTACCGTAGCTTTAGGATTCTTTTCGTTTATGAGTTTTGTGCAGTATTCAACCTGTTCGGGGGTTGCCTTCTGCGTTCTTGAAAGTATAACGGTAGTTGCAAATTCTATCTGGTTTGAGAAGAATTCGCCGAAAGCTTTCATCTGTTTTTCCGCCTTTAAAGTGTTTACCACCGTAACAAGCGCATTAAGCTTTACGTCATATTCCTTTTCCATATCGATAACGCTTGTCATGACATCGGACAGTTTTCCGACACCCGACGGTTCGATTATGATACGGTCCGGGTTATATGTATCCACAACCTCGCGGAGTGATTTCGCAAAATCTCCCACAAGCGTACAGCAGATACATCCGGAGTTCATCTCCGTTATCTGTATTCCGGAATCCTTTAAGAAACCTCCGTCAATGCCGACCTCTCCGTATTCGTTTTCTATAAGGACGATCTTCTGTCCCGTGAATACCTCGGCAAGCATCTTTTTAATAAGCGTTGTCTTTCCGGATCCCAAAAAACCCGAGTAAATGTCAATTAATGTCATTATATGTCACCTCCTTAATACTACATACGATCCGGTGCGCAAAATCCCAACAGATCAATACACTGTTCAAGAATTCTCTGCACCAGTGAGAGTAAAGTTATATATCCGTCTCTCTGAGTTTCATCTTCCGTTGCGAGAATCTTCGTCTCATGATAAAACTTATTAAACGCATTCGACAGTTCATAAATATACGCGCATATCTTATGGGGAGCCGTCTCCTCGTATGCGTTCCTTATGGCATCGGAAAAGCCGGTAACAGTAAGATGAAGTGCTTTTTCGGCATCCGTCTGTGCAGCCGGGATCTTTGTATTTTTGATCTCGTTTCCGGCTTCGGTATATTTATTCTTAATGGACTTTATCCTTACTATGGTATAGAGGATGTACGGTCCGGTATTACCTTCAAAAGATGTGAATCTTTCCGGATCAAAGATATAATCCTTGCTTGCCTGGTTTGAAAGATCCCCGTACTTTATTGCAGATAAAGAAACGATCTCTGCGGTCCTTTTTGCCTCATCCGAAGACATTGTATCGTTCTCTTTTATCTTTAAGAACATGTTCTCCGTGATCTCGTCCAGAAGCGAAGAAAGGCGCATAACTCCGCCGTCTCTTGTCTTAAACGGCTTTCCGTCCTTTCCGTTCATTGTTCCGAAACCGATGAACTGAAGTTCCGTATTTTCGGGAACTATCTTTGTTTTCTTTGCGCAACGGAAAACCTGTGTAAAATAAAGCTCCTGTCTTTTGTCCACAACGTATATGACTTTATCCGGTTTTTCATCCATACGGAATACCAGAGTTGCAAGGTCCGTCGTGTTATAAAGAGATGCCCCGTCGGACTTAAGTATCATACAGGGCGGTATCTCTTTAGTATCGGTTTCTTCCGCAACATCCACAACAAGAGCGCCTTCGCTCTCATGGGCATAACCTTCATCCTTAAGGCGTTTAACCATATCCGGAATATAGGGCTGCGCATCGGATTCACCGTTCCAAAGTTCGAATGAAACGTTAAGTCTTTCGTAGTTTTTCTTGAGATCGCTTACGGAAACGTTAAGGATATGTGAAAGGAGTGCGCGATAGCCCTTCCTTCCCGCCTGGAGTTCGGCCGTAGCCTTCATCGCCTCTTCCTTATACTTCTTTCCTTCATCCGTCTCTTCTTTGGAACGTTTTGAAGCAAAAGGATAAATCTCCTCAAGTTCGGAAATTGTAAAGGGTGCTTCGGAAGGATATTCTCCTTCATAGTTTTCATCGAAATAGGGAAGATCCGGTTTTCTCTCGGAAAGCTCGTGTATAATAAGCCCCATCTGAAGGCCCCAGTCTCCGAGATGCACATCTCCGGTAACATCGTCTCCCATAAATCTGCTTATCCGTTTAATGGATTCCCCGATTATAGCGGAACGAAGATGTCCCACGTGGAGCGGTTTCGCAACGTTCGGTCCGCCGTAGTCGATAATGACTTTTTTACCGTTTTCGTTAACGGCAAGGCCGAACCTTTCGTCTTCATTCATTTCGTTTACATATTTTGAAACGAAATCCGGATTAAGGTTTATATTGATAAATCCCGGTTTTACGGATTCCACGGACTTAAATGCCTCATTGTCCGAAACAAGGTTAACAACCTCTTCGGAAATCATAAAG
>JAFOND010000007.1 GCA_017418645.1 Lachnospiraceae bacterium | reverse complement strand
TATCATTAAGCGAATCCGAAACGGTCCTTCCGGAAGATACAAGTCTTCCGTTTAAATGCACCCTGTGGTTTGAAACCGGAATGAATACATCCGATACATCTTCCGGGATAACAAAGTTTCTTTTTTCGATAAAGGCATTTGCCTTTGCCATCTTAAGAAGCGCAATACTTCCGCGGGGCGAGAGTCCGAGCTCAAAAACCTTGGGATTCCTTGTTTCCTCGGTAATGTTTATCACGTATTCATATAAGGATTCATCAACGCGGATCTTATCCACCGCATCCTGCATTCTTAAAACATCTTCCGCGGAGCATACCGCATTAACGGTCTTTATGTCCTTTGAGGAGTCTCCTTTGAGGACATCGATGGCATCCTTATGCGAAGGATATCCCATGGAAAGACAGACCATAAAACGGTCCAGCTGCGATTCCGGAAGTCTCTGGGTTCCGGAAGATCCGAAAGGATTTTGCGTTGCGATAACAAAGAACGGATCGGGAACGGAAAGTTCCATTCCTTCAACCGTAACACGGCGCTCTTCCATAACTTCAAGAAGCGCCGACTGCGTCTTCGGAGATGTACGGTTTATCTCGTCCGCGAGGAAAAGATTTGTATAGATGCTCCCCGGAACAAACTCAAGTTTTCCGGTTGCTTTATCAAGCATTTTAAAACCGAGAATATCACCGGGAAGAACGTCCGGTGTAAAGGATACTCTTTTATAGGATAACGACATCGCGTTTTTTAGCGTCATCGCAAGAGTTGTTTTTCCTACCCCCGGTATATCCTGCAAAAGAACATGTCCGCCGGCAAGTATGGCGCAGAGCATCGTACGCACCGCATCGTCTTTTCCGTGGATAACCTTTTTTACTTCCGAGAGTATTTCGGAAGGTATGGTTGTTAATTCTTCCATTTTACAATTCCTCATAACCCAGCATAACAAGTCCTTCGGGCGGAGCGGTGGGACCCGCATTTTCACGGTCCTTGGATTCCAGGATTTTTATCATGTCCGAAACTTCCTTTCTTCCGTTTCCGATCTCTATAAGAGTTCCGGCGATTATCCGTACCATGTTGTATAAAAAACCGTCGCCCGCGATACGTATTATAACACTGTCACCCTCACGGCGCACCCCTGCCTCATAAATTGTTCTTACGCGACTCTTAACCTGTGCCTTTACTGATGAAAAAGCGGTAAAATCATGTTCCCCGACAAGACACTTTATTGCCTCGTCCATCTTTTTTTCATCAAGATCGTAATGATAAGAGTATGAATACAGTCTTTCTGTCGGAAGATAAACATCACGGTTATCTATCCTGTATTCATATGTTTTTTTGCTTTTTATATTATGGGGATTATAATCGTTAGATACTTCGCATGATTCAAGAACACGTATATCCGCAGGAAGATGGGTGTTTAATGCGGGCGCGATCCTTTCTGCATCAAATCTTGCATTTGTATCAAACCATGCAATATTTCCGAGCGAATGTACCCCCGCATCCGTTCTGCTTGCCCCGTGAACGGTTATGTCTTCGCTAAGAAGTGAAGAAAGTTCTCTGTTCAAAACTTCTTCTATGGTAAGGGCATTCGGCTGGATCTGCCAGCCGGCATAGTTTGTGCCATCGTAAGCGACGATCATTTTTATGGTTTTCATTCCTGCGCTCCGTCCACCATTATAGTCAGCGCCTTATTATTGTTCTTCACAAGCGAAACCCTGTGTTTTCCGCCATCCTCTCCGTCGAGAGTCCATGGGATCTCCGTCTTTGCGGTAAACTTAATCTCTTTGGTTGTAAATGAATAAACCATCTGAGAATCCTTTGCAACACCCGAAAGATATGCAAGTATATCGGACAATTCGATGGGGTTTTTCGGGAATTTAATAAGCGTAACTTCGAACATCCCGTCATTTAAGGAAATGTCATTCGGGATAAGTCCCCTGAAACCTCCGACGGTATTTGAATTTGTTACCATTCCGTAGATGAATTCGTCGTAAAAAACTTTTCCGTCATGTTCAACCTGCATCTTATAGGACGGAACATCCGCCAAGGACTTTATGCCTTCAAGGACATATGCCGCATGCCCCAGCAGGTTCTTGCTCTCCTGGGGAGTCTGATAGGAGACCTCCGTAAACACGCCGAATGCGGCAACATAAACAAAATAATCATTATTAAAAGAACCTACGTCTATATCGAATTTCTCGCCGGAAAAAGCGATGTTTGCAGCTTTTTCCATATCCTTATCAATGCCCAGCGAGTTTCCGAAATCATTAGTGGATCCTGCGGGAATATAGCCGATCGGAACTTTCTTTTCCGACCGCATCATTCCGGTCACCGCTTCATCGAGGGTGCCGTCTCCTCCTCCCACTAAAAGAAGATCATACAGCTTTGCTTCTTCGGATGTCTTTTCAGTGGCATCCTTCGGGTGTTGTGTGGGATGCGCAGTTACCTCGTATCCGTTTTCCACCGCAATCTGTATGATCTTTGCAAGATGGTTTGCAATATGACCTTGCCCCGACCGGGGATTATATACAAATAAAGTTTTTTTCATGCTGTAAGAAAATCAGAGAGAGCGTTAATCGCTTTTTCTTCGTCCTCTCCCTCGGCAATAACCGTAACGGTCGCACCGGAAGTAAGCATAAGGCTCATCATTCCCATTATGCTTTTAGCGTTAACGTGCTTTTCGTCCATTTCAAAATAGATCGAACTGCCAAACTGGTTTGCAAGTTGTACAAGATGTGCTATCGGTGTAGCTTCCATTTGTTCCTTCATGCTGATAACAACGTCTTTTTTCATGTTAACTGTTTTCCTCCCTGATCTTTTCTGCAATGTCTCTTATTTTTTTAAGCCTGTGATGAACTCCGGATTTTCCGAGAGGCGGATCCGTCATCTTTGCAAGTTCCGAAAGCGGAACAGTGGGATATTCCCTTCTAAGAAGCGCTATCTCTCTTAAACTCTCCGGCAGATACTCGATGCCTTTTTTATCTATAATGTATTCTATGTCTTCCGCCTGTTTTACCCCGGCGGCAACAGTCTTTTCCAGGTTTGCCGTTTCGGCATTTACGCGTCTGTTTATGTCTCCGCGCACTTCTCTTATGATCCGGACGTTTTCAAAATCCATAAGGCTTTTTCCCGCGCCCATGGCGGAAAGGATCGTACATATCTCGTCACCGTCTTTTATGTAAACAACGTACTGCCCTTTTCTTTCGGTGACCTTCGGACGCACGGAAAAATGTTCCATAAGATCCTTAAGATCTTTTGCGCTTTGTTCCTCCCTGCAAACGAATTCAAGATGATACGCCTTATTCGGATCCATTATCGATCCAGATTTTATGAATACATCCCGAAGGATCTTTCTTCTTTCTTTTTCGATACCTTTCGGAAAGTGATCCTGCTGTTTTTTCAGTTCTTCCTTTACCTGTTTCGAAAAAGAGATATCCTTTTTTGAATTGTCTTTATTTTCCAATCTTTTTATCTTTTTCTATATCTCTGTGCATAACCTTAAGCCCGATGCCGTCTATACTCGAAAGAAGCTTTTCATACATCTCGTTCGCGATGGTAACTGAGCGGTGTTTCCCGCCTGTACATCCGAACGCAACAACAAGATTGTTCTTTCCCTCTTTTATGTATCTCGGTATCAGAAAGCTTACAAGATCAAACGTCTTTTCCGTAAATACGGCTGCATCTCCATCCTTTGTGACAAAATCACGGATCTCTTTGTCGTTTCCCGTAAGAGGTCTCAGTTCCTGAATATAAAAAGGATTCGGAAGAAAACGAACGTCAAACACAAGATCCGCATCTTCCGGAAGACCGTATTTATACCCGAAGGACATGATCATCACATTCATGTTTATGTAATTCTCATTGTCCGTAAAAATCTTTTTTAATTCCTCGCGAAGTTCCTTTGTAAGAAGATGCGTGGTATCTATAACATAATCCGCTCTCTCCCTGAGGAACTCCATCCTTTTTCGTTCCTCTTCTATCCCGGGAAGGATCCGTTCCGTACCGGACAGCGGATGATTTCTCCTTGTCTCCTTGTATCTCTTTAAAAGCACATCATCACTTGCGTCAAGGTATAAAACCTCGATGTTCTTTCCCTCGTTCTTAAGTTCGGAAAGAATCTCCGAAAGTTCCGGAAGCAGATCTTTGGACCTAATATCGATTCCGACGGCAACTTTCTCGTCCTCGGAAAAGTATGTAAGATTGCAGAAATTTTTTAGGAGTGGTATCGGCAGATTATCGACAAGGTTAAAGCCCATATCCTCCAGGTGCTTTCCCGCTATGCTTTTTCCGGCACCGGACATGCCCGTTAAAAGTACAAGTCTCATAAAACGATTATAAAACTTGTTGCATAAAAAATTCGCCGAAACTTTGTATGTTTCGACGAATTTTATGTTACATTTTGCACGATAACGATCTCTTATTCGGGAAAATCCCCTAAAATACGCACTTCGGGCTCAAGTTTTACCCCGAATTTTTTATATACCGTTTCCTGTACATCACGTATAAGTCTCATGACATCCGTTGCCCTTGCATTGCCTTTATTGATGATAAATCCGGCATGCTTTGAAGACACCTCCGCATCGCCGATCTCGAAGCCTTTTAAACCCGCTTCGTCGATAAGCTTTGATGCATACTGCTGCTCCTCTCCCGGAGCCGGTACGGGACGTTTAAACGTGCTTCCCGCGCTCTTAAATTCCAGGGGCTGCTTTTCCCTTCTTGAAGCGGCAAGCTCCTCCATCTTTTTCTTTATCTCTTCTTTATCTCCGGTCTTAAGTTTTACACGTCCGGAAAGGATGATCCCGCCTTCATCCATAATACTGCTGTGACGATAAGAAAGCGATATTTCGTCAACCGTCTTTGTTACGATCTCCCCGTCATCGGTTAAGAGCCTTATGTCAAGAAGCACATCTTTTATTTCCGCGCCGTATGCACCGGCATTCATGAGCACACCGCCGCCGAAAGATCCCGGTATACCCGCAAGGGGTTCAAATCCGGTTAAGGAATTGTCCTTTGCAACGCTTGCAATCCTTGAAAGAAGAGCTCCCGCCCCCGCCTCGATTATCATTTCGTCATCATTGTCCGTGGGAAGAACCTTAACCTCTCCCATAACATTGCTTATGCATATCGTAACATCATGTATGCCGTCGTCCGACACAAGGACGTTGCTTCCGTTTCCGATTATGACATAACCCTTTTTGTTTTCCTTGAGAAACTTAATAAGCTTTATAAGTTCCTCCTCGTTTGGTGTAACGAAGATTTTGGCCTTTCCTCCGATTCCGAAGGTTGTATGATCCTTAAGGGGTTCGTCATACTTTAAGTGTGTTTCCTTTATTATGCTTTCAATGGTCTCTTTTTTCTTATCACTGTTAAATCCGAACAAGAACTCCACCTCCGATCTTTATCCCTAAACACTGTCCGTTGCATATGAAATCTTTATTCTTTTTGACATGGGATTTTTTTCCCATTTTTTCATTATTCTCGTTATGATGATATCCGTGTTTTCCTCTATCCTGTCATCCATCTGTTCCGGAAGAAGGATAAAGAAACTGTTCTTTTTACTCTTTGTTATGACATCGTTCTTTCGGAGTGTCTTTTTAAGAAGATCCGCAAATTCATCCACCGCAATAAGGAATTCTTCCTTCTTCATATTCTCTGCCGGATCCATGGATATAAGCATCTTCGTTACCGTTCTTCTGTAGCGCTTTGCATAACGCATCATAAAACGATAGGTCCAGACAAAAGCGTCACGTCCCACCAGCATTGCCTCGTCTATCCTGCCGCGTTCCTCGCAGAGTGTTATCATATGCTCAAGTTCGACCTTTGCATTCGTAACCTCATTAGGATCAAAATCATCCGGATCATATATGCTATAGCCGTGTTTTCCGTTCTGCTTAACCTGGTAAAGCGCCTTATCCGCATACGAGAACAGTTCTTTGTAATCTCCGCCCTCTTTCGGCACATGAACGCACCCAACGGAAACGCCGATCGGAACGTTAAATTCATCCCCCATCAGGCCTTTGCATTCCGCTATAAGGCTGTCGTTCAAACGCCTCGAAAATGCCTGTACGGCGTGTTCATCATTTGTATTTACAAAGAATACCAGAAACTCGTCTCCGCCGATACGGCAAAGAACATCGTTTGCCCTTGTGTTCTTTTTTGTTATATCCGCAAAAGATTCAAGCACCCGGTCACCCATTTCGTGCCCGTATATATCGTTTACGAGTTTAAAGTTATCAAGGTCGAGGATCATCATCATGCCGTATCCCAGCATACAAAGATCCGTCATCTTCTGTTCCGCGGCTGACTTGTTGAAAAAGCCCGTAAGCTTGTCCGTCATTGCCTCTTCCGTAAGGTTTACAATGGTCTCGGTATTCAGGATCGTATTCTTTATACGCTGTAAAACGATATCCTTGTTTAGGGGCTTTCTGATAAAGTCCGAGGCACCGAGCCGAAGGCCGATCTCCTCCGTCTTTGCATTAACTTCACCCGTAAGGAATATGACCGGTGTTTCTCTTCTCCCCTCTTCCTTTTCGAGTTTTCTGATTGCCTCATACGTTGCAAAGCCGTCCATTTCCGGCATGACGATATCAAGGATGATAAGGTCCGGATCGTTCTTTTGCATAAATGCGATCAGATCCTTGCCGGAACTTACCGCGCTGACGCGCATATCCTCGTCGCTTAAAAGCACACGAGCATTTTTTAATGTTTCTATATCATCATCAACGACAACTATCCAATTCCGGCTCAAATGTCCGTTCCTCCTTCGTCAAGAACATATAAAACGCCCGTATAATCAAACATCTCATACTTCTCTTTTATCGTATTAAAGCGTTCCTTATCGCTTTCGGGTATCTTATATCCTTCAAGTTTTGAAAAAGCATTTTTGATCACATCGATATCCATATCGTTGGCGCCGAAGCGTACTTCCTTGTAAAATTCCTTCATACGGAAATCTTCGGCTTCCGGAAGATCAACTTCTTCCGTTTCTTCCTGTCCGAATATCGGAACAAGTTCTTTTCTGAGATCACGATATTCAAAGAGAACACTGTCTATGTTTTCTTTGATAAAGTTTACGTCTTTTTCTTTTCCGGCTTTCTCAAGGCTTTCGAAACCGTCTCCGAGATGTACCGCGCCGATAAGTCTTGCGGAACTCTTTAACGCATGCACACGTATCGTAAAGTTTTCGATATCTTCCTTTTCAAGCAGTTCCCAAAGCTCCGCTTCTTTTTTCGTGACCGCATCATAGAAGATATTAAGAACCGTCTTAAATGCATCCTCGGATCCCGTATTCTTTAATGCAACATTCGCATCGATACCGGGAATACCATCATACCACTTTTTCCTGCTTTCGTAATCCCCTGTATTTTGGTCTTTTTTATTTTGCTCTTTTTTATCCGTTTCCTCTTCGGTCCTTGCAATCGAAGCATCGTTTTGGAAGAAGGAACCGAGGTGATACGGCACTCCCGTTTCTTCCAGGAAGAAAAGTCCAAGGGTTCCCGGGCCGCAGTTTAACGATATCGCGGCGGATGTCTTCTGGAACACGATATTCTTAAAGCCCGCCCTTCTTTTAATCATTTCTTCCAGCCAGACAAGATACTCTTCCGAAAGATCCGCATAGGCAACAACCAGAAGGTCCTTATCCGCCTTCAGGCCTAAGGGAAGGGTATAGCGTATATAATGTTCGTAACACTGTTTTCTTCCGCCCATAAGAACGTGGTCCACTTTCGAAACATCATCCTTTATCCTGATGGAAGGACGAACCCAGAGCGATTTCATTACCCTGTTCATGGTTCTTCCGATACGTCCGCTCCTTGCCATAAAAGATGAGTCCGCGATAACGAAGGAACAGTGAATCTTTTTCTTCACTTCATCAAGTTCTTTAATGATCTTTTCCGCGGGAATACTCTGCTGGGCAAGCCTGTATGCTATAAGGGTAAGGAGTCCCGATGCAGCCGTGATCGCCTCCGAATTTATAACGGTAACGTTTTCAAATTTTCTTGCGGCATTTTCCGCACGGAAAAACTCCTCACTCATGCTTGTGGTGATCGCTATATGGATAACATGATGAGCTTCCTTAAGCTGTTCGGAGAAGAAATCAGTAAAGTCTTCTTCGCTGGGAGGATCGGATACGGCCCTGTTGTTACCGTCTTCAAGATAACGTATGATCTCGTCCGAAACCGCCTCCACTCCGTCATAGAACAGTCCCTTATCCGTCATTATGGAGAATGGGATCGTTGCAATCTGAAGTTCCTTTAAGACACTTTCCGGAATGTCGCTCATACTGCTGGTCGTGATCTTAACCGGAACTTTTTTGTAATACGACGAACCTTTTTGTTTTTTGCTCCTCGTAAGTTCGTTGTCTTTTATAATCAGTTTTTCTTTCGGAAGAATGCTCCGAAGCGAATCCTCCAGCTGCTGTCCCGTCACGGGTTTTATAAGGCTCCCGTCAAAGCCCGTCAGATGATAGAGGGCTTTATTTTCCGGATCCGCATTTGCGGTTATTACCACCATCGGAACATCACGGTTAAGTCCGCCCGTCTGTCTTCTGATCTGCTTGTAGCAGTCTATTCCGTCCATATCCGGCATGAGATGATCCATGAATATTGCATCATAGTTGTATCTCATGGTAAGTTCCAGAGCTTCGTCACCGCTTCTTGCAAGATCGATCTCCATTTCCGTATCTTTTAACAGCTTCGCTTCCACAAGAAGATTCATCTCGTTATCATCGATAATGAGTATTCTTGCGTCGGGAGCGGTAAATCCCGCTTCGTAGCGTTTGTTGCGCTGCATTTCTCCGATAGCGGAAATTTTAAAATCTCCCAATCTTTCCCTGGATGATATCCTCTGGGGAAGAGTGACCATAAAGGACGTTCCCTGGTTATAAACGGAATTAACGGTGATCTTTCCGTCCATCAGTTCAATAAGCTGTTTAACTATTGAAAGGCCTAGTCCGGTCCCTTCGATGTTTCTGTTTTCTTCCTCATCAGTTCTCTTAAAGGTATCAAAAATATAGGGCAGGGATTCCTGCTGTATTCCCTTTCCGGAATCCGATACCGTGATCTTTAATATCACGTTGTCTTCATCCTTTTCCTCGCTCTCCATATGAAGACCGATATATCCCTCCCTCGTGTATTTTACGGCGTTCGAAAGGAGATTTAGGAGCACCTGCTTTATACGAACCTCATCCCCGAAAAGCACCGACGGCATTGAAGGATCGATATCCACATTGAATTCCAGTTCCTTTTCATCGGCTTTAAGATGTACCATGTTTACGACTTCGGAAACCATCGATCCCACATTGTAATCAACGGGTACGATCTCCATCTTTCCGGCTTCGATCTTTGAAACGTCAAGGATATCGTTGATAAGCGAAAGAAGCATCTTTCCCGCGCCCTGAATGTTGGTTGCATCCTGCCTTATTTCGTCCGATGCATCCGGCTGTCTTAAGATTATCTCATTAAGTCCCAGAACCGTGTTTATAGGTGTTCTGATCTCATGGCTCATGCTCGAAAAGAATCTGTTCTGGGCCTTGTTAAGTTCCTCTACTTCCTTTGTCTTTTCCCTTGCTATCTCGTTTTCTTTTTTGTAGAGGCTGTTCTGGAAACTGATAAGCACAACCATAACGGCGCCGGTCACAACCAATGATCCGATTGAATCCAAATACGCGCCTTTATGCGAAAAATATGTTATGCTGTCCGGATTTGTGTATCCCACATACCAGCAGACCAATACGATGGCTGCCTCGGAGATAAGGAAGAAAATCCTTATTCCTCCGCTTAATATCATAACGATGTAAAGCGTCGTAAACGAAAACCATATGGGGGTTCCGCTGTATATTCCGCCGTTCGTAAAAAAGGTTACCGGCAGAAAAGCAAAGATCAGCATGCTCGATATCAGGACCATCGAGAGCTTTATTTTATTTGTTTTTAAACCGATAAAAAGGACAATTGAAAACGCAACAACCCCGGCGCCGCAGGAGATCGTCGCAAGAATCGGCTGTCCCTCCACCGCCCCGAAAACCGTTGCCACAACCATAGCGCAGAGCGCAACTATGGAAAGAAGCACAAAGGAGCGCTCCTGTATATCATTATTTGTATCGTAAAGGTAGATTTTTAGTTTTTCTAAATTTTTACGCATTATGATCTACCCTCCCTTCATGGCTTACCAGTTCATGAGGAAGAAGGTTTTCCAGTATGCGCTCGAATTCTTCTATATCAACAGGCTTTGCGATAAATCCGTCAAAGCCCTCCTTCATAAACATTTCCTTAGCATCGCTTAATGCATTCGCCGTAAGAGCGATCATGACCGGAACTTTTTTAATGTCCTTGGAAAGATCTTTTATGCGCTTCATTGCTTCCACACCGTCCATACCCGGCATCATATGATCCATGAATATCACGTCATACTCATTGGAAAGGAACTTGTCTATTGCTTCCTTTCCGCTTTCCGCCGTTTCCGATATCATGCCGTATTCCCTGAATATTCCCGTTTCAACCACAAGGTTCATCGGTTCGTCATCAACAACAAGAACACGCACACCGTCAAAGGTGATCCTTCCCGGTTTTTCTTCGTCGGATATTCCGGAGAATCCCGTTCCCCTGTTTAAAACGCGGACTATGGGAAGCGCATAAAGCGGTTTTGGAAGGAATGTTACTTCCGATCCTCTCGGTATCTCAAATTTCGGTCTTACGGATACCGTTATGCTTATGCCCTTTTCTTTCAGCATACCGAAAAGCGAGGGATCTTCCTCATATTCTTCCTGTCCCATGAAGATATGCGAAACATTTCTGTCTTCCACAAGCCTTTCCAGTTCCTGTGGATTTGCCGCCGAAAGAAGATGAAGGTTAAAACCTTTCGCAAGGTTTACCGCCATGGTCTTATAGTATTCACGAAGCTGCGGAATCTTATACTTTTCCGGTCTTACATAGAAGACCACATCTCCCCAGAAATCCGGAGAAAGATTTAAACTCGGGGTAGGATCCAAAACTTCCTGAGGAATGGAAAGATGCACCGTTGTTCCCGCTCCCTTTTTACTTTCTATCTTTACAAAACCGCCCATAGCATGTACAAAACCGTATACGATGGGAAGCCCGATACCGATACCGCCTACTTCTCTGTTTCTCTCTTTATTTGCCTGATAGAAACCGTTTGATGCAAGGGCGATATCCTTTCTCGACATTCCGACGCCGGTGTCCGAAACCTCTATTTCCAGATTAACTCCGTAATCTCTTCTTAAGACAAACACACGTATATAAACACCGCCGGTTTTTGTAAACTTGATGGAGTTATCGAGAAGATGTCTGAATATCTTGTGAAGTTTTTTAATATCCCCCTTAAGCATCGAAGGCACCTTCGGATCAAGGTCAACGATAAGCTCAAGATCCGGCCTGTCGCTGAGTCCGTACATGACAACAATATCGTTTATGAGAGATGTTGCCATATATTTTTCTTCTTCAAGAATATTCTCTTTTCGTTTTATCTCCGTGAAATCCAGGATATCTTCAATCTGATTTGAAAGACGGATTCCGGCGGATCTTATAAGTTCCACCTCACTGCTCTCGTTGTTTTTTAAGAAGATTGATGACATTCCGTTTACGACATTTATCGGTGTTCTAAGTTCATGTGATACATTGGAAAGAAAATCGTCCGTATCGGCATCGTTATCCTTTAATCTGTCCTCTTTACGTCTCATGGAATCTTCAGCTGCAAGACGGTTTGCTATCATAAGCCTGCAGAGAAAATACATTCCCACCACAACCCCGATATGAAGACATACCCTCGATATCTGAAGTTTGTCGAAATCCGTGTATCCTCCCGTAAGCTGAAGGACCATCTGGATTGCCATAATGATGAAATATTCTATGAGAACAATTGTTATGACATAATATTTGTCGAGAAGGGAAAATGCCGCCATAAAGAGTGTTACAACAAGCGACACATCAAAGAAACTTGTTTCGTGAACGCCGTGAAAAAAGACAAGAAGACCCGAATAAATAAAATAGAATGCTTCACGATATTTTTCATCCGAGCGCTGGGTAATGTGAAGCGCCCAGAGAGCTCCGATTCCCGCAATAAGAAGAGGCGGTACCCAATATTCCCACCGCATCAAAATGCTTTCCGCAGTAAACGCAATGCACGCTAACGTTACGATAAATATGATGAATCGGTCCGCTCTGGCTCTGTTCACACTAACCTCCCGCGATCGAAAAAATTTATTGTTTAATGACTTATGCGTCCTTTAAAAATGCACGATATCCGAGATATGCCTCGTAAAGATCCACCTTGCTTATTATCTCCCAGGGTGCATGCATGTTAAGAACGGCAACACCGGAATCAATAACATCCATGGTATAGTTTCCGAGGATATATGCGATTGTTCCGCCGCCGCCCTGATCAACCTTTCCGAGCTCCGCGGTCTGGAAAGAAACGTTGTTCTTATCCATGATCTTTCTTATCTCAGCGCAGAATTCCGCGGATGTATCGTTTGATCCGGACTTTCCTCTTGCGCCGGTATATTTATTGTATACGAGTCCCTTTCCGAAATAGCAGGCATTGTTCTTTTCCATAACGGAGGGATAATTCGGATCGAAAGCTGCGGAAACATCGCTGGAAAGTGCTTTTGAATTCTGCATTGCCCTACGTACGAAGATGTCCGCTTTTTCGCCTGTAAGATAGCAAAGTTCGGCAACGGTGTTTTCAAAGAAACGGCTTTCCATTCCGGTAGCTCCCACGGAGCCGATTTCCTCCTTATCCACGAGAAGGCAGGCATAGGTTTTCTTTCCCGGCTTCTCTTCGAGGATCGCTCTGAAGGACGGATATGCGCATACTCTGTCGTCATGTCCGTATCCCATGATCATACTTCTGTCAAAACCGAAATCCCTTGCGTCTCCGGCCGGAACAACCTCTATCTCCGCGGAAAGGAAATCCTCCTCTTCCACGCCGTATTCCTTCTTTAAGATCTTTAAAATATTTTCTTTTACGGCTTCCTTTTTCTTTTCGTCCTTCTCCGCTTCCTCAAGGGGAATGGAACCGATGAGCACGTTTAAATCTTCGCCCTCAACAACCTTTGCACCCTTTTTATCCAGCTGATCGGCTGAAAGATGTATAAGAAGATCGGAAATACCGAAAACCGGATCTCCCGGTTTATCGCCGATGTTTACCTTTACGACTTTTCCGTTCTTCTTAGCGATAACGCCGTGAAGAGCCATGGGAAGAGTTACCCACTGATACTTCTTTACACCGCCGTAATAATGGGTATCCAAAAGCACCATCTCCGTGTCTTCGTATACCGGCACCTGTTTAAGGTCCAGCCTCGGTGAATCGATATGTGCTCCGAGGATGCTCATTCCCTTTGAAAGAGGCTCCTCTCCCATTATGAACATCGCAAGTCCTTTTCCGTGATTTGAGCGGTAGAGCTTATCGCCCGGCTTAACTTTCTCGCCGTTTGCTATAACCTTTTCAATATCCTTAAAGCCTTCTTTTTCGGCTTTCTTTACAAACCAGCTGCAGCATTCTCTTTCCGTCTTGCAGTTCGAAAGAAACTTTCTGTAATCTTCGGCAAAGTCCATAACCTTGTCGCGTTTCTTTCCTTCCGGATATTTTTTCCATGCATTTTCGCGTTCCATTTTTGATCGTCTCCTTTTATGCTTCTTTTTCATTTATGACTGTGCACCGCCCGAAAGATTTTCCTGTACTCTTCTGTACAGCTCGTGCGCCGCATTGTATCCCATCTTTTTCTGTCTGTAGTTAACCGCCGCCGTTTCGCAGATAACGGCAAGGTTACGTCCCGGACGTATCGGAAGCGAATGGCAGGGGATCTTGTTTCCGAGGATATCCATATATTCATCCTCCATTCCCAGTCTGTCATATTCGCTCTTTCCGTTCCATTCTTCGAGCTTTATAACAAATCCGATCTTCTGTCTTTCCTTTACGGCCTCAACACCGAAGAGGGATTTTACGTCTATTATTCCGATGCCTCGAAGTTCAATAAGATGCTTTGTTATCTTGCTCGGATATCCGAGAAGCGTATCATCGTTTATCTTTCTTATCTCCACAACATCATCCGCAACAAGACGATGTCCTCTTCTTATAAGTTCCAGCGCGGCTTCGGATTTTCCTATCCCGCTCTCTCCCATAATAAGAAGTCCTTCACCGTATACATCAACAAGAACTCCGTGGATCGTTGTTGAAGGCGCCAGTTCCTGCGAAAGCTCATATATAAGCTCCGCCATGAATTCCGACGTGTGTCTCTTTGTTCCGAGGATAGGGATCTTATATTTTAAAGCAAGATTTATTACTTCCTCCGAAGGCTCAAGGCCTCTGCAGAATATAAGACACGGCACATCGTGCTGCATAAGAGTTTCGAAGGCTTCGAGTTTCTTTTCCTCGCTCTTCTTTTGGAT
The DNA here is from genome assembly GCA_017418645.1 of Lachnospiraceae bacterium. Taxonomy (GTDB): domain Bacteria; phylum Bacillota; class Clostridia; order Lachnospirales; family Lachnospiraceae; genus FD2005. Next base: position 231 of record JAFOND010000007.1, on the reverse strand, counting down.
ATATGCAAACTCAACGTTTCCGATAAGCTGGATCCTGTCCTTCTCAAAATGTTCATAGAATCCGTTCAGCTGAAGAGCGGGACGGTTTATGTCCGCCACCGTTACGAGACGCTCATCCAGACTGAGGGCTTCCGTGAAGTTCTTCAGATTCATTGATTCTGCGATCGTGCTTAATTTACATTCTGCCATATACGGCCTCCCTTCCTATGCCTTCACTGCCTCAAGTAGCGC
>JAFOND010000061.1 GCA_017418645.1 Lachnospiraceae bacterium | reverse complement strand
AGTATCTTCCGGTTCCGCCGGTCATTGAACGAAGAGACGTATCATAGCCGTAAAGGCTTGCGTACGGGATCTCGGCATCGATCTGTGTGATGGTTGAATCCTCATCTGTCGGGTTCATTCCCATAACTTTTGCGCGGCGCTTGTTAAGCTCACCCATAACATCGCCAACCTGATCGTTTGCGACGAGAACCTTTAATGTCGCAATGGGTTCAAGAAGGATCGGCTTAGCTTCCATGATGCCCTTCTTGAAGCACATTACGGATGCTGTCTTGAACGCTGCCTCGGAAGAGTCAACCGGATGATATGATCCGTCATATAGAACGGCCTTAACGCCAACAACCGGATATGCCGCAAGCGGTCCCTTTTCAACGCCCTGTTGAAGGCCCTTTTCAACTGCGGGATAATAGTTCTTCGGAACCGTACCGCCGACAACCGTCTGTTCAAATACAAACGGTGTGTCCTGATCTCCGGAGGGTTCGAATGTCATCTTAACGTGACCGTACTGTCCGTGTCCGCCGGACTGTTTCTTATGCTTGTATTCAACATCTGATTTTCCGAGGATTGTTTCCTTATAACCAACCTTCGGCTCGCAGAGCTCGATCTCAACCTTATACTTTTCGGCAAGTTTATCTTTTACGATTTCAAGCTGCTGTTCGGAGATACCGTAAAGAACGGTCTGTCTGTTTTCCGCCTCGTTTTCCGTACGAACTGTAAGGTCTTCCTGGCAGATCTTTGCAAGCGCCTGTGAAACCTTGTCTTCATCGCCCTTGTTCTTAGTCTTGTAACGAAGCTTGCAATAAGGCTGTGAAAGCGATGTTCTTAAATACACTATCGGATTTGCCTTTGTGGAAAGGGAATCCGTCGTTGTAACCTTAGAAAGCTTTGAAAGCGCGCCGATGTCTCCCGCATGGAGTTCCGGTACTTCTTCGGCCTTTGAGCCTGTAAGAACATAAAGCTTACCGATCTTTTCTTCAACGTCCTTATGATGATTGAACATAACGTCATCCGTCTTAAGAACGCCGGAGTTTACCTTAATAAGTGAATACTTTCCAACGAAAGGATCCACGATTGTCTTAAATACATATGCGCTCTTCGGCTTAGAGAAATCGTAATCCGCCTGGAACACTTCGTTTGTCTTGGCGTTGATTCCGGCGCACTCTCTCTTGTCCGGAGACGGAAGATACTTAACAATATCGGTAAGGAGCGTATAGACGCCTCTTGACATTGTTGATGATCCCATAAGAACGGGGACAATTGAACCGTCCGCAACGGATACGCGAAGTGCCTGACGGATCTCGTCCTCGGAGAATGCATCCTCGCCTTCTTCGAAATATCTGTCCATAAACTCTTCGGATGTCTCCGCAACAGCTTCCATAAGAGCTTCGCGGCAGATACCCAGGTTTTCTTCGGAATAATCAGGAACGGGAACCTTATCGATCGTTCCCTTATCGTTCCAGCGTTTACCCTGCTTCTGAATAACGTTTACATATCCGACAAATTCTCCGTTTTCGCGGATCGGAAGATGGAACGGAGCAATCTTCTTTCCGTAAAGAGCCTGAAGATCTTCAACCACCTGACGATAAGAAGCATCATCAATATCCATATCGGATACATATATAATACGCGGAAGGTGGAATTTCTCGCATGCCTTCCATGCTGCCTTGGTTCCGTTTTCAATTCCGTTCTTTCCTGAAACGACGATGATCGCGGCATCGGCAACGGAAATAGCCTCCTCTGCCTCTCCGATGAAATCGAGAGCGCCGGGAGTATCTAAGATATTGATCTTTGTATCATCCCAAGGAATGGGTATAAGAGACGTCTGAATAGACATTACCCTCTTCTTTTCCTGACTGTCGTAATCGCTTATCGTGTTACCTTCTTCAACACGACCTGCTCTCTTTGTAAGACCCGAAAGAAACGCCATGGATTCGACAAGCGTTGTTTTTCCGGAGCCCCCATGCCCGAGAAGAACAACATTACGGATCTTGTCTGTTGTGTAAACCTTCATAATATAGCTTCTCCTTTCCCGTGCGGACATAATGTCCTATCACACTTGTATAATTCTACTAAATATCTTGCGATTTAACAACTGTTTTTGTAAAATATTTGTTAATAATTTTTGAGAAAATGATTACAGTGTGACAATTCAACGAGGTTATTATGAATTACAAAAGAATCGGCTTTATCGGACTGGGCCTCATCGGCGGTTCCCTTGCCAAAACAATAAAACGCATATATCCCGAAACAACTTTGCTCGCAATTGCTTCAAACGATGCAACCGTGGCCGTGGCCCACAGGGACGGTCTTATCGAAAACGAGCATCTTATCCCCATAACGGACCTGGCATCATGCGATGTCATATTTTTATGCTCTCCGGTTATGGTAAACCTCCGCTATATGACCGTACTCGCTGAGTTTATCTCCGAGAGGACGATCATTACGGATGTGGGAAGCGTTAAGGGCGAGATTGAAAAAGCTTCGGAAATCCTCGGTATTTCCTCACATTTTATCGGGGGACATCCAATGGCGGGTTCCGAAAAAACAGGCTATAAGAACTCTACTGACAGGCTTTTGGAGAACGCATACTACATACTTACAAAAAATGCGCTGATCCCCGATGAAACATTCAACGGATTTAAAGAGTATATTTCATCTCTCGGCGCTCTTACTCTCTCGATGACACCTTCGGAACATGATTTTGCCACGGCTGCCATAAGCCATCTTCCGCACATCATAAGCGCGTCTCTTGTAAATCTTGTAAGCGAAGCCGATTCCGACAATCTTTTAAAGACCATTGCGGCCGGCGGATTTAAAGATATAACGCGGATATCCTCGTCTTCTCCCGTTATGTGGCAGAATATCTGCATTGAAAACAGAGAAGAGATATTAAAACTGATCTCGATGTTCGAAGAGCAGTTAAGCGGTTTTAAGAGCAGCATTACTTTTTCAAACGAAGAAGAGATTTTAAAAAGGTTTTCGGAAGCCAAAGAATACAGGGATTCCCTGCTGATAAAAACCGGCGCTGTAATGCAGCGCATCTTTGATTTCTATGCCGATCTGAACGACGAAGTAGGCGGTATTGCCACGGTTGCCGGAATCCTGGCGGATGAAGGACTTTCCATAAAAAACATAGGGATTGTACATAACCGTGAATTTGCACAGGGCGTTCTTCATATTGAAATGTATAACGAAGATTCGAGGCAGAGCGCCATATCGATTTTAAAAACAAAGAACTACACGGTCTACGAAACGGATTAAAATATGTATAAATGTAAGTTTTCTAAAAGAATTAATGGGGAAATAACCGTTCCCGGCGATAAATCCATAACGCACCGCGGCATAATGCTCGGATCACTTGCGGAAGGAAAAACCGAACTTAAAGGTTTTCTTAACGGCGCTGATTGTATGTCCACCCTCTCCTGCTTCGAAAAAATGGGAATAGAGCATAAAATATCCGGCGATATCATTACCGTGGAAGGAAAAGGTCTGCACGGTCTTTCTTCCCCTTCGGTAACCCTGGATACCGGGAACTCCGGAACAACAACCAGGCTTATTTCCGGTATCCTATCCGGACAGAGTTTTTCTTCACGGCTTTCCGGAGACGCATCCCTAAATTCACGTCCGATGAAAAGAGTTATTGAACCCCTTTCTTTGATGGGCGCAAATATTGTTTCCGAGAACGGAAACGGCTGTGCTCCGCTACTTATTAATCCCGCAGATTTAAAACCGATACACTATAATTCTCCCGTAGCTTCGGCACAGGTTAAATCCGCGATCCTTCTTGCGGGACTCTATGCAGAGGGAGAAACCTCCGTTACGGAGCCTGTCCTTTCCAGGGATCATACCGAAAGAATGGTAAACGGTTTCGGTGGAAAAGTTGTATCCGATAACAATACCGCAACTATCACCGGACTTACAAAGCTGTACGGTCAGAGCATAACTATCCCCGGAGACATCTCTTCCGCCGCATATTTTATTGCGGCAGGACTCCTTGCTGATAACGGGGAACTTCTTATTAATAATGTTAACATAAATAAAACTCGTGCCGGCATCCTTGAAGTTGTAAGGATGATGGGCGGCAACGTTTCATTTGAAAACAAGCGTACAGTGTCGGGCGAAGAAGTTTCGGATCTTTTGATAAGCCCGTCCTCATTAAAAGGCGTTACGGTGGGAAAAGATCTAATGCCCTCTCTCATAGATGAAATCCCTGTCATTGCCGTTATGGCTGCATTTGCGGAAGGTGAAACCGTTATAAAAGACGCGTCGGAGCTTCGCGTAAAAGAATCCGACCGTATAAAAACCATTACAAAGAATCTTCTTACTCTCGGAGCGGATATAATGGAGACCGAAGACGGAATGATAATACGCGGCGGAAAGGAATTACACGGCGGTACGATCGAATCCTTCGACGACCATCGTATAGCAATGGCTTTCTCCGTTGCCGGTCTTAACATAAAAGAGACGGTCGAAATCGACCGTCCCGATTGCGTTAATATTTCTTATCCGGATTTCTATAAAACCCTGGAAGGACTTATCAGATAACATTCCTGTTTACAATATTGTCCGCATCAATCTCTTCCGTTATGATATCAAGTTCGTAAAGGAAGTTACACGTTCTCTGAAGTCCTCTGATATCGTCGTTCTTTATCCTGATCTCCGAAAAGTCGAATTCCGGAAGTATACTCTTAAGCTGTCCTTTGTTTATGGAAAGATCCGTTGCTATCTCGTTAAGATAATCATCATCCATACTCGATACTTCTTTTGAAGCCTTTTCGTATTGTTCCAGAATAATCTTTAACGTGTGATAATCCTTATCTATGGAATCTTTTCTCGCAACAAACATAAATCCGCCGAAAAGGTTAACCTTACTGCCTTTTGAAAGATAGCGACCGGCTCCGAGTTCAACGGTTCTGACGCAATGAGGTTCCCATGCGCAAACGGCATCGAGTTCATTATTCTCAATATATGACAGTGCATTTCCGACGTTGATATCCGTAATGTTCACATCCGAAAGCGACAGTCCCTCGCTTTCAAGATACTGTTTCAGAAAAAGATGTGCAGTAGATCCGTAAACCGTACCCACATTCCTTCCTGCAAGGTCCTTTGCGGATCTGATATCCGAATCGTTTTTAACTATTATGGAATAATTGTCCGGCGCATGAGAGGTCATGCCGATGAGTTTTGTTTTATCATACTGCGCAACGCCGAGAACCGCGGGAACATCACCCATTATACCCATATCGCAGATTCCGCCGTTAAGTGCACGATTTAAAGGAATCGCCGTATTATACTCGTTCCATACAACCGATATTCCATACGGTAATAATGCATCCTCGATATAATGCTTCTCTTTTGCGATATACAGGGGTAAAAATTGCGCGTTTGCCTGTATTCCTATGGTTATGACGTCTGACTCCATACCGGGTTCTCTCGCAAGAAGCCCGGAATCATCCTTTTTGTTGCACCCGAAAAACAACACACTTGTGCAGAAAACAAGAATTATGCAGATTGCCCTTTTAAAGCTCTTAAGGTTCAATATATAACTCCTTTAAAACCTCATTTCATGACTTCGTCGGCAAATGATCCGTCCGTATAATCTCTGATATCAAAATCTTCGGGAAGATTTCCTATTCTTACAAGAAAATCGATGGTATCGTTAAGGTCATCCATATCTTTCTCGGATATAACTATCGTATAATCAAATT
>JAFOND010000006.1 GCA_017418645.1 Lachnospiraceae bacterium | reverse complement strand
CGTATCGCTATAAAGACATGTCAAGGTCTTTCCAGCCAGGAAATTATCGCAGGTTGTTGTGCATATTCCGTTTTCGACGGAAATACTGTTTATAAGATCCATAACATCCGAAAGATATGTCCCGGATGAAATAAAGAAGTTGTCACATTCGGACGCTGCCTCCCGGATGACCTGCTCAGCGGCGCTTATTTCCGGCTCCGCAGGTTCTTCCCCGTCTTCCGCCTCTAAGCCTTCTTCTTGAAGTGTGGCTAAGCCTTCCCCTTGAGAGACAGGTGCCGGAGAAGCCGACGGATGAGTTGTCCCCGCCCAATTTGCGGAAGTCTTAGGCATTCTTACCGCATTGTCCGCATTAAGTCCGGTTATGGTTTCCGATTCGCCGATGGATGCAACGTCATATACCGGACCTTCCTTTGAGGAAAGTGCGCTCACCGAATCCGGATGGATCGCATAGCTTACACCCGGTTCGAAAATGTTCGGGGAACCTTCGGCATCGGCATCGTCTTCGTAGGGAATCTCATATTCTTTCCAGGGAATGCCGGCCTCGTTAAGATAGCCTTCAAGGATCTCGTTTTCATATATGCTGTCCTTGTCTTTCCCGCTGTATATAATGCCCACCGCGCTGAGGTTCGTATCGGCCTCTATCATAAGGGAGAGGGCGGAAGATATGGGCGGTCTGTCGGAAACGCCCGTAACGTTTGTTCCGGTTTTGCCGTTCCAGGATGTGTCATGGATCCTGAGGACCCGTTTAAAGTCCGTAACGTCCACGCCTATAACGGGAATTTCTTCTGTGAATTCGCTGGCAAAGGTAAGGGCTTCATCGCCGCCGGCAATTATAAGATCGGTTCCTTCGGAATACGTGGGATTTAAGAGCTCGCGCTTTGAAACAAATTTGATGGAAACTTCGTTATCACCGAAGTTATCGGATACGGAATCGGAAAAACCGCTGAAAAGATCGTCGAAAGTTTCATCCGCTTCCGAGTGAAGAATGGCAATATCAAAGGAAGAGATCTCCGTTTCTTCTTCGGATTCATAGACGATCTCTTCATCCTGTTGTTCTTTTGCGCACCCCAAAAAGTGCAGGGCGCCGCACAAAAAAACGGATATGAATTTAACTGTAGTGTTTCTTCGTTTCATGACATAGAGTTTATATTTAGAAAAGGTGAAAGTCAAATGGAAAATATCATAGTGAATAACATAAAAAAGATACTGTTTCCTCCCAGATGCCCGGGTTGTGACGGATTATTGTCTCCCGGATCCGAAAGATGCTTTTGTCCCGACTGCGTGGATCGCGTCGAAAAGATCTGCGACAGGGAGTATAAAAAGAACCTTCTCTGCCTGTATCTTTACGAAGGCGTAATGAAAAAATCCATGTATCGCTTTAAATATTCAAACAGGAGAAGTTATATCGAAACGTTTTTAGAGGTTTCCGAAAAGGAGACGAAAGAGTTTATCGAAAAAAACAGGCCCGAAGTCGTTATTCCCGTGCCCATGTATCCTCCCAAAAAACGAAAGCGCGGATATAACCAGGCGGAAGTGATCTCATCCGCCATATCAAAGCGTTTTTCCATACCGGAAGACCGGGATTTGCTGTATCGGAGCAGGGAAACAAAGGCGCTTAAGAAGATGACGCCTCAGGAAAGAACAAATAATCTTAAAAATGCTTTCAAAATAAGAGGAAATAGTATAAAATGGAAAAGAATATTATTAGTGGACGACATATACACCACCGGAGCAACCCTCTCCGCGTCGGCCACCGTCCTTTTGAACGCCGGAGCAGAGGCGGTATTTTCCGTCTGCATCTGCGGCAGCGGAAGGATACTAGGGGGATAAAGGATTAGAAAAGGATCCGGATATTTACGAAGTAAATATCGGAAACCGACCGAACGAAGGGTGGTAAAAAATAAGGTAAAAGAGGAGGAAAAACTAATGGATGTACGGGCTTGTAAATCATGCGGTAAGCTTTTCAACTACTTAAGCGGACCGCCAATCTGCATGGCATGCAAAGATGAACTGGAGAAGAAATTCCAGCTGGTAAAGGAATACATCCGCGATAACAAAGGTGCTTCAATGCAGCAGATCGCGGATGATAACGAGGTGCCCATCAAGCAGCTTCAGCAGTGGGTAAGGGAGGAGCGCCTTGAGTTTACGGAAGAGTCTCCCATACAGATCGAATGTGAATCCTGCGGAACGCTTATCCGTACGGGACGTTTCTGCGAGAAATGCAAGGACAATATGGCATCGGGACTTACCAATGCCTTTAAGAAGGAGGCTCCGCCGCCTGCACCGAAGAAAAAGCCGGGCGGAGACGGAAACCATATGCGTTTCCTTAAATAATATTTTATGCTTAACGAAAAACGTGTGATACATATGACAAAAATGGCTGTATTTGAAGAGGAACACGGCCGCGATATGCAGATTGCAATGCAATATACAAGAAGGGATTATGTTTTTACAAGATGCCTTCTTTCTGCGGTTGTGGGTACTCTTATCTTTGTTGCGGCCTACGGTCTCACGTTTGCCGTGTTCTTCTATCTTCATGCGGACGACATCAGGATGGAAGATCTTATAACGGCAGTTGTTGCAGGGGCGCTTCTTTATGTCCTGTTCTTGTTTCTAAGGATCCGGCTGACAGTGCTCCATGCAAGAAAAGAATATGACAGCAGCAGGGATAACCTGCGCGAGTATAAAAAGGGGATAGGTAAACTCCTTCGCATGTATGCGTCCGAAGAGAGGCTTAAATCGCCGTCGGAGTTTAAGGCAAGTTTGGAAAATGACACCGCTTATTAATCTCCGTGACCGAATGAGGTTATTCCTCTCGGATCACGAGACCGGTGCGTTACGCGCCTTCAGAGGAATATTTGTTTTTGCCTGTTTGATGATCATTAACAGGTATTTCGGTTATCTGGATATTCTGGATAACGTTCTTTTGCTACTCCTTGTGTCGGCACTCTGCGCGTTTATGCCGCTGTCCGGCAGCTCGGTGGTTGTCGGTGTTGCCATGGTGCTTAACCTTACGGGGCTTTCGGTATCGATCGCACTCGTATTTTTGATACTCCTTGTCGTGAGCTACCTGCTCTGCGGTTTTTACAGGAGTAAAAAGAACTATTACGTGACCGCCATACCCGTCATGCGGCAGCTTTACATTCCGTATTTTGCTCCGCTGGAGGCGGGGATGCTGGGAACGGTTAACGATCTTTCCGCAGTTATCTGCGGCGGGGTCGTGTCGTTTTATTTGAATGATGTTCGTACGAACGCCGCTTCGATAATGGATGAGGCTTCGGAAGTGAATGCCGCAACCCTTCTTCTCGACATGGTCCAGAACAAGATGTTTTACATCTACATGGTTGCGCTTATAACACTTTTCCTTACGGTGTACGGAGTAAAATTCCTCCGTATCGAATATGCCTGGATCCTTTCCGTTGTTTTCGGTGTTCTTGCGGAATTTCTTATCATGCTCGGGGGATACATTTTCCTTGGGCTTCAAAACCGTATTCCTCAGCTTGTCTGGGGCAACATTATTACGCTTGTTTTCGGACTGATACTGACGTTCTTCTTCAGGGATCTGGACTATAACAGAGTGGAGAGAGTTCAGTTTGAGGACGATGAATATTATTATTATGTGACCGCGGTTCCGAAAAACCGCATAGAGGCTGAGCAGAAAAAGATACAAAAGATCACGGGTGACTGATAGATGAGGGACTTCTTCTACAACATCGTGGACGCGATCTCGGGTCCGCTTCAAAAATTCAATATGACGATCCCCAGTATCAAGTGGACGGATGTTATCGAGATACTCATCATTGCGATGGGCTTCTATTATATAATGACACTTGTCAGAAACTCGAGAGCCTGGACGCTTTTCAGGGGTATTCTCGTCGTGATCATCTTTTTCCTTTTGGCTGCATTGTTCCAGATGGATACGATCCTCTGGCTCGGCGGAAAGCTTGTAAACGTTGCGATGATCGCGCTGATCGTCGTTTTCCAGCAGGAACTTCGAAATGCGCTGGAGCATATCGGAAGCAGGAAACTCTGGCGAAGGATAATTCCCGTTGGCCTTACGAGAGGATTCGAACCGAGTATTTCGGACAATACCATAAACGAGATCGTACGTGCATGTTTCGAAATGGGCGCCGTAAAGACCGGCGCGCTTATTGTTATTCAGGATGATGTTGGTCTTAACGAATATGAACGTACGGGAATAGAAGTTGACGCCACTCTTACAAGGCAGCTTCTGATAAACATATTTGAGAAAAATACTCCGCTTCATGACGGAGCGGTTATCGTCAGCGGAAACAGGGTGACGTTCGCAACCTGTTATCTTCCGCTTTCGGACAATAAAGAATTTCCGAAGGAATTCGGAACAAGACACAGGGCTGCACTCGGAATAAGCGAAAAGTCCGATGCATTTACGATAATAGTTTCCGAAGAAACCGGAAAGGTTTCCTATACAAGGCGCGGTAAGATCACAACAGACGTAACTGCGGATGAACTTACGGCTGCCTTAAAGGACCTTCAGAATGAGGACATGAAAGATATTAAGAAGGGAGGCGATCCGGATGGCGGAGAAGATAAAGAACCTTCTGTTTAATAATATCGGATATAAACTGCTTGCCCTTTTATTTGCAATAATACTCTGGTTTGTTGTGGTCAACCTGACAGATCCGAGCCGTACCCAGGCATATACGGTACAGGTTGAGATAGAAAATCAGGAAGCGCTTTTGAATGCGGGAAAATATTACAATGTTGTTGAAGGTACGGGTACCGTAAAATTCTATGTTACGGGAAAAAGATCCGTGATAGATAAACTTACAAATGAGGATTTTGTGGCGGTTGCAACCATTCCCGATTCCGATTTTTCCGATTTCCAGGGAGAGATCCAGGTTGAGATTTTTGTAAACGCATCAAAATATGCGAACCAGATTTCCATCCAGCCGGTAAATAAGAAATTAAAACTTATGATCGGCGACAACCAGAACAAGAATTATGATGTGGTTGTGAAGACAAACGGTGAACCCGCATCGGGTTTTGCAAT
>JAFOND010000060.1 GCA_017418645.1 Lachnospiraceae bacterium | reverse complement strand
TCGGGGGTTACATTGGCATTAAGCCGGAAGCCCACCTTCTTCCCCGGGCAGTGTTTTTTCATATAGAAAAAGATTGCAATCGGCGAGACACCAAGGGCTCCCCGAAGCGCGGATCCCAGTTCCTCGAAAGCATACAAAACCTCGGGAAAGCTTTTCCTTATCCCGAGTTTATGAAACGCGTTATATACGGCGATCGCTCCGCATCCGGAATATGAAACCGAAGACTTGAATAAACTTCCGTATTTCATATCCGTAAGCTCTGCCTGGTTTTCTATAAAGCCCGTAATCTTTCGCTTTTGGTTAACAACAAGATGTTCTTTTCTCTTCTTTCTCGGAACGGGCCCCGGGAGAAGTGTCCACAGGGCCTCGCCGAAAAGAAATATTATCTTAAATAAGATCATTTTTTAGAAGTCCGTAAGCTCCGCTGCTCTTCTCTCAAGAAAAGCGCCCATGCCTTCCTTCTTGTCATGTGTATCGTTTGTTACGCCGAAAAGGTTTGCTTCCATCTCAACAGCGTTATGGATGTCCATATCATAACCGTTGTTAATTGCAGCCTTTGCAACGGATACTGCATAGCTTCCCTTGGAAGCAATCTTCTTACCCATTTCTTTAGCCGTGTTCATAAGTTCTTCGCAGGGAACAACCTTGTTTACAAGACCGATCCTGTATGCTTCGTTTGCATCGATGGAATCGCAGGTGAAGATCATCTCCTTAGCGCGTCCCATACCAACAAGTCTTGCAAGACGCTGTGTGCCGCCGAATCCCGGGATGATTCCAAGACCTGTTTCCGGCTGACCGAAAGTTGCGTTTTCGGAAGCGATGCGGATGTCACATGCCATCGCGATCTCGCAGCCACCGCCAAGAGCAAATCCGTTAACAGCGGCGATGGTAACCTGACGCATTTCCTGAAGCTTAAAGAACGGCTTTGAAGCGCGGATACCGAATGCGCGTGCTTCCGGCGCGGTAAAGTTTACCATCTCGGAAATGTCTGCGCCTGCAACGAAAGATTTGAATGCGTTGTCCTTCTTGTCCGGACCGCCGGTTAAGATAAGAACCTTTGTGTTGTCGTCCGCTTCGATCTCCGTAAGAGCCGTATCAAGCTCTGCAAGAGTCTCGGAATTAAGAGCGTTTAATGCGCCCGGACGGGAAATTGTAAGGACACAGATCTCTCCGTCATGCTCCACCTTTAAGTTGTTGAATTCTGCCATTTTTTCTTCCTCCTCTATGTTTCTTATAAATCATGTGCGCCGTTTATTCCGACACATTTTGTACCCTGTATTATAAAGACCTTGACTTTGCCGTCGCTGCGCGTACCGCGGATATTACCGCATCCCTGAAGCCTTTTTCTTCCAGTTTTGCAACGCCTTCGATCGTTGTGCCACCCGGTGAACATACCATATCCTTAAGTTCCGCCGGATGTTTCTCGGATTCAAGCATAAGCTTTGCGGATCCGAAAACCGTCTGCGCCGCGAATGTATATGCCTTGTCTCTCGGCATTCCTTCCGCCACAGCGCCGTCCGCAAGCGCTTCTATAAATTGAAATACGAAAGCCGGGGATGAGCCAGACAGACCCGTTACCGTATCCATCAAACTTTCCGGAATTTCTTCCGCTTTTCCGAAGCTTTCGAGGATGTCCGCCACGGTCTTTAAATCTTCTTTTGTAACGGACTTGTTTCCCGTATACCCGCTCATGGATGCATCTGCCATGGCATTGACGTTCGGCATCACGCGTATGAGTTTTATAGGGTGTCCGAAAGCGGCTTCGATCTTTTCTATGCTCTGTCCCGCCGCGATGGAAACGATGAGGGTTTTCTCATGCACCGCGCCGCGGATCTTCGCTATGACATTGTATAATATATTCGGCTTAACCGCAAGAAATAGTATGTCGCATTCACCCGCAACTTTAACGTTATCCATGCCTGCGGCAACCTTATACATTCCCGTAAGGCGAACACATTCCGTTTTGTTTCCCACGGAAACGGTTATGTCCTTGCTGTTGTAGAGTCCTGCGGAAAGGATGCCCTTAAGGATCGCGCCTCCCATGTTTCCGCATCCGATAAAACCTACTTTGTAGTCGTTCATTTTTTAATCCTCTCTAAGTATTCTCTTACACTCTTCTCATATCCCAACTCTCCCGGTTCGTAGAACTTTGTTCCCACAAGTTCGTCCGGAAGATATTGCTGATCAACATAGTGATTCGGGAAATCATGGGCGTAAAGATATCCCTGGTCGCGCTCCATTCCCGTTGAATCCGCATGTTTGTTCTGTAAATGCCGCGGTATGTTTCCCGTCATCTGGTTCTTAACCGTTTCAAGGGCGGCATCTATCGCTAAGTATGATGCATTGCTCTTCGGCGCGGTTGCAACATATACCGCCGCTTCCGCAAGGATTATCCTGCTCTCCGGCATTCCGATCCGCTCAACCGCCTGCGCCGCCGCCATTGCGACAACAAGGGCGTTGGGATCCGCCATACCCACATCTTCCGACGCACATATGACGATACGCCTTGCGATGAACTTGATGTCCTCTCCGGCATAGAGCATCCTTGCAAGATAATAAACCGCCGCATCGGGATCCGAGCCCCGCATACTCTTTATAAAAGCGGAGATCGTATCGTAATGATTGTCTCCGTCCTTATCATATTTTAAAACCCGCTTCTGGATGCACTCCGCTGCAACTTCAAGCGTTATTTCTATCTTCCCGTTTTCGGATGGCTCCGTGGTTAAAACCGCAAGCTCTATTGCGGTAAGCGCCGAGCGCGCATCTCCGTTTGCGGCATCGGATAAAAAGTCAAGCGCCTCTTCGGTTATGGTTGCGCCGTATACGCCCAATCCTTTTTCCTCGTCCGTCACCGCACGTTCTATTATAGTCTTTATATTATCTTTTGAAAGGGGTTTTAATTCAAAAATCGAAGATCTTGAAAGAAGGGCGCGGTTAACCTCGAAATACGGGTTCTCCGTGGTCGCTCCGATAAGGATTATGGTTCCGTCCTCAACAAAGGGAAGAAGATAGTCCTGCTGCCCTTTGTTAAAACGATGGATCTCGTCGATAAAAAGGATCGTCTTTTTGCCGTAGCCGCCAAGGGTTTTCTTCGCCTCTTCGACAACGTCTATCATATCCTTCTTTCCGGCAGATGTTGCATTTATTGTTTTAAATTCGCTTTTTGTGGTATTTGCGATGACTTTCGCCAACGTTGTCTTTCCGGTTCCCGGAGGACCGTAAAGAATTACGGATGTAAGCTTGTCCGCTTTGATGGCGCGGTAAAGAAGCTTGTCTTTTCCCAATATGTGCTCCTGTCCCACAACCTCGTCGACAGTTTCCGGACGGAGTCTCGATGCAAGAGGCGACTCCGTTTTTTCCGTTTCTTTTCGCATGTATTCGAAAATATCCATAACGAGTGATATTTTAGCACTAATCGTAATTTACCGCAAGCAAACACAGTCCCTTCGCCGGAGCGGTGGGGCCTGCGGCGGTGCGGTCCTTCGCTTCTATTATGGAAGGAATATCCGATGGCTCGATCCTTCCGTAGCCGACTTCGATAAGAGTTCCGGCAATAATGCGGACCATGTTCTGAAGAAAGCCGCTGCCGGAAACCGTGATGGTAACATAGCCTTTGTTACGGCGTACCGCAAGGTTATCTATGCGGCGCACGGTGCTCTTCTTCATCTTGGGATTCGTGCAGAAAGATTTAAAGTCATGCTCACCGACAAAGTATTCTGCTGCTTCCGCCATCCTGTCCGCATCCAAAGGCTCATCCAGGGCGGTGTAATATTTACGGATAAACACCGGCTTTACGGGCCCGTCAAAAATTGTATATTCATAGGTTTTTCCGGTTGTGTTGTAGCGGGCGTGAAAGCGGTCCGAAGCTTCGCGGACTTCCCGGATCGCGATGTCGTCCGGGAGGTAATGGTTTAAGTAGTCGCGGATGGTATCGGGGGACTGCTCCGTCGGTAATTTCACGGATGCCACCATCCCTTTTGCGTGCACGCCGGCATCGGTCCTTCCCGATCCGATGAGTTCGATGGGCGGATTCGCGCCGAAATAGTCCTCAGGAGACGCAGAAAGACCGAGCATCCTTCCAAGGCATACCTCGATCTTTCCCTGTACGGTCTCCGCTCCGGGCTGATGTTCCCAGCCCTTGTAGCGGGTTCCGTCGTATGTTATTAATAAGCGGTAGTTTTTCATTAACCTACTTTCTCTTCCGGAAGGTCGATTCCGTGATGTCCGTCGATGTGATCGAAGTTCGCAAGTTCCGGATGCTCTCTCTTTTCCTTCGTATAGTTCTCATAGCCCGGGTCTCTGTGCTTCTGATGTGCCCAGACATCTTCCGCAACCGGTGCCCACTCGGCAGCGTAATCATCGCACTTGCCGCAAAGCTCCTCAACCGTTTCCTCGGACTCAAAGTTCGTTCCCTTTGCTCCAGTCTTCTCGATTATCTCGCGAAGGAGTTTCGGATTCTCCAGCATCGGGCAGGGACGAAGGTGATTTCTGTTAAAGGGCTGTCCTTCGTGATATGCCTGGAAGAGCGGACTCTGAAGCATCTCAAGGATTGAGTTTTCATGTATGTTCGTATCGGAGAAGTGTATGAATACACAGGGCTCCGCATCACCGTTTGCATTGATATGGAAGTAATTTCTTCCGCCTGCGATACATCCGCCAACAAAGTCTCCGTCGTTCTGGAAATCCATGGGGAAGAATCCGATATTGTTGTCTCCCGTACGTACTTCGCGAAGACGCTCTATTATCATCTTTCTCTGATCCGTTGTGGGAAGAAGGCTTGTAACCGCGTTGTGTCCTACCGGCATATAATGGAAGTAGAAACCGAAACGCGCGCCCTTGTCAGCGATGAATTCGATAAACTTCTTATCCGTTACGGCCTCGATATTGTCTCTTGTATAGCAGATCGATGTTCCGAAGATGATGCCGTACTTCTTAAGAAGATCCATAGCCTTCATGCATGCTTCGTAGTGTCCGTCGCCGCGACGGGCATCGTTCGTATCCGGCGTTCCTTCTATTGAAAGCATGAAGGAGATGTTTCCGAGTTTAACAACCTTCTTGCAAAGTTCTTCATCGATAAGCGTTGAGTTGTCGAAAAGCGCAAACATCGCATCGTTATGCTTCTCGGCAAGCTTTAAAATATCGTCCTTACGTACAAGGGGCTCACCGCCTGTTAACATGTAAAGGTATGTTCCGAGAGCCTTTCCTTCCGTAACGATCTTATCCATATCTTCAAAAGAAAGATTGTGTTTATGGCCGTATGTTCCGGACCAGCATCCGATGCAGTGCATGTTGCAGGCATCCGTCGGATCGAAAAGGATGAGCCAGGGGATGTTGCATCCATACTTTTCACGATTCTTTCTGATTGTCTTTGTTCCGCGAAGGAAAGCCTCGTATCCGAGATTTAAGATGAACTGCTTTGCATAGTGCGGATCCGTTTCATCGATAACACGGTTTAAGAACTGCATCCAGCGGTTCTCCGGGTTTTCCATATATTTTCTTACGCGGGCAAACTTCTCTTTTCCCTTTTCCGTTCCGATAAACTTTTCCGTCGCATCAAGAATCTTTAAATATGTTTCCGTACGGCTTGAGGGATCCTTTGATCCCAGCTTCTTTACAAGATTATCTACAATCGCACCATACATTGCGCGTTCTGCTGCATGCGGAATGTTTGCTACTGTTTCAGCTACTGTTCCTGCCATTTTGGTTCCTCCTGTTATTGGTTAATTTTCTTAATTTTTCCATTTCAACATTGTATTATAACGGCAGAGGCTTTTTTTTCAATAAACATTTTCAACAAAATGTAAACATTGCAGGTACACCTCAAGGGGCTTTTTTAACTTACTCTTGTAAAATAGGAAGCAGATAACTAAAATATAGGCAAATACAGATGACCGTGAAAGGAAGTGGACTAAAATGAAGGAAGAAACAAAGAAAAAGCTGGATAACCTTTTTGACAACGATCCCACAAACTCAAACAATATCTTTGACAGGATCCAGGATCAGATGACGTCCCACAGCGTGGATAATAAGATCGATCACGTTATGGAGATGTTCGATGACATCAAGGTCGACGTGGACGAAAAGAAAGAACATATTAAAGAAGATCTTGCGGAAAAGCGTGAAAAGATCCATGAAGACGTTGCCGAAAAGAAAGAGAAGATCGAAGAAAAGATAGAAGAGATCAAGGAACACAAGCATCAGTAAACCACACAGACAATAAGACATAAAGATCATGGCCAACATCAGATCCGCATTTGACGAATTCAAATTCAACGCATATATGCTCTCCCGCTATCGCGACGATTACCGCGCGGACGGGAGTTTTGATGTGTCATGCAAAGCGCTTATAGAGAAAGCGCAAAAAAGCTTTAAAGATGAAGGTGGGATCGAATTCCTTTCGGAAATGTTAAAACAGGGAGAGCTTTACCAAGAGATGGATAAAGCCCACTGTCCGATCCTTATCTACGTCGGCGATCCCATATGCTACGGAGTCCTTGACCATTTTGCCACATCCCTCGGATATGCTCTCGATGCAATGGGAGAGCTTGTTGAGTTCTTTGATCCGAACGGTGACAATCTTAAATACATTTCAAAATATGCGGGCAAACGTTACCGCGCAATTGTCGGTGTCCAGACTTTCGTGTTTTCCGTCGAATTAAAGGACGGAAGCAATCTGCACGACCTGTTCATCGGTCCGAAATTCAATATGCTTTTCGATCATCCCGTATGGCTTAAACAGCATCTTACGGCCGGTCCGAAAGACTATTACGTATTAACCCACGATTATAATTATATCGATTTTACAAAGACGTATTACGACAGGATAAAAGGCGTCTATCTTCTTCCGCCTGCCGGCGATGAATATATTCCCAAAAGTAAAAAGGAACAGAAATACGGCGTGGAAAAAGACCTTGATATCACCTTTATCGGGTCCTACCATGATTACCGGAAATGGGAAAAAGAAAAGGAAGCGGCGGATACGAACACCGGCGGGATCGCCAGCAAATTTGCGGATCATATGACCGCCAATCCCAACGAGACCTGGGAAGAAGGTCTTGCCAAAACGCTGGAAGAAATCCCCGGCGCAAGGGAAAAATATCCGGTGGGAAGCGTTGCATTCCGCGATCTTTTATTCGAAGTAAAGCCCGTCTGCTTTATGGTCATGAGCTATTTCCGCGAGAAGCTTTTGGACGAGATCGCGGCATCGGGAATAGAGATGCATGTTTTCGGAGACAGCTTCAACACGGGACGGTATAAGGATGTTAAGACCTTTATAAGGCATCCGGAATTAAAGCCGGAAGAAGCAACACGTATATATGCGCGGTCGAAAGTATCCTTAAACATTATGTCCTGGCACAAGGCGGGAATGACGGAGCGTATTGCAAACATGATGCTAAACAAAGCGGTATGCGTTACCGACGATTCCCAGTATCTTGCCGAGAACTATATGCAGGGAAACGATTATGTCGTTTTCGATATAACGAAACCTAAGGAACTTCCGGAGATACTTAAGGGGCTTCTGGAGGATCCCGAAAGGATGAAGAAGATTTCGGATATCGCGTATGAAAAAGCTTCCATTAAAGAGGTTTGGAAGCGGAGAGCCGAGGAACTGTTGAGGATCATCAAGCGGACGGAAAGCACAAAATGAAGTGAAGATTCCTCACTACGTTCGGAATGACATGGGGCGCATATGAATATTCTGATTTACGAATGGCACGCGTACAACTATAAAGACATAGAAGAAACCCTTCGCGCGATGGGCCATGATGTCGACGTCCTGAAATATCATCTTGATAATTACGACGAGGACGAGGCGTTTTATGAGCTTCTGTCTTCGAAGATAAAATCCTCGACTTATGTCTTTGTTTTTACCGTAAACTACTTCGGAGTTGTCGCCACGGTCTGCCATGATATCGGCATCCGGTACGTTTCCTGGACCTGTGACAATCCGCTTATCAGCATGTATCATAACTCTGTTTTCTATGATACAAATCTCATATTCACATTCGATAAAACAAACGAGATAGAGTGGAAACAGATGGGCGTTAAAAACATCTTTTATCTTCCCCTCTGCGGCGAGCCCGGGCGTATGAAGGCTGCGATAGATAACGCTCCTTCGGAAAAACGCGGGGCATATCGGGCGCCGGTTTCCTTTGTGGGTTCCCTTTACGAGAGAAATTCATATGATGCGCTGGAGTCCTCTTTATATGACTATGAACGGGGATATTTCGACGCGATGATAGAGGCGCAGAAGAATCTTTATAAGTCCTATATTCTGGACAGCGCACTGACGCCGGATATTCTTGCTTCCGTCGGATCGCATATAGATTTAAAGGAGTCTTCGGAGGATTCCTTTTCCGACATATCGCTTATTCTGGAGACCACCGTTCTTGGCTTTAAGGTTGCAAAGGAACGGCGGATAGATCTTTTGAATTTCCTTACGGATAATGATGTTGAAACCGCGCTGTATTCCAATTCGGATGCAACGCTTGTCCCCAATGTTTCGTACCGCGGATCCGTGGATTATTTCGGAGAGCTTCCCCTTGTTTTTTCGGAGAGTGATATCAATATAAACAATTCTCTTCCTATTATTAAATCCGGAATCCCGTTACGCATCTGGGACGTTCTTTCCGCAGGCGGATTCCTGCTTACGGATTACAAGCCGGAACTTTTATTCTATTTTGAAAATAAAAAAGAGCTCTGCTTTTACGAGTCAAAAGAAGAGCTTCTGTCGCTTATTGAATATTATCTTTCGCATGATACCGAGAGGGAAAAGATACGCCGCAACGGGTTAGAGTGTGTGCAGAAGTATCATACGTATCGGGAAAGGTTAAGTTCCATGTTGAGTGAAATTTGAATCAGGGGGACGGTAAACCGTCCCCCTGATCCTTTCAGAGTGTCCTGTCCATTATCAGACCGGCGTATGCGCTCTGCGCATAGGGTGCCGTAAATGTCTTACCCGGATTCTTATATTCAACCACCAGACCGTCCGTATAATTGATGGGATTTATCGCTATCTTTTCAGCCTGGCGCGATACCATGTTCTTAAACTTGTCGAGAGTTCTGAAGGTTTCTTCCGTCTTACCCGGAACCAGCGACTCTGCCATTCTGTCTCTGTCCAGAACAAGATATCCGTTATTGTCAACCTCGACTCCCAGTTCCTTAAGCTCCGGTCCCACCGTTGTAGCGATGGCGTTAACCTCGTTAACAAGCTTGTTATTGTTATGTCCCGGAAGGAACTTCCTTCCGACTTCAAGCATGCCGTTAAAGGAATCTATTATCTGCTGAACACTGTCCGAAACCGCATCCGTGTTGGTCTTGAATCCGACCGTAACTTCCTCTCCGTTCTTTGTGGGAGTGATGAGGTTGATCTCGAACTCTTTGTTTATCGTAAAGGAATTCGACAGTGATGAATGTTCTTCTCCGTTCAACGTAAAGCTGGAATTCGATGCGTTCTCGGTGATGTTGTTTATGCCCAGTCTGTTAAGCTCGTTCCAGGAAGATCTCGACTGCAGGTTGAAGAGGAATTCCTCTCCTTCCGCAAGACCGGTCTGCTTGCTGGTAAGCTGTAGCGCGCTCATTCCTTTGTCGTTCTGGAGAACCCTTGCGGTTA
>JAFOND010000059.1 GCA_017418645.1 Lachnospiraceae bacterium | reverse complement strand
TAGATCCATCCTTCCGGACATCAAGGCATATCTTCCCACGATGCAAAGGGAAAAGGGAGTGGATATGGTCTTCGTTATGCTTACCAGCATCTTAGAGCAGGGATCGGAAGTTCTCTTTAACGGAAACGAAGCGGAGAGAGTATTGTCCCTCGGCTTTGGGAAAGAGAAGATGAAGGACGAACTCTTTGATCTTCCCGGCGTCGTTTCAAGAAAGAAGCAGATGGTCCCGAATATTATTGAGGGAATTCAGCAGCTGGATTAAGATATATGTATAATAGATTAATCAAAACTACGGTTTCTCTTTTTTTAGTTTTTATAGTGCTAGGCGGTTGCGGGTTAAGTAACAATAAATCCGCTGAGGAAAAGCAGAACGAGATTCTTGCACCTGCAGACACAGTGGTCACAGATCAAAATCCCGAAGAAACACAATCAGATATTATCGAAGAAAACGAAACGGAAGAAATTCCGGAACCGGAGGAGATAAACCTCATCAATCCTTCCGGAGAAACACTTGAATCCCGGATTTCCGTGCCCGACGGTTATGAAAGGATTTCTGCCGAAGAGAGTAGCTTTACGACATTCTTAAGGAATTATAGAATGCTCCCGGATGGCAGCGCCATACTCTTATATGACGGACGGGAAAAGTCCAATAGGAACGCTGTATGTGTATTTGACATGTATCTTTCGGACCGGGATCTTCAGCAATGCGCGGATTCCATAATGAGGATATACGCGGAATATATGCGCTCTGCAGGTAAAGATGACAAGATCGCTTTTCATTTCGTGGACGGTTTTTTATGCGACTGGAATTCATATAAAAGCGGAAAACGGATAAAGGTTGACGGAAACGATGTCATCTGGGTAAACAGTGCGGAACCTTCGGATTCGGATGAAGTGTTCGAAACCTATCTTAACGCAGTATTTGCGTTTTCAAGTACTTTATCCATGCAGGAAGAATGCGTACCGACGGAGCTTTCCGATCTTAAAGTCGGAGACGTGTTTATAAAGGGCGGTTCACCCGGACATGTTGTGATGGTTGCAGACATGTGCGAAAAAGACGGGAAGAAAGCATTTCTTCTTGCACAGGGCTATATGCCGGCTCAGCAGTTTCATGTACTGAGAAACCATAAACATGACGGTGATCCCTGGTATTATGAAGACGAAGTGACTTATCCGTTTGTAACACCGGAATATACTTTTTGTGAAGGAAGCTTGATGCACCCTGTGTATCTGGATTAGAGTTTATTTATTTCTGTTTGCTCCCTGTACAATAAAGAAAATGCAGTCCACCAATGTCAGCCCGGCAATTCCGAATGAATACAGCATTATAAGATCATCGCGGAAGTTTGCCCATGCTATTGTTGTAGCAAGGGAATAAACCGACATCATAAGTTCAAGTGATACCATCATCGAAGCAATTGATGCATATACCGGTATCTCTCTTCCGGGCTTTACTTTAAAGGGCATATTCCAGAGCTTTACCGGAAAAAGATGTAACGAAAGGCTTAAAAGAATATTCGTTATAAGCATGGTTCCCGGGATTATAAGTAGAACGTATGCCGAGCCGTATCCCGTTACTTCCCCGCCTCCGCTGAAACGCGTCGGGAAGTCACTGTTTCCGTACCTAAGGATCATTATGACCGCATAGATAACGGAAGCTAAAAGTATTGCATACGATATAATTTCGAAGATAATATGTGATTTTTTTATGTATAGTCTGTTCATACTTATTCTCCGTCTTCTAAACTACTTGATATCGATATCAAGCGGCTTATCTA
>JAFOND010000058.1 GCA_017418645.1 Lachnospiraceae bacterium | reverse complement strand
TAGATCCATCCTTCCGGACATCAAGGCATATCTTCCCACGATGCAAAGGGAAAAGGGAGTGGATATGGTCTTCGTTATGCTTACCAGCATCTTAGAGCAGGGATCGGAAGTTCTCTTTAACGGAAACGAAGCGGAGAGAGTTCTGTCCCTCGGTTTTGGGAAAGAGAAGATGAAGGACGAACTCTTTGATCTTCCCGGCGTCGTTTCAAGAAAGAAGCAGATGGTCCCGAATATTATTGAGGGAATTCAGCAGCTGGATTAGTGTATCATGGGTAGAATAGTATGAAAAAGAAGATTTTTGTAATCGGTTGCGGAAGATGGGGAACGTTTATTGCATGGTACCTTGATCATATCGGTCATGATGTTTCTCTTTACGGAAGAGAAAGTTCAAAAAACATGCAGAGGCTCATGACGGAAAGAGCAAACGAGTATCTTAAGCTGACGGACAGCATAAAGCTTACTACGGATATAACAAAGATCCACGAATGCGATACGGTAATAGTTTCAATAGGCTCGCAGAAACTAAGAGAGCTTATGATGCAGCTTAAGGATCTTGATGTAAAGAATAAAACCTTTGTCCTTTGCATGAAGGGAATTGAGATTGAAACCGGGAAGAGACTCTCGGAGGTTGCATCTGAAATACTGGATAAAAGCAACAAAATTGCGGTGTGGCTCGGACCCGGACACGTTCAGGAATTCTACAGAGGCGTGCCGAACTGCATGGTTATAGACAGCGAGCACGAAGAAACAAGGAACGAACTTGTCGACAGTTTTTCAAGTGACCTTATCCGTTTTTATTACGGAAACGATATCATAGGAAACGAGATCGGCGGCGCCGCTAAAAATGTTATAGGAATAGCTGCCGGAATCTTAGAGGGAAGAGATCTTTCTTCTCTTAAAGGCGCGCTTATGTCCCGGGGGACAAGAGAAATCGGAAGACTTATAACCGCCTTGGGCGGAAACGAACAGACGGTCTACGGACTCTGTCATTTGGGTGACTATGAAGCAACCCTGTTTTCACCTCACAGTCATAACCTGACGTACGGGAAATGCATCGCGGAAGGGAAGCCCTTTGATAAACTGGCGGAGGGTTATTATACGGTGGAAGCTCTTTGCAGGATGGGAAAGGAGCATTCCGTGGATCTTCCCATATGTAACGCTGTTCATAATGTAATCTATGAAAACCACGATCCCATGGCAGAAATGAAGGCGCTTTTTGAAAGAAGCATTAAGGATGAGTTTTGGGTATGATATATCCTGATTTCTTTTATGATTTTAATTGCATAGCAGATAAATGCCGTCACACCTGCTGCAAAGGATGGGAAATCGATATCGATGATGATACCGCGGACTATTATCTTAATATGCCCGGTAAACTTGGAGAGAGAATAAGACGGTCGATTGAAAAACATGATGGAAACGAAGGTTATTCGTTTATCCTAACAGAGGATGAACGCTGTCCGATGCTTCGACCGGACGGACTCTGCGATATTATTCTTGAAGAGGGAGATGACCTGCTCTGTGATATCTGCGCACTTCATCCAAGATTTTATGAAGAAATAAACGGTCTTTCCCTTGCCGGCCTTGGACTTTCATGCGAAGCGGTATGTGATCTGTTACTGGAAAAAGAAAAGCCGGTTATGTTCATAGAAGAAGAGGAAGAAGAAAGCTCTTCGGCTAATGAAGAAAGGCTTTCATTTGAGGAGCTTTTAAATCGGTTATCAATAAAATCGACATTTCCCGATTATTCACCGAAAATCTCAAACGAACGTCTGTCATTTATATTGAACGTAATGGAAAAAACAGAACCGATAAACGATGAATGGACGGCGCATCTTGAGGCAATGAAAAGCGCGTCGGATGAGATTATTATAGAATCCGGTAAGCCGATAGATCAGGTTAAACTTAACAACGTTTATACATATATCTTTTACCGTCAATTGGAACGGATTACGGAATACGGCATTAAAAGTCTTACTGAATACGCGCGTTTATGTACAGATTTCATATACTATGATTCGTTATTTACCGGTGATCTTCCCGAGGCGGTACGCTGCTTCTCCGAACAGATAGAATACAGCACCGAGAATGTGGATATACTCACACATAATCAAACATGGCCTGAACCATATCTATCATAAGGATAAGCTTTGATATTAAATTTTTGCTTACAACAACAACCGGGGGATTTATCCCCTCAATCTTTAAAACATCACCCTGTTCTACCATATTTCACGTCCCACGGGTTCACCCCAGTCAATCCGTTCAGATGCTACGATTAATTCGTAAATAATATACAATTTTTTTGTAATACATTAAATACACTACGCTTTGCGGTTGGGTAAACGGAAATACAATTCCAAAAGGATACCAGCTTGAAACTCTAAGTAGTTATTTTAATGTTGAAGTCCCTTATTTCTTTATTGAAACCGAATCCGAACAGTCTGTCGATTCTATGGCAAAGCGGCTTTTTGCCTATGCTTCAAAAACAAAAGAACTTCCAAATAAGATTCTTGATGATCTTTCGGATGATCAGATAAACGAACTCTATTCGTCAGGTTTCTCTTTTCAACATAAAACACTTGAGGAATATATAAATGAGTCCGGCGGGAAATTCATTCTCTCTGAACGGATTGACTGGGGT
>JAFOND010000057.1 GCA_017418645.1 Lachnospiraceae bacterium | reverse complement strand
GCTTTGCATCCGCAAGGGAACTTCCTCCGAACTTCACTACCTTCTTCATATTTTTGCTCCTTTTCGACCGCTGAAATCTTTGTCGCAATCTTTCATATTATAATGGAAAAAAGGGGTTTAGTCTATAATAAAATAAAAGTGAGCCGGCGCTACCCCGCCGTCCCTTTGTTGTAACGGTGCCCTCCGGACGCATAATAACGCCTTCCTCCTCAAACTTTTTTACCGGGCTGATCGTCGCACTGAGACGACTGCAGCATCGGGTCTTTTTGGGGATCAACAATAATAAATAAGAACGTTCTGAAGGCACAGAATACTGCGGCGATTAAAAGTCCGATATTTAAAATTAAATTTACCGTTTCCGACAGGTTGTTCATTGGCCTGTCAAAAAGCAGCGATACGGCACCTGCCGTAAGAACCGCGTAAATGATCAGGTTACGGATTTTCCATGCCTTTGCATCCTTTATCGTATAAGGTCTGTCGCTGTAAAAATAATACGGACGGTCTCCCATATAGTATACAAATCGATGCGCTCCGATAAACGGGAGTATACCGAATCTCGCGTTTTTACGATATGATCTTCCAAACTTAAAATGCTTATATACGTTCATAATTCAAAAACATTCCTTTCCGATTTAAACCATTTTACGGGAAAATGCTTCCGCCTCCCATCATCACTCTGATCAGTCCTATCACAAACAGATGAGCAGGATAATATATGTAGAACAGCCACTTCATGCCCTTCCAGTTTCCTCTTTCTCCGTTGTAATTCTTCAAAACAAGTAATGACAGCAAAGTTCCCAACTGCATAATGCCGTACACTTTATCCATGAAAATGAAGTATACCGCAGCATAAATAAGAACCCAGATAAGCATGGTAATTGATTGTTTCTTAAAATCGCCGCGATTAAGATACAGATAGACCGGACACATTGCGGCAACGGTCGACCAGTCCGCGGGAAACGTTATAAAGCATATTGCGATAACAAGAAGTATCTTTGCCCATTGCGGCAAACGATCCGTGGTGAATATGACCATTAACACCACAGCCCATGCAAGAGACCACATAACGCTTGTCATGTTGAAAAAACCGCTGGGAATAAACGGGATCCCGCCGGCAAAGTTATATGCAAAATGGGATATCACCGCAAAAACAAACAGCCTGCCGATATACTTTTTAACATTACGGGTATAATGAAATCCTTCCGCGATGAAGAACCACATGATGGGCGCGGTCAATCGTCCAATGATATGCAGTCCGATCACCCACCAGATCTTCTGACATCCCGGAAACAATAGCCAGGTCACATGATCTATCGTCATTGCGATAATCGCGATAAGTTTTATCTGATTTGAATTCAGGCCTTTTTTATCTACTGTCTCAGTCATAGGTCTATATCCTCCAACAAAAAACATGTATCCGCATCATTATATATATTCCCTATGGTCAAATCAACAGATATGGATCGTAATAACAATTCTTTACAAAAAAATATAATTCTGCTATCTTTCTAAACAAAAAAAGATGACAGAGGTAGAGAAATGACAGGTGTAATTGATGTTGGCGGCGGTCTTCGCGGCGTATACGGAGCGGGAGTTTTTGACGCATGCCTTGAAGACGGGATCTCTTTTGATTATATGATCGGAGTATCTGCCGGGAGCGCAAATATATCTTCATATATGGCCGGACAAAAAGAGCGGAATCTTAAGTTCTACACGGATTACTGCTTCAGAAGATCGTATATGAGTCTTTTAAATGTTTTAAGGACTGGAAGTTATATCGATCTTGAATATATTTACGGTGTGCTCAGTAACTCGGCAGGAGAAAATCCCCTGGATTTTAACGCGATCGCAGAGTCGGATAAGAAAGCGGAAGTCGTTGTAACAAACGCATATACCGCAGAGCCCTTTTATTATAACATGAAGGATATGAAAAAGAACGATTACGGCGCCGTAAAAGCGAGCAGCTGCATTCCTGTTATAAACAAGCCCTATGTCTGGAAAGGTACTCCGTATTTTGACGGCGGTTTAAGCGATCCCATCCCGTTTAAGCGCGCTTTCGATGCGGGCTGCGACAAGGTTGTCGTTATCCTTACACGTCCGAAGGATTTCAGAAGAAAGAACAAAAACGACATCCGCATGGCAAGATTCATAAAGAAGTACGATAAGATCGCAGAAGCCCTTAGAAACCGTGCGGAGCTTTATAACAACCAGCTTGATGAAGCAACAGAGTTTGAAAAAGAAGGACGGATAAAGATAATCGCTCCCGACAGTATTGAGGGGATGCATACTCTTACAAAAGACAAGGACGCAATCCTTAAGATGTATGAAAAAGGAAAGAATGATGAGAAGGAGATTCTCGGATTCATATAATAATTAACGCAGGTGATAAACACCTGCGTTTTTCTATAGCACCTCTTCTGCCATAAAGACCGGGCCATCTTTGCACACTCTCTTCTTGTCGCCGCAAACGCAGGCAAGGCATGCGCCGACGCCACATGCCATACGTTCCTCCATCGATACATAAAGCGGAATGTCTTTTTCCTTGGCAAATGAATTCAGCGCGTTAAGCATAACTTTCGGGCCGCAGGAATAGATAAGATCCGCGGTGACATTGTTCTCTTTTATCGCGTCGATAACGTTTCCTTTTGTTCCGATGCTTCCGTCATCCGTTGCTATATAGAGTTCCCCGTAACGCTTTAATTCTTCGGTAAGGAATGTATCCGCATCGCGATAGCCCATAACGGAGATTATGTTAAGCGAGTAATCAACTTCTTTTAACGCTGCTGCCGTTCCTACCATGGGAGGGATTCCGATGCCGCCTCCCACAAGAAGGACCGTCTTTGTTTTTTCTTTATCAAAACCGATGAACCCGTCTTCACGATAATATCCTTCTCCGAGAGGTCCCAGGATTTCTATTTCTTCTCCCTCTGCATAACCGGAAATCTCTTTAGTACCTTTCCCGGCAACACGGTAAACCAGCCGTAGTTCGGTTTTTTCTTTATCAATCTCGCAGATTGAGATCGGTCTCGGAAGTATCTTTGTTTTATCATGAAGATACAGTGAGACAAATTGTCCGCAAGATGCTTCTTTTGCGCCTTCGCATTTTATCTTCATGGAAAAGATCCCGGGAGAGATTTCAATGTTTTCTTTTATTATTGCATTCTCTTTTATTGCCATTTTTATTCCTCAGGTTAAGCCTCCAAAAAGATCAGGCTCACTTGTTATTATATTCCTCAAGAACCTTAACATAGTCCTCATAATTCTTCTTTAAAAGTTCCGGAGTGTCAAGTCCGTAGGGACATTTTGAAACGCATTGCCTGCAATTTATACATTCCTTTGTTCTTTCCATCTCCGTCTGCCAGTATTCGTTCAGCCATGCCTGCTGCGGCGCGCGCCGTACCATGAGCGAGATCCTTGCGCAGTTATTAATCTGAATTCCTTTCGGGCAAGGCATACAATAACCGCATCCCCGGCAGAAATCTCCCGACAGTTCTTCCTTTTCTTTTTCGATGAACGAGCGGATATCATCGTCCATTTCGGGAGCATCGTCCATATATGAAAGCCATTCATCGAGTTCCTTTTCCCGCTGTATTCCCCAGATTGGAAGAGCGTTATCAAATTGGGATATGAATGCAAAGGCTGCTTTTGAATCCGTGATAAGCCCGCCGGCAAGAGCCTTCATACAGACGAATCCGACGTTTAATTCCTTGCATCTTTTTACAAGGTTCATTTCGCGTTCGCCGGAAAGATATGAAAACGGAAACTGCAGAGTCTCATATAATCCGCTTTCCACACATTCTTCCGCAACGCCGATCTTATGCGCCGTTATACCGATATGACGGATGATTCCCTGACGCTTCAAATCTTCCATTAGTTCATACATTCCGCTTCCGTCTCCGGGACGGTAACATACATCCGAACAATGGAACTGGTAAACATCGATGTAATCCGTCTTCATGTTCTTAAGCGAAATATCAAGCTGCGCCTTAACCTCTTCCGGTGTTTTTGCGCCGGACTTTGTAGCGATAAAGATTTTGTCGCGAACATCCGAAAGCGCAAGTCCGATCTTTTCCTCACTGTCGGAATATGCCCTTGCCGTATCAAAATAAGTCATCCCGCCTTCGTATGCTTTTCTTAAGATCTTTATCGATGTTTCGATATCATCGCGCTGTACGGGAAGCGCGCCGAATGCATTCTGCGGTGTCTTTATCCCGGTCTTTCCCAAAGTTAATTCTTTTACTTTCATTTTACCCCTCCGATTAAAAAAATCAGAATACATTATATCACGAAGATGATAATTGTGATATACTTTTAAACGTTGCAAAACGGATTACAGATCAGGGAGAATAAAAATGATTCAAAAACTGATAAACGAAATCGAAAAGAAAAACGCACCCGTTGTGGCGGGTCTTGACCCAACGCTGTCAATGATTCCGAAAAGCATAACGGATATTTCATACGAAGAGCACGGCGAAACTCTTGAGGGAGCGGCGGACGCAGTACTTCGTTTTAACATGAAGATCGTTGATTCTATATACGATCTTATTCCTGCGGTAAAGCCGCAGATCGCCATGTATGAGCAGCTTGGGATCCCGGGACTTATCGCCTTCCAAAAGACGGTTTCATATTGCAAAGAAAAAGGACTCATCGTTATCGGCGATGTTAAGCGCGGCGATATCGGATCAACATCAAAGGCATATGCAACGGCACACCTCGGAAAGGTAGACGTCGGAAACAATTCATACACTCCCTTTGAAGAAGATTTTGCCACGGTGAACCCATATCTCGGAACGGACGGTGTTAAACCTTTCATCGATGTCTGCAATGAAAACGATAAGGGAATATTTGTCCTTGTTAAAACATCCAATCCCTCAAGCGGAGAATTCCAGGACAGAGAGATCGACGGCAAGTCCCTTTACGAACATGTTGCGGACAAGGTAAACGAATGGGGAAGTTTATC
>JAFOND010000056.1 GCA_017418645.1 Lachnospiraceae bacterium | reverse complement strand
ACGACATTGCAAAAGAGAGAAACTGCGGAATAACCGTGGAAGCGAAGGCAATCCCCATCCGGCAGGAAACTATAGAAGTCTGCGAGTTTTACGGCCTGAATCCGTATATGCTGGAGTCTTTCGGGGCAACGTTGATACTTGAACGACCGGAAAATGTTAGGGACAAGCTTATGGAACTTGCAAAGAGCCAGATTCCTGCGACACGCATAGGAAACCTTACCGAAGGCCACGATTGTATAGTAACCAACGGTGAACGCACAACATATATAAAGCCTCCGAAAGAGGATGAACTTTGCAAATTACAGTGATTGTACGTAAAAAAGACAAAACAGCAAAAACCTACGTGTCAAAACAGAAAAGCAAGAGTAGACACGTAAGGCTAGCAAGAAAGGAACGGATATGAAGGAAAAGATCTTACAATACGTTGAGAAAAACGCGCGCATAAACATCGCGGAACTTGCCGCAATGGTGGGAGCCAGCGAAGCGGAGGTTATGAACGCGCTTGAAGAACTTGAGCAGGATCATATAATCTGCGGCTATCACGCCATGATAAACTGGGACAAGGCGGGCCTTGATAAGGTTACGGCGCTTATAGAAGTCCGGGTTACACCCCAGCGCGGCATGGGCTTTGACAAGGTTGCCCAGCATATCTACAACTATCCGGAAGTTAAGTCCGTATATCTTATCTCCGGCGGTTTTGATTTTATGGTAATTGTCGAAGGCAAGACTCTTAAAGAGGCGGCGACCTTCGTGTCCGATAAACTTTCCACAATAGAATCCGTCTTAAGCACGAAATCCAATTTCATACTGAAGAAGTATAAGGATTACGGAACAATAATGGCGGGAGGAACAAAGGATGAAAGGATAAAGATGTCATTATGAGAAGTCCCCTT
This sequence comes from Lachnospiraceae bacterium, assembly GCA_017418645.1. Lineage (GTDB taxonomy): Bacteria > Bacillota > Clostridia > Lachnospirales > Lachnospiraceae > FD2005. The sequence continues at coordinate 1,065 of JAFOND010000056.1, read as the reverse complement.
TCAAAGCGGGTGCAGGACATTAAACCATCCGGCATCCGAAAATTTTTCGATATAGTTTACGAGATGGAAGATGCAATCTCTCTCGGCGTGGGCGAGCCGGATTTTGACACGCCCTGGCGGATAAGGGACGATGCAATCTATTCTCTTGAAAAAGGCAAAACATCATACACCGGAAACGCCGGACTGATGGAACTTAAGGTTGAGATTGCCGCATACTTAAAGCGCCGTTTTGACCTTGATTACGATCCGAAGAACGAAATGATGGTAACGGTGGGCGGTTCGGAAGCTATCGATCTTGCGCTCCGCGCCATGATAGATCCGGGAGATGAAGTTCTTATCCCACAGCCTTCCTATGTTTCATACGACCCTTGCGCATATCTTATCGGCGGCGTGCCGGTTTCCATACCTCTTAAAGAGGAAGATGAATTCCGCCTTACGGCAGAGGGATTAAGGGAAAAGATCACGGAAAAATCCAAGGTTCTTGTGCTTCCCTTCCCGAACAACCCGACGGGTGCCATCATGGAAAAGAAGGATCTTGAGGAGATCGCGGAGGTCGTAAAAGAACATGACCTCTTTGTGATAACGGACGAGATCTATGCCGAACTTACATATCAGAAACAGCATTTTTCAATCGCCGCACTTCCGGGAATGAAGGAGCGGACGGTTTACATAAACGGCTTTTCGAAGGCGTATGCAATGACGGGCTGGAGACTGGGCTATGCCTGCGCGCCGAACGAGATACTTTCCCAGATGTTAAAGATACATCAGTATGCGATCATGTGCGCGCCCACGACATCACAGTACGGCGCCATAACCGCGGTCCGGGACTGCGACGAAGAAGTTGCGGCCATGCGCGATGAATATAACGGCAGAAGAAGATATCTCTTAAAGAGATTTGAGAAGATGGGACTTAAATGCTTTGAACCCTTCGGAGCGTTTTACGTTTTCCCGTCCATAAAAGAATTCGGGCTTTCATCGGACGAGTTCGCGACAAGATTCTTAACGGAAAAGAAGGTTGCGGTTGTTCCGGGAACAGCTTTCGGAGAATGCGGCGAAGGCTTCCTT
>JAFOND010000055.1 GCA_017418645.1 Lachnospiraceae bacterium | reverse complement strand
CTCTATCTTTTCCTTTTCTGCTTTTTCCCTTTCTGCACGCTCTTTTTCTTCCCTTTCTACGCGCTCTTTTTCAAGGCGGTCCTTCCTCTTCGCCATCTTCTCGTCGATCTCTTCCGTAGGCGTGTTTCCTTTGACGGAGTCCAGATCAAGAGCGTCCATCATCCTCTCACCGCGTCTTGCCGCAGCCGCATTTGCTTTTTCTATCTTTTCCTTTTCTGCTTTTTCCCTTTCTGCACGCTCTTTTTCTTCCCTTTCTACGCGCTCTTTTTCTTCTTTTTCTAAGCGTTCCCTCTCTTTTTCGTCCTTCCATCTGTTTTCGGCGGCTTTCTTTCTTTCGGCGTCGCTTTGTTTATTCAGATTGTCGATAAACGCCTGCCTCTGTTTCCGCTCCTCTTCCTGTTCCCTCTCCAGCTGCTCCCTCATCTCTTTGAGTTTCTTCTCCAGCTCGGGATTTTTCTTCTCTTCTTCCTTTTTCTCCTCCGTTACCGGCGCCTCTTTTTTCTGCCTGATGGCGGCAAGGGCAGAACTATCCCCTCCGGCACCTTCCGGAAGATTACTTCTTTTTCTGAAGTCCTGATATAATGCCGTAACGTCCATTCCCGGTCCGTAGAGAACCGTCTTTTCGTCCTTTGAAAGGGACGCCCCCTTCATGGCAACCAAAGCCGCATAGTAGTCCCCGTCCGGATCGTTCTCCGAGGCCGAACTGGTATAGTAAAAGGCAAGGAGTTCCTGGAAGGGTCTTTCCAGGTCACGATAGATATTCTTATTCTTATAGCGGGGATCCTTCGAAATGCTATAAACTTTCTCAAAATAGGGGGACACGCTCATAAGGGTTTCTCTCTTTGCGACAACCTCTTCGAACTGCTCCTTATTTAAAGCGAGAAGGCCCTTATCCTCGCCATCCAGGAGATTCCTGTATTCCTTGAAAATATCGTCGGCATCATGAGCAAGCTGTATGATATGATAGTTTCGGTTAAACTTATCACCAAGGAAGAGGTCTTTAAAGTCCCGGAAATTGAATTCCCGGATATCTACCTTTAGGAGCTCTTCAAAAATGTTCTCCATATACTCAAGCTTTGCTTTCTTCTTTACCTCCGTCATATCCTTTGTCATTTTTACATGCAAAAGCTCGGCGCAGAGTTTCATTTCTTGGTCTTCCATACCTCTTAAGCAGGCCAGATGGCAAGCTGCCTCTCTGCCGATACGAAATTGTTCCATGCCTTTCAAAACATCCCGTTTCGCCTTCATCTGATTCTCGTATTCTTCCATTTTAGGCGTGGAAATGTCGGTTAACGCCTTGTTATAGGCCATATTTTTTGCCATTTCCCGACGTTTTCTCTTCTCCTCCAGCGCAGGCTGGTTCATCCAGGTAAGAATGGAATCTTCTTCCTGGAGATCCTCGAAAAATTCCCCCATGTCCTTCATCTTCTGGATCTCCTGCAGTTTCTCCAATTCTTTCTCGGCACGCTGCTTTGCCTCTTCCACCGCAGTATGGCGGTTCTTTCTCCAGAACCAGATGGAGGATCCGCGATCCAGATAGTCATTGCATTTTCGGATCACTTCATTACAACATTCGATGGCGTCCGCAAGCTGGCTTTTCGTCTGGGATTCTACCAGTTCCTTAGCACCTTTCTCTGAGAGATCCCTGTTCTTGGCTCCCCGATAGATTCCTCTTTGGAGGGATGCTTCGTAATTCTCGATGGCGGTCTTGACATTCGTCATGAAGGTACTGTCACCGAATAATGTCTTTTTTTCCTTATTGATAAGCCGAAAGTTTTCGTTCCGGTTTAACTGCAGTTCCAGGTTCACCTTTGCGCTGTCGCTTAACTTCAGTTCCGAAGCATTGTCAAGGATATCCTGAATCTCATAATTATCCTGCAATGCCTGATCTACATTATAAATAGACTTTTGTTCTTCCGTCATCATTCGTGCGGTGGTAAGGTCAAGGCCCTTCCGCATCTCCTGGTTTTGGAACTTATCCAGGTTTTTCTTTCGCTCCTGCTGGGCAAGTTTTTTCGTGATCTGACCGAATTCTCCGTTAAAATAATCCATAACGCTACCCCCTTACTCTGACTCTGCGTTCTTTTTCATCTTCCTAAAGTCGGAAACCGAAGCCGTAAGATAGTTCACGGTGTACCTTGCTCCGGGCATCTTGATCTCGTCCAAAAGGTCTTCCACAGACGGGCTCTTTATCTCGATCTCGATCCTGTCCCCCACTTTGATATAATCCTCGCTGTAGTACAGGACCGCACGAAACAGAGTTTCCTCATCCACTTCGTCCTCTGTAAGGAGGGTGTCCATGTACCATGTGTTTATTCCTTTACGCATCAGAATGGCTCCGACGTAATCGTCCTTTTTCTTCTTTAAGAAACTCATCTCGGGATCTGCCGAATATATCTGCTGTTCGAAAGGCCGATCCATACTCACGGCAAATCGTTTGTTCAGTTTTTCCGCCGCGTCCGAAAGGTCCTTACCGGAGAGATCCTTAAGCGGGATCAGTCCCTGTGCGTTTGCTGCGTTTTCATCCAGCCGGCTTTCTTTGTTTAAAAGCTTCGCGATATCCTTCATGTTGGTCCGCCATACACACCCTTCCTCGTCCGCAACTTTAAAAATGTCGTTTACAAAGAAGCCCCAGCTGTCCCAGGTCGGATCGTCAATGCCGTATTCGTCACTGATCCGGGCCGCAACCAGCTCGAGATTTCTTCGATCCGCTTCCTCGAAAGCCAGCATGAGAAGATAACTTCCCAGCCCCATTTCCCGGTATTCCGGAACAACAAAGAGCCAATGGATCACAAGTCTGTCCGTTTCTATGGTACAGACCATGAGTCCGGTTGGCTCTTCTTCATCCTCTCCCGAAATATTGCTCGAGTCAGTAGACCCCAGAACAAAACTTCCCTTCATGGCAAGCCTGTCCAGCGTATCAAACGGGTCCAATCCCCGGAAATAATCTACCGTATCCGAATCGATCCGAAATGCCTTCATGATGTTTCCCCCTTTTATTCTTCCTTCGAAACCTTAACTACGATTTCAATTCCGTTAAACTCCCCTTCATTGTCTTCAAATTTTACATCCTTCCCGTTATTTTCAAAATCGGCGCCGGTAAGCTTCATGTTCTTACCCTTCTTCTCGTAACCGATGGCTCCCACAACGGTGTATTTAAGACCCTTTTGGAAGATCAACTCACCTTCATAAAAGTTCTCCGTAACGAAACACTTATGTCCGTCTTCAAAGAGCATGGTAAGCATGATCTGGGTATTGTCTCCTGTGTTCATGAACTGTACATCCGGTCTGTTTCCGACGCTGGTGTACCGGTCGTTTTG
>JAFOND010000054.1 GCA_017418645.1 Lachnospiraceae bacterium | reverse complement strand
GTCAATGACCGTTATGAGATCACTGTCAGCGATTTTTTCCAGATCAGTGACTTATATGACCGCCTGAATAAACTTTCGGTTTATACGCGCGGCACAAAACCGAACGAGGACGCGAAATCGATTCTGGTGCGTTTGATCAAGGCAGACGGCGATATTCTGGAATTTACGTTCACGGATGCCGGCTGGGTCGCGGAAGATAACTTGATTTATCCGGTATTAAGTTACCGCCGGTTCGAAGAATTCCTGGAAGGCATGCACGATGATTCCGATCTCTGATTTTGAAGAAGTCTTACTGTACTTGGAAAAGGATTATCTTCTTTGCTGCGGGACCGGTTCCGGGAAAGTATTTATCCGAAGAAGGGAAGACGGCACATTGCGGATCAAGGGGCAGAACGCGTCGTACACATTGACGGCGGAGGATTTTGAAAAGCTGTATTCCAATTCCTTGTTTTACCGCACAGATTTTAAGGAAGAGTCCTTGATTGATGAAACAAAGGATGAGGAAGAGTATTATCGCTGGGAGCATAAATAACGTCCAAACGGCTAAAAATACAGCCGTTTTCTTTTGCGCTGTCTGTACCGTGCTATAATGCAATAAACAGAATACCGTCACCACATCAGGAGGAAATATCATGGGATTGTTTGATAAACTTTTAAAAGAAGGCGAGAAGTTTGTAAAAGAAGCAACGTCGGAAGAGAATAAAGAAAAAGTCGGTGCGTTTTTCAGCAATCTGAAGGATACCGTCTCAGAAAAAGCAAATGAGCTGGCGTCCGAGGAAAACAAAGAAAAAGTCGGTGCATTCTTCAGCAATCTGAAAGATACTGTTTCCGAAAAAGCCGCGGAACTCGGCTCTGAAGAGAATAAGGAAAAGGTATCTTCCTTTTTCAGCAATCTGAAGGAATCCATCAAAGCCGAAGCAGACAAGGAGAAGAAAGAGGAAGAAATCTGGACTCCGGAGCCTGCGGAGGAAGGACTTACCTGCCGCGAGAAGATCCTGGATGTCTTAAAAGAAGAATTCCCGCAATATGAAGTCAGGGAAAATGTCTCCCCGGCGGAAATGGGCGGAACCGGAAGATTCATGAATTATTCGCTGGCGGTTTATGAAAACGGCGCGCCGAAACTTGTCATGATGGTTATCGGAAAGACGACGACAGCCCACAGGGAATATAAGTGGAGCCGTGCATTTGCGCAGGGAGAGGGCATTACGTTCCTGAACTTCGTGGAACATTACCCGAATAACAAATCGTATATTTCGGAAAGATTACACAAATACCTGTAATCTTTTGAATCAGAAAGAGAAATGCGGAAACGCGCCCGCGGATGCCGCAGCATCATCTTTGAACACTTTGCGGGCAGTAAGATGATGTACCGGCAGGTAACGTAAGCATAGCTTACTTCAAAGCTGTTTCTCTTTCTTTTTTCATGTCTATGTCATTATTGGAAGAATTATCAAAAAAAGAAGTCTGGCAAGAGTTTCTGCAGGACAAGACAGAACGCGGTCAGTTCACCAAATCCGAGGAAAGGAAACTGGCTTCTTTCATTGCGGAAGAACGGTACCGGAAGATCACGGAATCCTTTGCGTTCGGTTTGCC
>JAFOND010000053.1 GCA_017418645.1 Lachnospiraceae bacterium | reverse complement strand
CGCCTTATAGACACAATGAAGTTTCAGACAGAAGAAGACAGTATGTCTACCTGGGTCCGTGATTACAAAATACCGGATAAGGCTACCCTCGAAGCGTCTTACGACGAATCACGCGCCGTTGCCTTCGGAAATGCGCAGCTTTCCGAGTCTCACAAATATAAACGGAAATCACGGTATATGGAGAAAGCGAAAATACAAGCTTCCGCCTGCGGCATGGTAAATGCCGCATATACCGAAAGAGATCAGGCAAAGGATGCCTTTCTAACTGTGGCGCCCCGGGTTCAGGTTGAAGAGAAAGACATTTCATTTATGCAGGACTGGAGTGCCTACTGTAACACCGGAGAATATGCAAACGGCCAGCTCGACATGCTTTCGGATATCTTTTCGGAAGATGAGAAAAAACAGCAGGCCGAAGCCCGTAACCTGTATCGTCAGATCCTTGCCGAGGATATCTCCGAGTATAATTATAAGAACGACATGGATTTTCTGCACAAATTCCGCGACAAATATAAAACACTCTGCGCTTTTTCAAATGCACAAAAGATCATTGACATATTGGATCCGGTAACGCCGGAAGAAGATATTTTAAAGCTTCAGGCAAGAGTAGATGCGCTGCGTGACATCCGGGCGGATTACGAGAACCGCATGCAGATCCTTCAATCACCGTATTACGCTCTTCTGATGGAAGAAGATCTTTCCGAGGATCTGGAAAAACTGAAACTCGAGAAGGGTGGGAATCCTGTTTTTGACGCATATTATGCGGCGCTTAAAAACAAGGATTCGATAAAATTTAAAAAGGGCGATAGCGCAGCAGACCTGGAACAGGAATACCTTACGGAATATGAGAAAACGCTTACGCAGGGCCCACAGGTTCAGGACAGTGTACTACGCCTTGAGCATTCAAAAATGCTTAGCGAAATGGAGGAGCTTCGAACCCTTCAGGAAACCTATAAGGGTGAAATCATTCCCGACACCCAAGAGCTCGTCAGCTTAAAGCACTCTATTTTAGTAATTAACAGCGTCCTCTCCGGTACCATTGTAAAGGGAGATAAATTCGACGATGAGCGACAAATTATTCTGGATTCGTATCAGGACGTTATCGATAACTGCAAAAAATATATTGAAACCGAAAGCGCCAATAAAAAGAAGGACAAGACCGGAATAAGAAAAAGAAAGATGGAGCTTGTATCTGCCATACAAAGAGAATGCGAGGGAGAGATGTCAGCGTTTTCTCTTACAAAAGAGGTGCTTAATATAGAAGGATATGCCGATGAAGCAAAATGGACGGACGTTCTTTACGGTATCCGCGCAGAGAGTATATCCGAAAAGGATTCCCACATTACAAAAATGGGGGCCGGGGCATCTGTGATCTACCGCGTCGAAGATGAATACGAAACTTCATATGTTAAGGAAGAGGAACATCTTATTACCGACGAAAGTATATCGCTCTATTTGGAGGCATACAGAAATTCCGGTGCGCCGGAGGCAGAGCTGGTAGCGGATTTCCTTCTTGGTGAAATCAAAAAACGGGGAGAAAAGTTTTTGGATCTGGTCGGTGCCGTTTACAGAGGTGCTTTTGACAGCATTGAGACCCGTGTAAAAAAAGGTGTTCTCCGAGAGGATGGAGAAAGTGATGAGGATTATAAGGCACGTAAAAGAGCGATAGAAACCAAATACAGGCCACTGAATATAACATTGGGTTATTATAGATCAAACATGCCGAAAAGCGTGGTTTCCTTTGTAGAAAAGCATCAGGAAGCGTTTGCCGACTTCACCTTATACTATTACAAAAAAGAAAACGAAAGATCCGTAGCTTTTGAATCCGGAATCGAAGTCGGAGCGGTCATGTCAAGCCGTAACGTCTCCACCAGCAGAATTGCACAAAGGCTTCATATGACCGATATGGTAGCAAAATCAAAAACCATAATGATGAAAAAAGATAACGGTCAGATTGTTCGCGCTAATTCCATGGAAGGCGTAGAGACAATGAGTATGGCAGACCTTCAGGAACACTGCAGATTCCACGGAATCACCATAAAGATGTCCGGAAAGTCCATCAGGCAGCTTTATTCCCTGCAGATGATGGATGTCATATGCGGTCAAACCGACCGCCACACCGGAAATTACAACGTTTTTTATGAGCAGACGGATGATAAGCATATCACTGTGACATCAATAAAAGCCATAGATAACGACATGGCTTTCGGACACAGACATATGGATACCATTGCATCAAGAAAAAGGTTAAGAGGCGTAGTCGACGAGAAGGGCATTCTTACCGTACCGTTTTTGGATAAGGAATTCTATGATTCCCTGATGGCGTACGACGAAGAGACGGCTGAGCATGATCAGATCGATCTACGTACTCCTGAAGAAATAGAAGCCTTAAAGACACGTCTTCGATTGCTCAAAAAAGCTTTAAGCGACCGCGAGAAAGACGGGTCGCTTATAATCCTTGAACACGATACACAATGGGATGCAGTTATTCCACGATTAGAAAAAATGTATGCTGATGGGCTGATAGGAGTGGGTTATCCGTTCATGCACGAAGTTTTAGGAAACGGCTAAAAGGATTTTTAAGCCATCTCCTTCACAAAATCGAGGAAAGCTTTCGCTATGCCGTATAAGGCTTTGGTGGAAGCTTCCTCTTTTTCTTTTGTGGTTTCAAAGGGAACGCGGGTGTCTCTGAAGATATCCGCTTCCTCGATGGAGCTGTCGTGGCGAACGGACAGGCTGAAGGAGAATCCCGTTCTTTCCTGCATGGCATCCGCAAGAAGCCCTGCCTGCTCCGCCATATATTCCCGCATTTCAGCGGTATCCGTCAGGATATTTCCTTCGATCTCATCCTTTTCATATTTAAAGCCCGCGCGCATCTTTCCGGTACGCGTTGAATTAAACATGATATCCACAAGACCTTTTTGATCCGTACCACGGACGATCTTTACGGTCATGTTTCCGGTGCCGTCTTCAACGTTTACCGGTATATTATATGTTTCGCTCTGGGTCATTGCCGAAAAGACGGAAAGCCCCACGCCCGCCATCTGAAGTGCACGGATGTCCATGTTATCCGCAAGGCCGTCATCGATAAGGGCCTTCCGCATAACGTTTTCCGCGGTATCCGCAAGCTTCTTCTGGGCCTTTGCCATGTCTTCCGGCGTCTTAACGGACTCGCCGTATTCTTCGATAAGGTCATCGATGATATCATCCATCGTGATGTCCTTAATATCGTCCATGCCTCCGGCAAGGATCTCCTTATCGACTTTTCGGTTCTTTGTCAACGTCTGGAACGGGAAGGCGCGGTTTTGCATAAGTTCCTGCATCGCCGCAAGGTGGTTCGGGGACGCGGGTACATCGAAACGCTCCAGCATCCTATATATTTCTTCTTCCGTCATCACGTTCTTTCTTATCTCTTCAAGCTCTTCATTTCTGTACGCTTCCTCAAGTTCCTCCGGCTCTTCCGTCTCTTTCATGGCGGCATTAAGTTCTTCCGGAGTCATCTCCATAAGCTCTTCCTCAAGATTGTACTGCGACATCTTATAGGGCGTCGCGTTCTGATCGGCGTCCTTCATCTCGTTCTGATTAAATGCAAGCTCGATCTGCTGGGTAATGGTCAGGCTTTCGCGTTTGAAGTCCGAAAGGAGGCCGAAACTGTCGTCTATTACTGCTTCGCGGTTTTCGTGTTTTCTTATGCGCTCCGCCCGCATAAGATTTCGCATGGTAATGTCCTGTCCTGACCGAAGAAGCATGCCGATGGCTGCGCCATCGGATGCGTTCACCTGATGGATAAGGCGATAAATTCCGATGTATCCTTCTTTTTCCTCCGCGGTTATTCCGTTATGCT
>JAFOND010000005.1 GCA_017418645.1 Lachnospiraceae bacterium | reverse complement strand
CGTCCGGAGACAATGCTGGGAGATACTGCACTCGCGGTTAATCCTGAGGATGAAAGATATAAAGATCTTGTGGGAAAGAATGTTATTCTTCCGCTTGTTGAAAAAGAGATTCCCGTTGTTGCGGATGAATATGTTGATATGGAATTCGGTACAGGTGTCGTAAAGATCACGCCGGCCCACGACCCCAACGACTTTGAGGTGGGAAAGAGACATGACCTTCCCGTAATAAATATCTTAAACGATGATGCCACCATTAACGAAAACGGCGGAAAGTATGCCGGAATGGATCGCTATGAGGCAAGAAAACAGATCGTAAAAGATCTTGAAGAAAGAGGCCTCCTTGTTAAGGTTGAAGATCATGAGCATGCAGTCGGAACACATGACCGTTGCGGCACTACGGTTGAGCCTATGGTAAAACCGCAATGGTTTGTTGCCATGGAAGAACTTGCAAAGCCGGCGATAAAGGCAATCGAAACCGGAGAGCTAAAGTTTGTTCCGGAACGTTTTGACAAGATTTATCTTCACTGGCTCACAAACATCCGCGACTGGTGTATATCACGTCAGCTCTGGTGGGGACACAGGATCCCGGCATGGTATTGTGACGACTGCGGTGAGGTTATCGTCGATAAAACAAAGAATGCGCCTAAAGTGTGTCCCAAGTGCGGGGGCACGCATCTTCATCAGGACGAGGACACGCTTGATACCTGGTTCTCATCCGCGCTCTGGCCCTTCTCGACTCTGGGCTGGCCGGAAGAGACAAAGGAACTTAAATATTTCTATCCCACGGACGTTCTTGTTACGGGATACGACATCATATTCTTCTGGGTTGTAAGGATGGTATTCTCCGGATATGAACATACCGGAAAGTCACCCTTCCATACGGTTTTCATTCACGGACTCGTTCGTGATTCACAGGGGAGAAAGATGTCAAAGTCTCTCGGAAACGGCATCGATCCCCTTGAGATAATAGATAAGTACGGCGCGGACGCGCTTCGCTTAACCCTTGTAACGGGTAACGCTCCCGGAAACGATATGCGTTTTTACATGGAACGCGTTGAATCTTCCAGAAACTTTGCGAACAAGGTATGGAACGCATCAAGATTTATCATGATGAACCTTGACGGCGAAGCTTTAAGAGAGCCGAAATCGGAGGAACTTCATACCGCGGACCGTTACATCATTTCCCGTATAAATACCGTTGCAAAAGACGTAACGGAAAATATGGATAAGTATGAACTCGGTATTGCGGTTCAGAAGGTATACGACTTTATCTGGGATGAGTTCTGCGACTGGTATATAGAGATGGTTAAGCCGCGTATGCAGAGTGGTGCGGATGAAACGTCAAAGAATGCAGCTCTCTATACTTTAAGATCAGTTCTTAACGATGCGCTGAAACTTTTACATCCGTTTATGCCGTTTATCACGGATGAGATCTACTGCACTCTTAACGAGGCGGAAGATACGATAATGACAAAGGACTATCCGGTATATGATGCTGCTAAGGATCATCCGGAGGCTGTTCGCTCGATAAACCGCGGAATCGAACTTGTTCGTGGCGTAAGAAACATAAGAACGGAAATGAATGTGCCGAACAGCAAGAAGGCAAAGGTTGTTATTTCGTCGGAAAATGCCGATGTAATAAGTGAACTGAAAGCTTCCGAGGAAAGTTATTTCCATCTGGCGGGCGCAAGCGAGATCGATTTTGTAAACACGAAAGAAGAAACGCTTTCCGCAGAGATCACGGAAAAATCCGCTTCGTTTGTCATGACGGATGCGGTAGTATTCCTTCCCCTTTCGGATCTTGTGGATCCCGTAAAGGAAAGGGAACGCCTTACAAAAGAAAAGGAACGCCTGGAAAAAGAACTTTCGCGTTCAAAGGCCATGCTTTCAAATGAGAAGTTCCTTTCCAAAGCACCGGAAGAAAAGGTTAACGAAGAAAAAGAAAAGTTAAAGAAATACGAAGGGATGATGAAAGATGTCAATGACAGACTCGCAGCTCTTTAATACAGCATGTGATGCAATGAAAAAGGCATATGCGCCTTATTCCGAATGCTATGTGGGCGCAGCGCTGGTATGCGATGACGGCTCCGTATATACGGGATGCAACATTGAGAATGCGGCGTTTACACCCGGTATATGCGCCGAAAGAACCGCAATATCAAAAGCGGTTTCCGAAGGAAAAAGAAGATTTACTAAGATAATGGTTGTGGGTGGAAAAGACGGTGTCATAAAAGGCACTTTCCCGCCCTGCGGAGTCTGCCGTCAGGTTCTCCGCGAATTCTGTGACGACGATTTTGAAGTTATGTTCGGTGTTTCGGAAGACAACATAGAACATCACACAATGAAGGAAATATTACCGTTTTCGTTTTCAAGTAAGGATATGTAAAATATGAGTGATATCTTGAAAGGAAAAACCATAACGGATGATGAACTCGGGGAAGACATAACACAGCTTCTTGACAACATCGGTGATTATGACGAGGAAGATTATGCGGATTATGTCCCTGAAGATGAAAGACGCGGTAATCCCGAAGACGACAAGGATTATGTCCCCGCGATAAATCGCATTTCCGTGAGAACTTCCAAGAATCTTATGGAAGCTTATATTGTTATGCCCAAACAGGCCGTCGACAGGAGATACTGGATATTAGAATCCAAAGAAGTTATTGATTATCTTACGGACATGGGTGTGGTTTTCGGCGTGGATCCCATGGCGGTAAGAAAGATCTGTGACAGCCCGGTATTCGGTATGGACGTTCTTGTTGCAAAAGGGGATCCTCCCATAGAAGGAACCCAGGGGCATTTCGAGTTTTTCTTTGAAACAAAACTTTCAAACAAACCGGTTATTAAAGAAGACGGAACGGTCGATTTCAAGGCTATAAAGGCTGTTGAAACGGTAAAGAAGGATGCGCATCTCGTACACTATCATCCCGCCGAGCAGGGCTCCCCGGGAACAAACGTATGCGGCTTTGATGTTGCGCCGAAGCCCATAAAAGACCTTCCGCCTCTGACCGGAAAAGGTTTTTATACTTCCGATGACGGTCTTGATTATTATGCGGATATGGCAGGGAAGATCGAATACAAAGATAAGAGGATCACTTTATCCCCGGTATTCGAAGTTAATTTTGACGTCGGAACGGACATCGGAAACGTTGACTTTGAGGGTGATGTCATCATCCACGGATGCGTTACCAACGAAGCATACATAAAGGCGGCGGGAAGCATAACGGTTGATCAGGTTGTGGATAACTGCAGTCTGTACAGCAAGAAGGATATAATCCTTAAATCAGGTGTAAAGGGCAATGAGAATACCACAATAAAGGCCCGGGGAAGCATCACCACCGAGTTTGTGGAATTTGCGGATGTTTCCTGTGAGGGAGATCTTTATGCGGATGTTCTGTTTAACTCAAACGTTGATTGCGATGCCCGGATACACATGGTGGGAAACCACTCGAGCATTATCGGAGGACATGTTAACGCAGTTGAAGGTATAGAAGCAAAGGTTGCCGGAAACGAATTCGGCGTGCGTTCGTTTATCCTCTTCGGTATGTCCCCGCAGAAGATACAGAGAATGAAGGATCTAAAGGAAGAAATAAAGCAGCTTAAGGACGAGGTTGCAAAGGTTGAGGACGGACTTCTTAAATTCGAGCGTATGTCGGAAGAGAGAGGTTTGAACTTTAAGGAAGATCCGAGACGAATCCAGCTCCTCCGCGCGAAAGTCCGTCATGAAGTAACCATCGGCGAGCGCGAGATGGAGTATAAACGCCTTGAAGAATTAAAAGAGAAAGCAAAAGATGCGACGCTGAAGGTAAACGCCAAGATATACGGAGGCGTTGATGTATTAAACGAGGATCATGAATATAAGGTTATAGATTACGAAGCCCATGTTGAATTCAGAAAAGGACCGACGGGTATAAGGATGGAGAAGATCGTATGATAGATTTCGAAGAAGAGTTAAAAAAATATACACCGAGTATGGTTGTCCGTGAATCAGAGGAAGCCATCAGAAGTCGTGAACTTACGGATATGACGGATATCCTCCGTCTGCTTACCGCGGAAGCCGCAAAACAGAACGGGAGATAAAAAATGAATTGCTTTTATTGCGGCGCGGAGATTTTTGATCACGAGGAAACCTGCCCCTTATGCGGGGCAAACATTAACGCGTATAAGATTGTTCTTTACAAGGCGGAGGCGTTCTACAACGAGGGTCTTGAAAAGGCAACCGTACGCGATATTTCCGGTGCCATAGAAAGCTTAAAGGAAAGCTTAAGATATAACAAATCACATACCGCTGCAAGAAACCTGTTGGGACTCTGCTATTTTGAAATAGGAGAAACCGTGCAGGCTCTTCGCGAGTGGGTTATAAGCAAGAATCTTCAGCCGGATAATAATATCGCGGATGAGTATCTTTCCAAACTTCAGAATGCTCCGGGAACACTTCAAAAACTTGACAGTGCGATAAAAAAATATAATCAGGCGCTGGAATATGCGAAAGAAGGAAGTCATGATCTTGCGAAGATACAGCTTCGGCGGATCCTCGGCTCAAATCCGAAACATGTGCGCGCACATCAGCTTCTTGCGCTTCTCTGCATACGTGACGGCAGTCTTGAAGAGGCAAAAAAAGAGCTTAACATCGTTAACAAGATAGATGTTAAAAACACCACGACCCTCCGCTATATGCAGGAAGTCAAGGACATAATAAAAAACAGGGATGCAAACAAAAAGAAAAAGAAGAAAAAAGACGATACCATAGTTTTCCAGGACGGAAACGATTCGATAGTAATCCCGAAAAGATCAATAGGAGGGCTTATAGACAGCGCTCTGCCCTCCGTGATCAACATAGTGATCGGCGCGATAGGCGGCGGACTCTTATGTTTCTTTCTTCTGTTTCCCGCATACAGGGATACGGTAGTGAAAAAGAATTCGGAGGCTCTTATTTCCGTCAATACGGATAACGTTGCAAATACCAACAATATAGAGGCTCTCAGGGCACAGGTGGATGACCTTACCGCATCGCTTGCTAAATACGAAGGGAAGGAAAATCTTTCCGAGTCTTATAACCATGTGCTCAAAGCACAGGCACTATTCGCTCAGGGAGATCTTGAAGGAGCGTACAAAGAGGTTGAAAACGTAAATGCGGAGCTTTTGGAAGGCGATGCCGCAACCTGTTATCTTATGATAACGGTGGGATATAAGGATAAAGAGGCATCGGAAAAGTATCAGGACGCTTATAACGCATACAGAATAAAGGATCTCGAAAAAGCCTATGACGGATTCTTAACGGTACTGGAATTAAACGAAAAGTGTGAGGACGGACTTGCTCTTTATTATATGGCGGATATCTGTACGGAGATGCAGAAGTTTGAAGAAGGCATTAAATACTGTGAACGATATCTTGAACTTTATCCGGACGGACGGTTCGTAAAAGATATAACAAAACAGCTGGAGTCCCTAAGGAAAGCTCTGGAAGAGGGGGAAGTTCCCTCGGATACGAATACGGGAACCGTAAACACCGGTAATACCAATACCGTAAACAACGCGGGAAACACCAATACGAGAAATACAAATACGGGAAATACAAACACGGGAAATACCAATACCGGGAATAACGGGAACACAACCACAAGAAACAATAATAATAACGGTAATACGGGCGGAACCGGGAATACCGATACAGGCAATAATGATAATGCGCCCGCGGATAACGGCGCGGGAGAAGATACCGGCGCGGATACGGCCGGAGACGGAGATGGAGAAGGAGAATAATGGGTAATAACGGAAACGGAAGAACCGAGGATTCGGAACGCATAAAAGATGTTGTGGAATCCGTTCTTTTGGATTATGAGAGCGGACGGGACATCGACAAAACAGCGGTCTTTAACCAGCCGGATCAGGAGGCGGTCCGTAATATCGTCACCAAGATGATAAGGATCATTTATCCCGGGTACTACAGGGATAAACATTTAAAGAGTTATAATATGGATTCGAACCTCACGGTATGGCTTGAGGACGTAATATATAATCTCAGTAAGCAGATAGCGCTTGTCCTTCATTATCAGACTGATGAAGAACGGGCGAGACAGAAATCCCTTGCAAAGAAGACGTTAAACGTTAAGCGAATAAAGGAAGGCGGCAATGCTTCGGGCAAAACGGAAGAGGAGCCTGTCGTTTGCGTTGCCGTTCAGGACGAATTCATTGAAGAACGGGCCATGGCGCTGGCTATCGAATTTTGCAAGAAGATACCGAAGATCCGTGAATATCTTGATACGGACCTTACGGCGACCCTTGACGGGGATCCTGCGGCGCTGAACAAGGACGAGATCATTCTTTCATACCCCGGGATAATGGCAACAACCATTAACAGAATGGCGCATGAGCTTTTCCTTCTTAATGTTCCCCTTATACCGCGAATGATGACGGAATATGCGCACAGCATAACGGGAATAGACATTCACCCGGGAGCAACCATCGGAAAATACTTCTTTATCGATCATGGAACCGGCGTTGTTGTGGGCTCCACCACGATAATCGGCGATCATGTTAAGGTATATCAGGGCGTAACCATCGGTGCGCTTTCAACAAGCGGAGGACAGAGCCTTCGCGGGGTGAAGAGACATCCGACAATAGAGGACAATGTTACGATATACTCGGGAGCGTCTATCCTTGGCGGAGAGACTGTTATCGGCAAGAATTCCGTTATCGGCTCCAATGCGTTTATCACAAAGTCGATTCCCGAGGGAACAAGGGTAACAATTAAAAATCAGGAGCTTTCATACAAGACCGGAGACGGAAAGAAAGTATTTGAAACGGAAGAGATAGACCAGGATGCAACCTGGTACTATAACATTTAGAGTTTATCTCAACAGGAGGAGAAAAAAGTAATGAACGTAGTATGTTTGGACCTTGAGGGCGTTCTTGTGCCGGAAATATGGATCGCGTTTGCGGAAGAATCCGGGATTCCGGAATTAAAGCGTACAACCCGGGACGAGCCGGATTACGACAAGCTTATGAAATACAGGATAGAAATCTTAAAAGAACACGGTCTGGGGCTTAAGGAAATACAGAATACGATTGAGAAGATCGATCCGCTTCCCGGCGCGAAAGAGTTTTTGGATGCGCTCAGGGAGAGGACACAGGTTCTTATCTTAAGCGATACGTTTACACAGTTTGCAGGTCCGCTGATGAAGAAGCTGGGATACCCCACAATCTTCTGTAATGAGCTTGTAATCGACGAAAACGGAATGGTGGCGGATTACAGGATGCGCTGCGAAAAATCGAAGCTTACAACGGTTAAGGCGCTTCAGAGCGCAGGCCTTGATACGATTGCAAGCGGCGATTCCTTTAACGATCTTGGCATGATAGAGGCCTCAAAGGCAGGGTTCCTGTTTAAGAGCACGGATGCCATAAAGAAGGAATATCCGCAATATCCCGCATTTGAGGAATATGATGACCTGCTTAAGGCAATAACGGAAGCGTTATAGATCCCATGTTATATATAAAAAACGGAACGATCATAGATCCTGCTTCCGGCACGGAAAGCCAACGGAATATTCTTATAAAGGATGACAGAATCCTTAAAATCGGTTCGGATGACGAGATTAAAAAAGAATTTAATTTAATCGATATAGCCACTATTGGTGCTGAAAATCTTATCGTAGCTCCCGGATTTGTGGACATTCATGTGCATTTTCGGGATCCCGGATTCACTTATAAAGAAGATGTGGAGTCCGGAGCAAGAGCGGCTGCGGCAGGAGGATACACCAGGGTTGTCTGTATGGCAAACACATCCCCATCCGTTGACTGCGAAGAGGTACTGACGGATCTCAGAAATCGTGCAAAAACGCTTCCTGTAAGAGTTGAAAATACAGTCAACGTTACCGAAAAAATGCAGGGGAAAAGGCTTACGGATTTTGCTCTTTTATGTGAAAAAGGCGCTTGCGGAGTTACTGATGATGGCGTTCCGATAATGGATGAGGACGTATTAAAAGAAGCTTTAATAAAGGCAAAGGAACTTAATATTCCTATAAGTCTACATGAAGAAAATCCCGAATTTATAGAAAAATCCGGATACAATAAAACCGCTCCTTCAAAAGCGGAAGAAGCGATGATAGAAAGAGATGCTGCTCTGAACCGCGATATTGGGGCAAAACTGGATATACAACATCTCTCATCCGGGGAATCGGTAAAACTGATACGTGATTTAAAAAAGCAGGGAGTCACCGTATTTTGCGAGGTTACGCCGCAGCATATCTCATTGACGGAAGAAGCTGTAAAAACAAAAGGAACGCTGGCAAAGATCAATCCACCCCTAAGAACGGAGGAGGACAGGCAGGAACTTATAAAAGGACTAAAAGACGGGACAATAGATTTTATCGCAACGGATCATGCGCCGCACTCCAAAGAGGACAAGGAAAAAGGAATGTATGAGGCGCCCAGCGGAATGATCGGTCTGGAGACAGCGCTTTCGCTCTGCATAACAAATCTTGTTAAGCCCGGACATATGTCCCTTTCGGAAGTGTTAAAAAAAATGACCGTTAACCCGTCGGAGTTTTACGGCTTTGACAGTGGATATATAAAAGAAGGCGGTCCTGCAGATCTTTGCATCTTTGATCCGAAGGAAGAATATACCGTGACAGAGGATTGCTTCTTCGGAAAATCAAAGAATTCACCCTTTATAGGGGAAAGACTGACAGGAAGAGTAAAGTATACGATCTGTCGAGGACAGACAGTTTATAAGGCTTCTCCCTGAGGAGAAGTTATAGAGGAGGATAATGACAATCATGAAAACAGTAGAAGATTACGTAAGAACAATACCGGACTTTCCGGTGCCGGGCATAATGTTCCGTGATATCACAACCGTGCTTTCGGATGCGGACGGTCTTAGACTTGCGATAGACGAGATGCAAAAGAAACTTGAAGGCGTTGATTTTGATGTTATTGCCGGAGCCGAATCCCGTGGGTTCATTTTCGGTACACCGCTTGCATATAATATGCATAAGCCCTTTGTTCTTGTGAGAAAGAAGGGAAAACTCCCCGCCGAAACCGTGGAAGAATCCTATGATCTTGAATACGGCACCACAACCATAGAGATGCATAAGGATGCTATTAAACCGGGACAGAAGGTTGTTCTTGTGGATGATCTTGTTGCAACCGGCGGAACGATGGAAGCTGCCGCCAAACTTGTGGAAAAACTCGGCGGAGAAGTTGTTAAGATGATCTTTCTTCTTGAACTTCAGGGACTGAACGGAAGAGAAAAATTAAGTAAGTATGATGTTTCCTCCATTATCAAATATCCGGGGAAATAAGAAAGTCTGATAATGAAAACAGAAGAGATTTCTTTCTATAAAGAATTTTCGTGCATTATGTCGGATTGCCCTCATTCCTGCTGCAAGGGATGGCATATTCCGGTGGACGAAACGACTCTTGAAAACTATCATAAGGAAAAAGGTATAAAGGGGCTTATGCTCCTTTTTTCCACGTTTAAATTGGAAAAAAGACTCACCTGTCTTCGCGGTATATACTTTGGATGCAATTTCAGGACGGGAAAGAATCTGTGCCGCTTTCATAAAGAAGGAAGGTTTGATCTTCAGCCGAAGATATGCAGAAATTATCCGAGAAGGCTGGTGCTTTATCCGGACAGGATGGAAAAGACGCTCGATCTTTCCTGCTACGAAGCGGCCCGGCTCTTTATAAAGAATCCCGATAAACCGAAATTTATTGAATCGGAGGAGGAAACACCACTTTCGGAAGTGACATGGGTGGTGGAAAACGACTAAGAGAAATACCTTTTTTTTCTCAGGGACGACAGGGAACTTTTGCTTAAGCATATAAGTCGCGACAGGGATATCTTTGCGGTTATGAGTGATGTCTACGGATATATATGGAATATGCAGCAAGCTCTTGTAAAAGACGGCGTAAACGCTGCGAAGGAAATTCAGAATGAAGGTATACTTCTTCTTAGCGAAGAAAAGATAAAGCGTCCGTTTTATCCCATAAAAATGTTAAACGAGCTTGTATTCGAAGAAATAACGGAGCCGGATCTTTTTCTCAGAAATCCGTATCTTTACAAACTTACCGGAAAATATGAGAAGCATTATAAGAATATTTATGAGAGGGATGCGGATGCTTTCTTTCTTGATGCATATACGAGTATGACGGAGAGCGGATATATCGATCCGAATAAGTACAGGGCATATCTTTCCTATTCCATACAGGAAAACTATTGCGAAGCGTATGAGGACTATTATCCTCTGGGAAAAATCCTTCTTGATTTTGTTTATATCCAGTTTCTTATGCTTTTTGACACCGTAATGTTTCTCGAGGGCGCGGATCCGGATATAAATACGCAGGCAAGAGTTCTTTCGTCCGTTGAAAAGGGTATACGTCACAGCAATCAGACGGAAAAACAGTTTCTTGAAAAAATTCGTAAAAGTTTTATGTAATTTTTCTTAAAAGTATGATAAAATACTTATGTTACTGTCGCTTTGCGATAAAATTCCCATGATTTTCCGATAAGGCATACAAATGAGAGAGTATAAAATAGGAGAATATGTTATGCATGAAGGCTCGGGAGTTTGCATGGTTTCCGATATTAAGGAGATGGCGCTTTCGGGTAAGGGCACGGAAAAAATGTATTATTCGCTCACTCCCGTTTTTACAAACGGAAGTTCCGTTATTACGCCCGTAGATTCTGCAACAACAGGGAAAGTTCGCATACGTGACATAAAAGAAAAAGAAGAGATAGAAGGAATTTTCTCAAGTCTTCCGACTCTTCCGGTGATAGAAGAACCGGATGATAAAAAGAGAGCGGAATGTGTTAAGGAAGAGATTTCAAAGTTTGATCCGGTTGCGCTTGCCAGTGTTGTAAAGACCGCTTATCTTCGAAAAAAGATGCGTCTTGCCAACGGGAAAAAAGTGATGTCTGTTGATGAAAAGATCCTTCAGAGTGTGGGAAAGAAACTGTTTCAGGAAATGGCATTTGTGCTGCATGAGGATCTTTCAAAGGTAGAGTCGGATTTTTACAGTGTTTTGGATGTCTGATAATAAAGATGACCGATAAGAATACCGCATACAGGAAAAAAAGAAAAAGAAGAAAAACGAAGGGCGCAAAAAGACAGGAGATTCTTGAAGCGTCCCTTATTGTGTCAGTTGCGGTTCTTGTTGTTGCGATTCTGTTTTTCGGGATCCACACCATAAGCAAACATATAAAAGGCAAAGGTGAAGAGTCGGGATCCGGCACGGAGAGAACAGAAAGACAGCTTTACACACCACGTCCGGATCTGGATGTCCAGCTTTTGACCATAAACGAATATTCAAGACCCGGAATCGCCGTAAACGAGATCAACGGGATAGTTATTCATTACACCGCCAACCCCGGAACTACGGCACAGCAGAACAGAGACTATTTTGAAGGGCTTAAGGATTCGCATAAGACAAAAGTTTCGTCGCACTTCGTTATAGGGCTGGACGGTGAAATAATACAGTGCATTCCCACTGCGGAGATAGCATACGCGTCCAATGACAGGAATAAAGATACAATTTCCATCGAATGCTGTATCGAGGATGAAACCGGAAGATTTAATGATGCAACCTATCGCTCGCTTGTGGAGCTTACCGCATTTCTTATGGGTAAATACAATCTTACCACCGATGATGTGATAAGACATTATGATGTAACGGGAAAGATATGTCCGAAATACTTTGTTGATTTTCCGGCAGCCTGGGATCGCTTTAAGGAAGATGTAAACGATTATATTAAAAAGAACGGAGTAACAGAAAGTGAAGATAACACTGATCAGGGCGCTGGATAAAATAATAACTGCTTTGATATTCTTATCATATCCGCTGCTTATCGTTTATTATTATTTTTATCAGAGAGACCTTCTTGTAAGAAGCGTGCTGGTTCCGGCGGTGAGTTTTGCAGCAGTCACGGTCTTTCGGTATACGCTGAATGCAAAAAGGCCGTACGAAGTTACCGGAGAAAAGCCCATAATCGAAAAGGAAACAAAGGGAAAGAGCTTTCCCAGCAGACATGTGTTTTCCGCGTTTATGGTAGCAATGACATATATGCAGACCGATATTGTTACGGCGGTGGCGCTTATGGCGCTGGGTGTTGCTCTCTCCGTTATCCGTGTTTTCGGAAAAGTGCATTATGTTCGTGATGTTGTGGCCGGAGCGATGATTGGAACGCTGCTCGGCTGGATCGGATTGTTTTTGATACCCTGGAGTTGATCATGAAAAAAAGCCTTAAAAAACTTATCTCAATATCATTAAGCCTTCTCGGTACCCTTTTAATGTTTTACCTTGGCGGTTATTGGATGCTTGCACGTCCGGTCTATCTTTTGTTTTCCGGATTAAAAGACGGCACCCTTACAGTGCCGCTTTTATTCTCGTGTCTTATAAGATTGTTTTTATGCGGTGCCGTTTCCGGCGCCATCTGGTGTACATTTGATATTCTTGCTGGATTCTTCCGCGATTACCCCGAAGAGGAGTAACGAACCGTCCCCCTGATTCGCTTTCTTACTCTTCAACAGAATAATTCGGTGCTTCCTTTGTTATATGAATATCATGCGGATGAGATTCCTTAAGCGAAGCTGCCGAAATCTTTGTGAACTTCGCATTGTCATGAAGTTCCTGTATCGTTTTGCAACCGCAATATCCCATACCGGATCTTACGCCGCCGATCATCTGGAAAACAACGTCCTCCAAAGAACCCGTATAAGCAACACGTCCCTCAACGCCTTCCGGAACCAGCTTCTTTGCGCCTTCCTGGAAGTATCTGTCTGAAGAACCTTCCTTCATTGCGGCGATGGAACCCATGCCGCGGTAAACCTTGTATTTTCTTCCCTGATATAATTCAAACTGTCCCGGCGCTTCATCGCAGCCTGCAAACATTGAACCCATCATACAAACATTTCCGCCTGCGGCAAGAGCTTTTGTAATATCTCCCGAATATTTGATGCCGCCGTCGGCAATGATTGGAACGCCGTGTTCTTTTGCAACGGAATACGCATCCATGATCGCGGAGATCTGCGGAACACCGATACCTGCAACGACACGAGTTGTACATATGGATCCGGGACCGATGCCGACTTTAACCGCATCCGCGCCCGCCTCGATAAGGGCTTTTGTAGCTTCGCCCGTTGCGATGTTTCCGGCGATGACCTGAAGATCGGGAAATGCGCTTTTGATTTCTCTTACGGCATTTAAAATGTTCTTTGAATGACCGTGCGCACTGTCCACAACGACAGCATCGACCTGTGCCTTAACAAGCGCTTCAACACGGTCCATCATATTTGCCGTGATACCGACACCCGCGCCGCAGAGAAGTCTTCCGAGGGAATCCTTTGCGGAGAACGGATATTTTATTTGTTTTTCAATATCCTTTATGGTGATGAGACCTTTGAGGTGATAATCCTTGTCGACGATCGGGAGCTTTTCTTTTCTTGCTTTTGCAAGGATCTTCTTTGCATCCTCAAGGGTTATGCCTTCCTCCGCGGTGATAAGTCCGTCTTCCGCGGTTGTCATGCATTCACTTATCTTCTTTGAATAGTCTTCTTCGAATTTAAGATCTCGGTTTGTGATGATACCGATTAGTTTTCCGTTCTTCTGTCCGCCTTCCGTGATGGGAACGCCGGAAATTCTGAACTTTGCCATCATTTCATCCGCTTCGCGGAGAGTGTTGTCCGGGGAAAGATGAATGGGATCCGTAATGACACCGTTTTCGGAACGCTTTACACGGTCAACCATATCCGCCTGGGATTCTATGCTCATATTTTTGTGGATGATACCGATGCCGCCCTGGCGAGCCATTGCGATCGCCATACGGTCTTCCGTAACGGTGTCCATCGCCGCGCTCATCATCGGGATGTTAAGTTTGATTGATTTTGTGAGAGTTGTTGTAAGATCGATCATGTTCGGAGTGACTTCCGAATACTGGGGAACAAGAAGAACATCGTCAAAAGTAATGCCTTCACCTATTATTTTAGCCATTTTGGTCTCCCTTCAAAATATAAACAGTCCAAAAAGTATAGCAGAAATTTTACACTTTTTAAGTCTCTTCGTCAATGGAAAGTAGTTCCCAAAATGAGCAGAAGATGATATACTTTTTAAGTAAAATTGTCATTATGAGAGAGGGGTATAAATGGAACTTCGACCATGTATCGATATTCATAACGGAAAAGTAAAACAGATCGTCGGCATAACGCTGTCGGATGAAGACGAAAAGGCAAAGGAAAACTTCGTCTCGGAGCGGGACGCCGATTTTTTTGCAAAGTTTTACGAAGAACGCGGGATAAGCGGCGGCCATGTTATCATGCTGAATAAGTCCGGTACGGAGAATTACGAAAAAACAAAAGCGCAGGCTCTTCTTGCACTCCATGCCTTCCCGGGCGGGCTTCAGATCGGCGGGGGGATAAACGCGGATAATGCCATGGACTTTATAAAGGAAGGCGCATCCCATGTTATCGTTACATCATATGTCTTTTCAAACGGGAGAATAAACTATGATAATCTTGACAAACTCCGCGTCGCAGTGGGAAAGGAAAGAGTTGTCCTTGATATAAGCTGCAGAAGAAAGAATGATAATTATTACGTCGTAACTGACAGATGGCAGACCTTTACCGATGAGGAAGTCGATCTTTCCCTGCTTGAAAAACTGTCGGATCATTGCGATGAATTCCTTATTCATGCGGTTGATGCCGAGGGGAAATCCGAGGGCATAGACGAACGCCTCGTTAAAACTCTCGGCAAGTGGAAAGGCTGTCCCGTAACCTACGCAGGCGGCATAAAGGATTATGACGACATACACAGAATTAAGGAACTATCGGAAGGTCGCCTGAACATTACCATAGGAAGCGCACTGGACCTTTTCGGAGGACCGCTGAATTTTGAAACGGTCCTGCAACTCTGCGTATCAGGGGGACGGTTATTGTGATACGCATCCCCCTAATGTATACATAAGGAAACTTAAAAGCGCTGTTGCGGCTATCATAAGAACAAAGCTGATTTTCCATTTGCCGTCTTTGTTGAAGCCGTAAAAGTCTTCCCACGCATTTTCACCTTTTGTAAAGACAACTTTTTTAAGATACAGTATTCCGTAAAGAATAACAGGCAGAACCCCGAAGAAAACAGCCCATGGGCTCATCCTTGTTCTGTCGGGGAATATATATGCAACAAGCGCTGCCAAAGGGCAGATGAGGTGCAAAAAAAGGTCCGGTCCCACAAACATCTTCTTATAAGAGTAAACTACCGGTCCAAGAAACAGCATTACGGTTAAGAACGTGACCATAACCGCCACCGTGCCGGTAAATTTTAGGATATACACGGCTTCCGGAACTACACCCGCAATCTCAAAGCAGGCAAAAACAAGGCAGGTTAAAGCGCAAAAGACATTTGACTGCAATGTGAAAAAACGAAAGAGTATACGCGCGGTCGTCTTTTTTAAATGCATAAGTACTGCAACGAGAACCATTAATGATATTAAAATATTGATCACTATCGAAAACATCATTGCCCTTCCTTTTATAACCTTAAATCTCATTATTTCCATTGCATTATACATTAAATTGTTGTAAAATTCACGCATGAGTTTTTCGTTGAGGAAGAAAGTAATACTGTTTATCATATTAATGGCACTGGCTTTCAGTGCCACTGCTTTAATCGCGAGCAGAACCGCGATCGATAATATGGTAAACGACGATTATATTACCCGGGCGACGGAAATCGCAAAAACAGTCAGTTCTTCGCTCAACAGTGAGGATGTGGCAAGCCTTAAAAAAGAGGTTATGAACATCTATAATTCCATAGACGAGAGCAATCGATACAACAGCAACAACTGGGGAACCCCGGAATTCGACGAATATATATCCAATTTTGATCCCATATACGATCTTCCGGAGTTTCAGAGTATTATGGCGGAGATGAAGGAAATGCAGAATCAGATCGATGTTGACTGTCTGTATTTAAATTATCTCGATAAGGAATCGAGAGCGTCCATATACCTTCTTGACGCGGCGGAAGAGGATGCATGTCCTCCGGGTTGTTTCGATCAGTTTGAAGCAATGAACAGCAAGGAGACGGAGGAAGCTTTCGAACATCCGGAAGTCGGCTATCCCGCTCTTATTTCAAATACAGACGTTTACGGTTGGCTTATATACGTTGCGGTGCCGGTTTTTGACAAGGATAAAAACGTTATATGTTATTCCTGCGTTGATATTTCCATGAACCAGATCCGCGCCCGCCAGAGAAACTTTATGTTTATCATGGCTGCATTGATGTTTGCTCTTGCCGTTTTGGTCTGCTTACTCGGCTTTATAATAGTAAACAGATTTGTTGTAAAACCCATTAACCAGCTTTCCTATACCGCGGTAAACTATACAAAAGAAGGAGATTCCGCCGTACATCACGGATTCTCCGATCTTAACATTTCATTGCATGACGAGATCGGTGTTCTTGCGGACTCGATGAAGCAGATGGAAACCGATATGAACAATTATTATACGACTGTCATAGCGGCGAAGAAAGAAGTCAGCCGAATGGGAGAGATCGCAAACCGTGATGCCCTTACCGGCGTTCGGAATAAGAGATCATATGACGAAATGATCGCCGATATCGATAAAGAAATCCGGGCGGGAGAAACCAATGTCGGCGTTGCCATGGTGGATCTGAATTATCTTAAACTTATAAATGATGAACACGGACATGACAAGGGGAATATCGCTCTTAAAAAGCTTTGTCAGCTTATCTGCAAGACTTTTGCCCATTCACCGGTATTCCGTATCGGCGGTGACGAATTTGCCATAATCCTGAAGAACAGTGATTTTGATAATATCACATCTCTTGAAGATGAGTTTAATACGAAAATAAGCAGTATTTCGTCAGACGGCTCGTTACCTCCTTGGGAAAAGATTTCCGCTGCTCTCGGTTATTCCGTATTCAGACCGGGCGTGGACAAAAACATGGCGGATGTATTCAAGAGAGCCGATGATATCATGTATGAACACAAACGAAAAATGAAGCAGGGCTATGCGCGCTGAAGAAAGGGGAATCCTTATGAAGTTTACTAAAATGCATGGATGCGGAAACGATTATATTTATGTTGACTGTACAAAGGATGAACTGTTAGATCCCGAAAAGACCTCGATATTTGTCAGCAACAGACATTTCGGTGTAGGTTCGGACGGCCTTATCCTTATAAATCCTTCGGACAAAGCGGATTTTTATATGGCAATGTATAACGCGGACGGTTCCAAAGGAGAGATGTGCGGAAACGGTATCCGCTGTGTCGGAAAGTATGTTTACGATCACGGCCTCACGGATAAAACCGAAATCGAAATTGATACACCGGCCGGAATAAAAAAATTAAATCTTAATATAGAAAACGGAAAGGTTGCGACGGTTCGAGTAAATATGGGATCGCCGGAACTAACCGCTACAAAAATTCCGGTAACTCATCCGGAGCCGGAGATGATAAATGCTCCGATGGAAGTTAACGGAGAGCTCTTTAAGGTGACTTGTGTTTCAATGGGCAATCCGCACTGTGTAACCTTTGTGGAAAAGGATGTAAGGCAGATCGATCTTGAAAAGATCGGTCCTTCTTTTGAAAACCACCCGATATTCCCGAAAAGGGTTAATACGGAGTTCGCGAATGTACTCAACAGAAGCGAGATACGTATGAGAGTCTGGGAACGCGGATCGGGAGAAACACTTGCATGCGGAACCGGAGCATGTGCAACCGCCGTTGCCGCAATAAAGAACGGACTTACCGATAATAAGGTTACCCTTCATCTTCGGGGCGGAGACCTTGTTATAGAATATGATGAGGAAAAGAACGAAGTTTACATGACGGGACCGGCAACGGAAGTATTCTCCGGAGAAGTGGAGATCCCGGATGTACTTCCCAACGCGGAAGATAACGTTAAAATATACAATATTTAAAGAGGTGTTAAAGATGTATAAAGTAAACGAAAACTATTTAAAACTTCCCGGAAGCTATCTTTTTTCGACGATCGCAAAAAAGGTTTCCGAGTATTCGGAGAGCAATAAGGATGCGGACATCATTCGTCTCGGAATAGGAGATGTAACCCGTCCGATAACTAAAACGGTAATAGAGGCAATGCATAAGGCTGTTGATGAGATGGGCAATGCGGATACGTTCCGTGGATATGCGCCGGATCTCGGATACTCTTTCCTTCGGGAGACAATTTCGAAAAAGGTTTATGAACCGCTTTCCGTTAAGGTCGATCCGGATGAAATCTTTGTTTCGGACGGAGCAAAGTCCGATTCCGGAAATATTCAGGAACTTTTCGGGGCAGATAATAAGATTGCCGTTACGGACCCGGTTTATCCGGTATATGTTGATTCAAACGTAATGGCGGGACGCTGCGGAACATATGACAAAGATACGGAAAAGTGGAGCAATGTTATATATCTTCCGTGTACTGCGGAAAACGGTTTTGTTCCGGCTTTCCCGGAAGAAAGACCGGACGTCATTTATCTTTGCCTGCCGAATAACCCCACAGGAACTACTCTAAAAAAAGAAGAACTCCAGAAATGGGTTGATTATGCAAACGAAAACGGATGTCTTATCATTTTCGATGCTGCATACGAAGCATATATAAGTGAAAGCGATGTGCCCCATTCCATATATGAATGCGATAACGCAAGAAACTGTGCGATAGAGATAAGATCATTTTCGAAGAATGCGGGCTTTACCGGTGTTCGTTTAGGATATACGGTTGTTCCTAAGGATATTAAAAACGACGGAGCTTCGCTTCATGACATGTGGGCAAGACGTCACGGAACAAAGTTTAACGGCGCGCCGTACATCATCCAGAGAGCGGGCGAAGCCGTATATTCGGAGGACGGACAGAAAGAAGTAAAAGAGCTTATTTCTTATTATATGAGAAATGCGAAGGTTATAAGGGAAGGCTTGAAAGATGCGGGATATGATGTTTACGGCGGCGTAAACGCTCCATATATCTGGCTTAAGACTCCTGATAATATGACATCATGGGAGTTCTTTGATTATCTTTTAAAGGAAAAGAATATCGTCGGAACTCCGGGAAGCGGTTTCGGCCCGTCCGGAGAGGGATATTTCAGACTGACTGCTTTCGGAACATATGAAAACACGTTAAAGGCATTGGAGAGAATTAAGAAGTAATGGGTGATGCTGTTCTTCAAGACGAAGAATTGGAACTTCATACATTAGAGCTAAAGGCGGATGTTGAAAACGGCGGCGTGATCCGAACCGAGGATTTTAAGGATCCGGAAGACCTTTACAAGGAACTTGTCTCCTGTATAAGGCGGTATCACCCGAATACGGACATCAGCATGGTTGAGCATGCGTATCAGGTAGCACGCGATGCGCATAAAGACCAGAAGAGAAAGTCCGGAGAACCATATATCATACATCCTCTTTGCGTTGCGATAATCCTTGCGGACCTTGAACTTGACAAGGAAACCATCGTTGCCGGCATACTTCATGACGTTGTGGAAGATACGGTGATGACGGATGAGGAGATCCGAAAGGAATTCTCGGATGATGTTGCGCAGCTGGTTGACGGAGTTACAAAGCTGACACAGCTTTCTTATGATGCGGATAAAGTGGAGGTTCAGGCAGAGAATCTAAGAAAGATGTTCCTTGCCATGACAAAGGATATCCGCGTTATTCTTATAAAACTAGCCGACAGGCTTCATAACATGCGTACCCTTAAATACATGACGCCGGAAAAACAGCGTGAAAAGGCAAAGGAAACGCAGGAGATTTATGCGCCGCTTGCCCAGAGACTCGGTATTTCAAAGATCAAGATCGAGCTGGATGACCTTTCGCTCAAATATCTTGAGCCCAAGGCATATTATGATCTTGTAAATCAGATAGCAACCCGCAGGGCGCAGCGCGACAATTATGTTCAGAGTCTTATAGACGAGGTGGGAAGACATATTTTCGATGCGGGGCTTACCGCTTCCATAGAAGGCAGGGCAAAGCATTTCTTCTCTATCTACAAGAAAATGAAAAATCAGGGGAAGACCCTTGAAGAGATATACGATCTTTTTGCAATAAGGATCATTGTCGATACCGTTACGGACTGCTATACGGCGCTGGGTATCATACATGAACACTATACCCCGATCCCGGGGCGCTTTAAGGATTATATTGCCATGCCGAAGCCGAATATGTACCAGTCGCTTCATACGACGGTAATCGGACCGGCGGGTACTCCTTTTGAAATTCAGATAAGAACCTTTGAGATGCACCGCACTTCCGAATACGGTATAGCTGCCCACTGGAAGTATAAAGAGAGTGGTGAGGGAGCAACGGTACGAGGCGAAGAGCAGAAGCTCACCTGGCTTCGTCAGATACTCGAGTGGCAGCAGGATGCCGAGGATAATAGGGAATTTGTCTCATTGTTAAAGAACGATTTAAACCTGTTTTCGGACACGGTTTTCTGCTTTACGCCGACGGGTGATGTCAAAAATCTTCCGATGGGATCCACTCCCATCGACTTTGCATACAGCATTCATTCGGCTGTCGGAAACAGAATGGTTGGTGCAAAGGTCAACGACAGGCTCGTGCCCATAGACTATGTTATCCAAAACGGAGACAGAATAGACATCATAACGTCTCAAAATGCCCGCGGACCCTCCCATGACTGGCTTAAGATCGTCCGTTCCACACAGGCTAAGAATAAGATTAATCAGTGGTTCAGACAGTCCGTCAAGGAAGAGAACGTACAAAAAGGAAAGGAACTTATCGCGGCGCATGCAAAGAGCCATGGTATAGATCTTTCCCTTATAAATATACCTTCATATCAGGCGGCGGTTATGCGCCGTTACGGTTTCCATGACTGGGATGCCGTTCTTGCGACCGTCGGTCACGGCGGATTAAAGGAAGGCCAGATCGTAAACCGCATGTATGAAGAATACAGACACGATCATCCGATTCTTCTTACGGACGAAGACATCCTTGCGGAAAAAGACGACGGCAACGCCTCTATTGAGCATATCGAAAAGACAAGACGTTCAAAGAGCGGAGTCCGCATTAAGGGTGCCTTTGATATGCCGGTTCATTTTTCGAAATGCTGTAATCCGGTTCCGGGAGACGAGATTGTGGGATTTATCACCCGAGGCCGCGGTATTTCCATACACAGAACGGATTGCATAAACGTTATGTCCATCTCCGACATTGAAAAGGAGAGGATGATAGAGGCGGAATGGGAAGAAGGCCTTATTTCAGGAAAACAGGATGCCATCT
Source organism: Lachnospiraceae bacterium (assembly GCA_017418645.1). Lineage (GTDB taxonomy): Bacteria > Bacillota > Clostridia > Lachnospirales > Lachnospiraceae > FD2005. The sequence goes on along the minus strand of JAFOND010000005.1, from coordinate 1,156 downwards.
ACCTTACGACGCTTAATATCTATTGCAATAACAGAAAAGGACTTCTTGTTGATATATCAAAGACATTTACGGAGAAAGAGATCGATATCACATCCATTCATTCGCATACGGCGAAGAACGGTGTCGTAACGATAGAAGTTGTTTTCGGGATCAGAAACAAAGAAGAGATACGGGGACTTACGGAAAAACTCCGCCAGATTGACAGCGTTATAGATATCGACAGAGCGGCGGGCTGATCCGGATAAACAATGAAGATAAACATAAACGACGAAAGTTTTTTATATGACGTGCAGGGGCTTTTATATGCCTTTCTGCCGGAAGAGAGAAAAGAGGAGGACTCCCGTCTTTCTCTTTTTGTAAAGGCGAAAGAAAGATCAATAGAAGTTTCACTGTTAAATGAAGATTTAAAAGATGAAGCGAGCGCCGTAAAGGCAAGCGTTCCCGAAGGCGTTGACAGACCGGAATACAAGAATTATCTAAAAAGGGCAGTCTATAAAGTCCTTTCGGGATATACAAAAAAAGAGCTTCCCTGGGGGACTCTTTCCGGAATTCGGCCGGTAAAGATCGCAAGGAAGATACTTGAGGAAGAAAAAAACAGAGGGAGCGGTCCGGAAAAAGAAGCGACGGAGTATATGAAGTCTGTCTATCTTTGTTCGGACAGAAAGGCGGATCTCTCCGTAAGTATCGCAAAGAAAGAGATCGAGATCCTTGATATCGCAACGGGCGGAAGGAACGAAAAGGCATACAGCCTTTACATCGGAATCCCGTTTTGCCCCAGCACCTGCCTGTATTGCTCGTTTCCCTCTTATCCGATTCCCCAAAAGGAAGGGAACGCGCTTGTAAAGGACTATATAGCGGCGTTAAAGAGCGATATTGATCTTGTGTCGGAGAACATGACGGACAGGCCGCTCACATCCGTGTATTTCGGCGGGGGAACGCCGACATCCCTTTCTGCCGAGGAATTGAAGGAACTTCTTTCGTATCTTGAGGAAAAAGTGTTAAGCCGTTCGAAAAGAAGCCATAAGGAAGGCTTTCTCGAATATACGGTGGAAGCGGGAAGACCGGATTCCATCACAAAAGACAAACTATCGGTTTTAAAGGAATATGGGGTGAACAGGATATCAGTAAATCCCCAGACACTGAAAGAAGATACTTT
>JAFOND010000052.1 GCA_017418645.1 Lachnospiraceae bacterium | reverse complement strand
TTATTTCTCCGCCGGTTTCAACCTCTTCCTCGGTTTCTTCTATTTCTTCTTCTAAGTTCTTGTTTTCGTCCATTTAGTGTTCCTCTTACGTTTATATATATAACGGATTACTTTGTAATCCAAACCATTCGGAATACGGGCTACGCCCTCCTTCCTCATGGTTTTGCCGTCTAAAACATAACATATTGCCCTTACATGCAAGCATGACGGTCAATCTATTATGTTTTATCCGCCTTATATATCCAAGTTTTGCACATACTTAGCATTTTCTTCTATAAATTCCCTTCTGGGCTCAACCTTATCGCCCATAAGGATCGAGAATGTAAGGTCTACATCCGCTTCATCAAAGTCTTCGATGCATACTTTCTTTAAAATACGCCTCTCCGGATCCATTGTGGTTTCCCAGAGCTGCTCCGCATCCATCTCACCGAGACCCTTGTAGCGCTGGATCTTGTTATTTCCGTCACGTCCGATCTCTATCAAAATATTGTTAAGTTCTTCATCACTGTATGCATACCAGACCTTTTTATTCTTCTCTATCTTGTAAAGAGGCGGCATTGCAAGGTAAACATAACCCTGACGGATGAGATCCGGCATAAAGCGATACAGGAACGTAAGCATAAGAGTAGCAATATGGGCACCGTCAACGTCGGCATCGGTCATGATTATGATCTTATGATATTTTAATTTACTTATATCAAAATCATCATGAATTCCCGTGCCGAAGCAGGTTATCATTGCCTTTATTTCAGCATTCGCATATATTTTATCTTCTCTTGCCTTTTCAACATTAAGGATTTTACCGCGAAGAGGAAGAATTGCCTGGGTTTTTCTGTCACGTGCAGTCTTTGCGGAACCGCCTGCGGAATCTCCCTCGACAATGAATATTTCGCAATTTGCGGGGTCTTTATCCGAACAATCCGCAAGTTTTCCGGGAAGTGAATTCCCTTCAAGAGCGGATTTTCTTCTTGTAAGATCCCTTGCTTTTCTTGCAGCCTCCCTTGCGCGCTGAGACTGTATGGATTTTTCAAGGATAGTCTTTGCAACGGAAGGATTCTGCTCAAGATAATATGTCAGTTTTTCGCTTACAACGGAATCAACGGCTCCTCTAGCTTCCGAATTTCCCAGTTTTTGCTTTGTCTGTCCCTCAAACTGCGGTTCTTCTATCTTTACGGAAACAATAGCGGCCATGCCTTCGCGGATATCTTCTCCGGAAAGCGGCTCATCGTTATCTTTAAGATATTTGTTATCTCTCGCGTAATTATTGAATATCTTTGTTATGGCAGCCCTGAAACCAGCAATATGCATACCGCCCTCGGGAGTTACTATATTGTTAACAAAGCTCTGGGTTGTTTCAACATAGGAATCGTTATGCTGAAGTGCAACCTCAACATAAACCCCGTCTTTTATGCCTTCACAATAGATTACATCTTCATAAAGTCCGTTTTTACCGCGGTTTAAGTATGAAACGAATTCCTTAATTCCGCCTTCATAATGGAAAACTCTTTCAAGAGGTTCTTCTTCCCTGTTGTCACGAAGCGTGATATGAAGGTCTTTTGTAAGGAAAGCCGTCTGTCTTAAACGTTTCTTTAATGTGTCAAAATCAAATACTACGGTATCAAATATAGTATCATCCGGGAAGAATGTTACCTTTGTACCGGTTTTTTCCGGATCACAGGTGCCTACTTCCTTAAGAGGATACATTGTTTTTCCTCTTTCATAACGCTGTTTAAATTCTTTTCCGTCACGATATATGGTAACTTCAAGCCAGTTTGAAAGAGCGTTAACAACCGAAGCGCCTACACCGTGAAGACCTCCGGATACTTTATATCCGCCACCGCCGAATTTTCCGCCGGCATGAAGAACCGTAAATACAACTTCAACTGCGGGAAGTCCCGCTTTATGGTTAATTCCGGTGGGAATTCCTCGTCCGTCATCTTCAACCGTACAGGATCCGTCCTCATTTATGGTAACAACAACATGTTTACAATATCCCGCAAGAGCTTCATCAACCGCATTATCCACGATTTCATAAACAAGATGATGAAGACCCATCTCGGAAGTGGATCCAATATACATACCCGGACGTTTTCTTACGGCTTCAAGACCTTCTAATATCTGAATATTATCGGCGCCGTATTCTTCCGTCACATGCATTTCGTTTGTAATCTCTGTATCCGTCATAATTCCTCCGGTAGTGTTATTTCTTTGATTTCACCGTTTTTAACGTTAAATACTTTATCACTTTCAAACCTGTTTTTTACGAATTCATCAAGACCCGTACAGGTTATTATTGTCTGTGTCCCTTTAATACTGTTTAAAAGATCTTTCTGTCTGTTACTGTCAAGTTCGGATAATACATCATCCAAAAGCAGTACCGGTTTATCTTTTATTGTTTCTTCCATTATGGCTATTTCCGATAATTTTAAGGATAAAGCCGCTGTTCTCTGCTGTCCCTGGGATCCGTATTTTCTTATATCAATGTCATTTATGGTTATTTTTATGTCATCTCTGTGAGGACCGACGGATGTCGTTCCCGAGTACATATCTCTTTCGCCGGCCGTAAACAGCTTTTCTTCAAAGGTTTTTTCCGTTACGGAAGGCTCATAAAAAATACCTATTTCTTCTTTTCCTCCCGAAATACCGGAATGTATGTCTTTACATTTCGAAAATAGCTTTAAAACAAATTCGGATCTTGTTTTTATTATAAGATTTCCGTATTCCACAAGCTTTTCGTCCCATACGGACAATGTATCTTTAAGAGCCGGTTTTTTTAGTATATCCTTTAAAAGCTTATTTCTCTGGTCTAAAACCTTATGATATTTCTTTAAATTATATAAATATATCTTATCTATCTGGCAGAGCTCACTATCCATAAAACGACGTCTTTTTTCGGGCCCGCTCTTTATTATTGACAGATCTTCGGGTGAAAATAAAACAATATTTAATAATCCATATAATTCCGATGATTTCCTGGCAGGAACATGATTTACAGCCACACCTTTTGTTTTTTGGCCTCTTAAATGTATATCGATCGTTGTTTCTCTTTCATCTTTAAAAACAACGGATCTTACATGTCCCTCATCGGCATTAAAATTTATCATTTCCCTGTCTTTGGCGCCTTTATGGGATTTTCCGGTGGAACATAAATAACATGCTTCCAGAATATTTGTTTTTCCCTGGGCATTTTCGCCGTACAGGATATTAACACCGTCCGAAAATTCAATTTTTACATTATCGTAATTTCTGAAATCTTTAAGAGCAATCTCCCTTATGATCATGGAGAAACCACCTTAAATACACTGTCTTCCAGTTTTATCTCATCTCCGGGATAACATTTTCTGCCGCGACGAAGCTCAACTTCTCCGTTTACAAGGATTTCTCCGCTTTCAATAAGCATCTTTGCATCGGATCCGTATCCGACAACCCCCGCTTTTTTAAGAAGCTGACCAAGTTTTATGAATTCATCGCCTTCTCTTAATACAATCTCTTCTACCATAATTTTGATCAATTAAAGAATATTAACCGGAAGCACAAGATAAATATATGTCTCGTTTTCATCCTTTATAAAGCACGGTACTTTCGGATTTATGTAGTAAATCGTAACCGTTTCTTCATCAATAACACGAAGGGCATCAATATAAAACTTGGGATTAAACCCTCTTCTCATATCTTTTCCTTCTTTTTCAAGGTCTATATCCTCACTCATTGATCCGAAAGAACTGTCCATTCTGATATTAAGATTGCTTTCCGTAATAT
>JAFOND010000051.1 GCA_017418645.1 Lachnospiraceae bacterium | reverse complement strand
TCTAATTTTCTTCTCATTATAACCCCTTTCTATAAGGCCCTTTCGGACAAATACGGAAGAAGGGTTTTTCTTATGATAAACACCATAGGAATGGGAATCGGAATGCTTGTGGTAATGACTTCCGCCGGTGTTTTTCAATACATCGTCGGGATGCTCGTTATGCTTTTCTTTACGCCCAACGACATGCAGGTCCTTTATATCATGGAGACGGCACCGAAGGAAAAGAGGGCAACGTTCAGCTTTATCGCAAAGGGCGTCGCGCTGATGTCCGTATCCCTTATCGGGGTGCTCTCAAGGATCTTCTTAAGTGAGGATAACGCGGGATCATGGAGAGGTGTTTATCTTATTCCGGTGATCTTTGCCATCGTTATCGGTGCGCTTTCATACTTCTTCGTCCGTGAGACTCCGGTATTTCTTGATCAGAGAAGGGAATATCTTCGCATGACTCCGGAGGAGAGAGAAAAGAAGGCCGAAGGAGAGAAGGAAGCGGGTGTTTCCGAAGGCGGCGGCGTTTTCCACGCGCTTAAGTATATCTTTAAAAACAAACAGTTGAGATGGATCCTTGTCGCAGGATTTATCTTCTTTGCAACAACCGTGTACACATCATATTACGCAACGATTATGGAAGGCGCCATGGACACGAAACTTGTATCGATCGCTCTTACCATATATCCCTTCTTTAACGGAATAATAACGATCCTTTCCGGTTTCTTTTCCGATAAACTGGGAAGAAAGAAGGTCTGCCTTCTTCTGGGAAGCCTTGCGGTTGTGGGACTGCTTCTCTTTGTATTCTCATGCAGATTCGGATGGGGACCTGTTCCGGCGGGAATAGCTTACGGCTGCTCCATCGGAGGACTCTGGTCCATGAGTGATACCATAATTCTTACAATGCCGGCGGAATCCACACCGTCAACAATGCGCTCGTCCGTTATGGGAACCATATCCGTTCTTATCGGCGCGGGAATGTTTATAGGACAGGCGGCGTTTATAGTGGGACAGAATTTCATCAGTATGGATGTCCTTTGTTTGCTTATCTGCGTTCCGTTCATGATCCTTTCGCTCCTTATTCTGATGACGAAGGTAAAAGAAACCAAGAACGTGGATCTAAATAATATTACTGCGGATACTTTTAAATAAGTATCATGGGGAGGAAGAAATGGAAAAACCAACAGGAAGAAAAACAACATCGAGCGGCGGAAGCGCCAATCTTAACAAGGGGTCGGGCACGGGCCATTCCGCAATGGGCGGCGGCTCTCCCTTCGGAGGCGGATCGGGAAGTTCCGGCGGCTCATCCAGGGGACCTCAGCGTTCCGGCGGTGGCGGCGGCTGCGGCACACTGATCATCGGACTGGTAGTTGTAATTGTTGTCGCAGTTATGGGAATCGGATCACTTTTCGGTGATTCGGATGATAACGGCTCATCCGGCAGCGAGTATACGGAATATGACAGTGACTCGGACTATGACTCGGACAGTTCGTCCTATTCAAGTGACGGCTGGGAACTGGGTTCAAATTCCGGCAAGCTTATAACCGACGTATCTTCCGAAGCGCGTCCGAAGCGCACAAAGATAAAGGGCGACGGTTCCGATACCATGACCATTATGCTCTATCTTTGCGGAACGGATCTTGAATCCCGTTCAAAATGCGCAACGACTGATCTTCAGGAAATGCTTGCCGCGGATCTTTCCGACAATATAAACATTCTTGTTTATACCGGCGGTTGCAAAGGCTGGCAGAACAACGTTATTTCTTCAAAGAAGAACCAGATATATAAAATAAGTGATAATCAGCTTGAATGTCTTGAAAAGGATATGGGCTCCAAACCGATGACGGATCCCGATAACCTCTCGACATTCATTCGTTATTGCGAGGAAGAATATCCCGCAAACCGCTATGAACTTATTATGTGGGATCACGGCGGCGGTTCCCTTTCCGGCTACGGTTATGACGAGAAGTCCGGAAGCGATGACAGCATGGATCTTTCCGAGATAAAATCCGCCCTTGAAGACGGGGGCGTTACCTTTGATTTCGTTGGTTTCGATGCATGTCTTATGGCAACCGCGGAAACGGCTCTCATGCTTGATCCCTTCGCGGATTATCTTATCGCATCCGAAGAGATCGAACCGGGTGTGGGCTGGTTTTACACGAAATGGCTTAACGAAGTATCAAAGGATCCGGGAATGGATACGGTATCCATCGGAAAGCTGATCGTGGATACATACACAGCCGCATGCGAAAAGGATGCTCCGGGACAGGATACGACGCTTTCGGTCATCGACCTTGCGGAGTTTTCACAGACAGTACCCGATAAACTTCAGAAGTTTGCGGCAAAAACCAGAGACCAGATCGATAACGAAGAAGAATATAAGACGGTTACGAATGCCCGTGGAGCAACAAGGGAATTTGCGGAAAGCTGCGTTATAGACCAGATCGACCTTTGCCATTTTACAAACCGCCTCGGAACGAGCGAGGGCGAGGAACTCCGGGAAGCGATCTTAAACACTGTAAAATACAATAAAGTTTCAAGATATATGGAGAATTCCTACGGCGTTTCCATATACTTCCCGTACCGCGGATCGGAAGAGAGGACAGAGGCCATGTCCGGTATATACAGCGAGATCGGGATGGGAGATGACTACGGAAAATGCATAACATCCTACAGGGATTATCAGGAAGGCGGACAGTACGCCGCTCTTTCAAACGGCGCCGATCTTTTCTCCTTCGGAGCGGCCGTTCTTACCGAACTCTGCAGATCCATGCCGGGACAGGCTGCTTCATCGGCAAAGCTTGGAACCATGGTAACATCAAGCGAGATCTCGGATGCCATCGGTTCTCTTTCACAGAGTTCCGCGGATTACATAGCAAATAACCAGATCGATCCTTCGCACTTCCAGTGGACAAAGGACGGAGCCCTTCCCCTTACGGATGAAGACTGGGAACTTATAACGGAAGCTGTTGTCTGCCTTATGGTTGAGGATGACGGCGAATGGCTCGTTATGGGCGAGGATACGCCGGATATCGCGTTTAATTACAATGACGACGGCTATCTTGTTCAGTCAAAGGTTAAGTCCTGGCTTACCATAAACAATGATGCGGTGGCATATTATCAGACCTCATATCATGAGGATGAAAACGGAGTTACCGCTGAGGGAAGGATCCCCTGTACGTTAAACGACGAATACGGATATCTTATCGTATCTTTTACTCCGGATGATCAACAGGGCTCCATCGTGGGCTTCAGAAGAGAGTATCGCGCGGGAGAGACGGATACGGTTTCAAAGATGGATGCCGTGCCGAAGGACGGAGATGTTATCCAGCTTCTCTGCGACGGATATGACAGCAAAGGAAACTTTACGGATGTCTACAAGATAAACGATCCCATTAAGGTGAAAGGAAAGGATTCCTTAACGCTTGTGAACGCGGAACTTTCCGGCGTTATAACATATAAGTTTACGGACATTTACGGAAACGTATACTACACCAGACCCTACGAAAACTGATACACTTAGGAAACAAAAAATGAGAAAACGATTTGCAACGATCCTACTATCCACCGCTCTTGCAGTATCCTTAGCGGTATCCGCCTTCCCCGAAATGAGGACCGTTGACGCGGTCATAGGGGATGTCAATTCTCAGGATGACACCGGCCTGAAGGCGGGACAGACCGCCGTTCTTTACGACGGATCCATCGGTATGCCCACTTCGGAGGCAAACGCCATTGCACAGACGGCGGACGGTTTTATATGGATCGGAAGTTACTCCGGTCTTGTGCGATACGACGGAAACGAGTTTGTCCGCTGGGGTACGGATTACGGTATTGCATCGGTTGTAAGTCTTCTCGTGGATTCGAAAGACAGGATCTGGGTCGGCATGAACGATGCCGGCGTTATGCTTATCGATAAAGACAATTATGAAAAATTCGATCGTGAAGACGGTCTCGTTTCCCTTTCTTCAAGGTCCCTTGCGGAGGATAAGAACGGAAATATCCTTATCGGAACGATGGAAGGTCTTTTCTATGTTGATCCAAAGAATGCTCTTCACCGTATCGATGACGAACGTGTTAACGACGAATACATTGTGAAGCTTAAGAAGAGTGAAGACGGTGAACTTGTCTACGGCGTGCTTGACAACGGATCCGTATTCATCCTCGATGAACTTAAAGTCACGGATTTTATATCCGAAGATGCCATCCCCTATGGAAAGATCGACTGCGTTCTTCCCGAAAAAATACAGAGCGGTGAAAACGAGGGCATGGCATATTTCGGAACAAAGGATAATAAGGTCATCTACGGAAATCTTAAGAACGGTCTTACGGGCGCGGCGGTTTATGAGATCCCGGACAACGAGAATATAAACGATCTTTGTTTTGTGGCAAACTCCATATACATATGTGCGGATAAGGGTATTTCGCATATGAAGAGAAACGGCTCGGGATGTATCAAACTCCAGAAGGTTGCCATGACAAACTCTGTCGACAGCATGATGGAAGACTATGAAGGCAATCTCTGGTTTACGTCTTCCAGACAGGGCGTCATGAAGATAACGACAAGTATCTTTACGGACATATCAAGACTGGCCGGGCTGGATGATGATGTTGTTGCAAATACGACCTGCGTATGGAGAGACCGACTTTATGTTGGTACGGACAACGGACTTATCGTTATAGATGCAACGGAAAAGAGAATACAGGACGAGCTTACAAACGAGCTTGAAGGAGTTCGTATAAGGTCAATAAAACAGGATTCAAAAGGAAATCTTCTTATCTGTACATACAGTAACCACGGGCTGTATGTTATACATCCGGACGGAACAACGGAAAACATAAACGAAGAAAAGGGGCTTATATCAAACCGTATCAGAACAGTGACGGAGCTTTCGGACGGAAGATATGTTGTGGCGACGAACGCGGGCGTTCAGTTTATCGAAAACGGTGTTCCGGGGGAAGTATATAACAGCGAGAACAAACTTGAATCAGATGAGATGCTTACGATATGCGAGGGCCCCGACGGGGATATCTTCCTGGGCGGAAACGGTGACGGAGTCCATATCATTAAAGCGGACGGAAGCGTGGAAAACTACGGAATAGGCGACGGACTTAATTCGGAAGTAATACTTCGCATTAAAAAGGATCCCTATCGTGATGTCTATTGGATCGTAACTTCAAACTCCATCGCCTTTTACAGGGACGGAAAGTTTGAAACGGTGGAGAAATTTCCGTATCCCAACAACTTTGATATCTTTTCGGACTCCCATGGCGGAATGTGGATCCTGGGTTCCAACGGAATCTATAACACCACCGCGGAAGAACTTCTTGCGAACGGGGAGATCGAATACGTACATTATGATACGGAGGCGGGACTGCCCCATGTTACGACGGGTAACTCCAGAAACTATATCGATGATAACGGAAACCTTTATATCTCCGGTACTTCCGGCATCACGATGATGAACATTAACAAGAGCCACGATACGAAATCAAAAGTCAGGCTTGCGGTTCCGTTTATTAAAGTGGATGATGAATATGTTTACATAGAAAACAATACGCTTAATCTTTCAAGCGATGTTAAGCGTATCACAATATACGGTTATGCGCTTTCATATGCGCTGAACAATACGAACGTTCGCTATCGCCTCGAAGGCTTCGACGAGAATTTCAGTACCGCGACAAAGGGTACTCTTTCTCCGATTGAATATACGAACCTTCCCGGCGGAACCTATACTTTCCATCTTGCGACAACCAATTCCCTTACGGGAAAAGAGGAAAGCGAGATAGATGTTACGATAATAAAGGAAAAAGCGCTTTCCGAGCTATGGTGGTTCTGGATCATAGTTATTGCAGTATTCGCTGCCGCCATCATCTTTGTTGTGGCATTTATATTCAGACGCCGTGCAAAGGCAGCGGAAAAACGTGAAAAGGCAAAGCAGACCTTTATTGATGAAATGATCAATGCTTTTGCAAAGATTATCGATATTAAGGACCGTTATACAAACGGTCATTCCTTCCGGGTTGCAAGGTACACCGCCATGCTTGCAAAAGAAATGGGAAAGAGCGATGCGGAAGTCAACAGGATCAAGAACATTGCCATGCTCCATGATATCGGAAAGATTTCCATTCCCGACGAGATCTTAAATAAGCCGGAAGCGCTTAACGACGAGGAATACCAGATTATGAAGACTCATGCCTCCGTAGGATACGATATCCTTAAGGATATCACCGTTGATCCGGACCTTTCCACCGGCGCCGGTTATCACCACGAAAGACTGGACGGAAAGGGTTATCCTTTCGGAAAGGCCGGGGACGAGAGTCCGGAGGTTGCGCGGATCATTGCCGTTGCGGATACCTTCGATGCCATGTATTCCACAAGGCCCTACAGGAAGAAGATGGAGCTTTCCGAGTGCGTGCGCCGGA
>JAFOND010000004.1 GCA_017418645.1 Lachnospiraceae bacterium | reverse complement strand
TTTTTTATACCCGGAATCTTTGTGTCCTTATTCCAGGTAAAGAGTTTCAGTTTATCCGGGATTTCCCTGCCGATACGGGAGATCAGCGCATAGCGCTCTTCCGACGTTATCTTTCTGTTCACAAAATAATTTGCATATGTATATCCCGGCGTCTCAACGCTCTTTCTGTCCGGTTCGTAAGGATACGCATCGTACATCCTTTTTAGGATGGGTTCATCCAGAAGTTCCTCTATGAAATTATATCCCGCCACCTTCTTCTGTGCTTCTATTATGCCGCGGAGGTATCCATTTAAGTATTCGTCTCCGGCATCCGTTACGCGGTCAAGGAAGGTATGTTCCTCGGAATATAACTGGCCCACAAATGAGACGTCGGATGTTAATCTTGCCCGGTCGTAAGGCTTCTTCAGAAGCGGTTCCACGCGGTCCGTATCCCCTGGAAGGACTTCATAGAAAACGTTGTTCAGTCCGCCCTTTATGAAGAAATTATATTCCGTGCTATCGAAGAGATATACACGGTTGGTCTCGAATGCAAGGGTATAGTCATAGAGCATGACGTATGGGTTGTCATATAAAAATGAAACATAGGTGATATTCTTTTCGTGACAGGCGAATGCGAGCGTGGGGAAATAGTTCCACGAGAATGTGAGATCGATGTTTTTTCTGTCTGCGAAATCGGAGAATTCCTTTATAAAGTCCTCCGAATGACGCTCCTGATAATCTTTATGGGAGAAGGGGAAGACTTTGTGCCCCATCTCCTCGAAGGTGCTTATGGTCTTTTCGCGACCGAAGCACTTCCAGTCCATGAATAAGATATTCATACTTTTGTTTCCATTTATACTACTTAAGATTCCTCACTACAACACAATGCGCACTACATCAGAGTATGCTATTAGTTACAATCTTAATTATTATAACCCCCGCCAGGTACGCCGCCAGCAGCACATACGCCACTGCGTCACCCTTTTGATATTTCAGCGGTTTCATCTTTGTTCTGCCCTCTCCGCCGTGGTAGCAGCGGGCTTCCATCGCCATTGCAAGGTCGTTAGCGCGGCGGAACGCCGATACGAAAAGCGGTACAAGAAGCGGCACCATATTCTTTGCTTTCTTTATGATGCTTCCGCTCTCAAAATCCGCGCCCCGGGCCATCTGGGCCTTCATGATCTTGTCCGTTTCTTCAATAAGGATCGGTATAAAACGGAGCGCGATGCTCATCATCATGGCAATCTCGTGCACCGGAACGTTTATCTTATTAAGGGGCGAAAGGGATTTCTCCAGCCCGTCCGTCAGCGCGTTCGGCGTCGTTGTAAGAGTCATGAGCGACGTTCCCGCGATAAGATATATCATCCTTATCATCATTACTGCAGCGGATTTTATTCCTTCTTTTGTGACATTCAGTTTCCATATGGTAAATATGGGGATACCGGGCGTCAGAAAAATGTTAAACGCCGCGGCAAAGATCAAAAGGATTATGATGGAATGCAGGCCCCGCATGATATATGTAAACGGAACCTTTGACGTGACGATCACCGCCGCCAGAGCAACCGAAATAAAGAGAAGCGAAAACACATCATCAACCATAAACAGGCTTATGATGTAGACAAGCGTTGCAAGAAGCTTAACGCGAGGGTCCAGCGAATGTATTTTTGAATCCGCGGGATAATATTGTCCGATCGTGATATCTCTTAGCATCTTATTTCTTAAGGGCTTTAATTATTTCATCCCGAGCCTCCGAAACCGTTGTTACGGAAGACTTCACGGGCCAGCCCGCTTCCTTTAATTCCTTCATGAGATATGTGACCTGCGGCGCCGCAAGACCGATCTCTTCCAGTTCTTTATATGATTTAAACACCTCTTTCGGGGTGTCGTCGTACTTAACTTTTCCGCCGTCCATAACAATGATGCGGTCCACGTATGAAGCAACGTCTTCCATACTGTGGGATACGAGGATGACGGTATTTCCCGAGCGTCTATGGGTTTCCTGAATAAGGTCCAGGATCTCATCGCGGCCTTTGGGATCCAGTCCCGCCGTGGGCTCGTCCAAGATAAGAACCGCCGGTTTCATAGCAAGAACTCCGGCTATCGCAACACGTCTTTTCTGTCCGCCGGATAATTCAAAGGGTGATGAGTCGCAGACTTCCTGGGGAATACCAACGCTTGAAAGTGCCTCATATGCCCTTAAGTCCACATCTTTTTTGGGAAGACCCTGGTTCTTGGGTCCGAAAGAAACATCCTCAAAAACCGTGGTTTCAAAAAGCTGATGTTCCGGATACTGAAAAACCATTCCCACCTGTGTCCGAAGATCCTTCATATCGAAGGTCTTATCATAGATGTCTTTTCCGTTATAATATATGGTTCCTTCTGTAGCCTTTAAAAGACCGTTTAAGTGCTGGACAAGGGTTGATTTCCCGGAGCCCGTATGCCCGATAATGCCGATAAACTGACCGTCCGGAATCGTCAAACAGACGTCCGAAAGTGCTGTCTTTTCGTACGCCGTACCGGTGCTGTATTTATATGTCACATGATCTAAGATAATCGGCATTTGTTGAGTTCCTCTATCAGTTCCTCCCGGGTCAGGATACCGTCCGGGAGCGGCAGCCCTTCTTCCTTAAGTTCAAACGCAAGCTCCGTTATCTGCGGAACGGAAAGTCTGTGTTCCCGAAGAAGTTCCACCTGCGAGAACACGCCCTTGGGCGAGCCCTCCATTATTATCTTTCCTTTGTCCATTACATAGATATAATCCGCTTCCGTGACTTCCTCCATGTAATGCGTGATCCAAAGGATTGTTACATGCTTTTCCCTGTTTAGCTCCTTAACCGCGGAAAGGACTTCTTTTCTTCCCACAGGATCAAGCATTGCCGTTGCTTCGTCAAGGATTATGCACTTCGGCTGCATCGCCATAACGCCCGCGATGGCAACTCTCTGTTTCTGTCCTCCGGAAAGCCGGTTCGGTGAATGATCTCTGTATTCAAGCATTCCAACGGATTTTAAACTTTTCTCGACGCGCTTCCAGATTTCGTCCGTCTCCACGCCGATGTTTTCCGGGCCGAAAGCCACGTCCTCTTCCACGATGCTGGCGATTATCTGGTTATCGGGATTCTGAAACACCATCCCGGCATTTCTTCTGATATCTATTGTATTGTCTTCGTCCTTAACATCCATCCCGGAAACGTAAAGCGTACCGTCGGATGGCGTAAGAAGCACGTTTATATGCTTTGCAAGCGTCGATTTCCCGCATCCGTTATGCCCCAGTATCGCAATAAACTGCCCCGGCTTTACGTTTATGTCCACGCCGGAAAGAGCGTTTACGATCTCAGTGACGTTTCCGTCATCGTCCCGCCTGAAATATTCGTGAGAGAGCCCTCTCGCTTCTATCATCATCTGCTTAATGCTTTTCATTTACGAAGCTCCGAAATAAACTCTTCCAAACGATCCATCGCATTTCTTAAATGATTTAAAGAATACGCATAGGAGATGCGAATAAAGCCTTCGCCGCATTCTCCGAAGGCTGTTCCCGGAACAACCGCAACCTTTTTTTCCGTTAAGAATCTTGTTGCGAATTCATCCGATGAAAGCCCGAATTCCTTTATGGACGGGAACACATAAAACGCTCCGAAGGGTTCAAAGCATTTAAGTCCCATCTTCTCGAATCTCTTTAAAAGATATCTTCTTCTGCCGTTATATTCATCGCGCATGGCCGCAACTTCTTCGTCGCAGTCCCGGACCGCAGTGATGGCGCCGTACTGTGATGTTGTGGGCGCGCACATGATC